>JACDCC010000053.1 GCA_013694595.1 Chthoniobacterales bacterium
CTGGTGTTGGAAAGCAGTCCGCGTTTGGAGACGTCGCACTTGCGCCGCTGGTTTTCTGAGATCGGCGGTGCACTTCAGTCGCGCACTCTTGTCGGCCGCGATCGCTATCGTTTTGCGGCGACGGACCTGTCGGACGCGGCGTTCTCCGTGATCGACGCGGAATTGCTGAAGCGGTTCGACCTGGTGATCGCCGATCCTGCAGCGGTTCTGAGTTTGACGACGGCGGAACGCGAAGCCGTTCGCGTCGCGATTGTGAATGATGGACTCGGGCTGCTCCTGCTGGCGGGCAGCGAGCCCTTACGGGCCGACGCGACTGACGATGCAGCGTTTTTTCTGTCGTGGAAAACGGCGCGCGCTGGAGACGAAGCCGCGCCTAACGAGACGAATGCACGTGCGGCCCGGCTTCGATGGCCAGGGCTAGCCACGCCGCTCGAGCATCCTGTGCCTGTCGCGCCTCTCGTGTTCGAGGAAAGCGCTGGTGAGATTCCTCTCGTCAGCGACAGCCAGGGCGTACCCGTTGTAACTTCATTCCGTCGCGGCCGCGGGGAAATCGCCTTGAGCCTCGTGCTCGAGTCGTGGCGGTGGAGGCTCGACGAACAATCGCCGACGTTTGCGCGCTACTGGTCGTATCTGCTGCATCACGTTGCGAAGCCGCAGACAAGCGAGACGCCGCAATGGCTTATCGCGACCGCCGCTCACACGCCGATCCTGCCGAACCAGCCGCTCGCGCTCGTCTATTCGGCGGCCGGTGCTCCTGCAGGCGCGGCGGAGATCACGTTTTCCGAAACGGGAGAGCGCACGGTGCTGCCGCTCGCGCAGGATCCGACGGAACCGCAGAATTGGCGAGCTACGGTCTGGCCGCGCCACGCCGGCTGGCATCGTGTCACAACGTCGCCGGGCGGCGCATACCTGAACTTCCTGGTTCACGAGCCGGACGAGTGGACGAGCCTCGCCCCCGCCCGCCGCCGCGCGAGTACCGCCGCCTTTGTGGCACGGTCGAAACCGCGGGCGCGCGAAGAGCCACTGACCTCATCGGCTTCGCTGCGGTCGAGCCAGAAGCTTTCGCCGCCGCTGCTCTTTGCCATGTTTCTCCTCAGCGCCGGCTATCTTTGGGTGGAGCGGCGCCGAGCTATCAACACCTAGAGCGTGTCATGGACTTCAGCCACTGCGTGGATCGGAAGACGAGACGCGACAGAGCGTGATCGCCGCGCGGGTCATCCCGAGGCCGCGCAGACGCCGAGGGACCTCACGCAGGCAAGGGAGGCGTTTTGCACGGCAACACGCGCGTCAGACCGCTCGCCGGACGGGAAGAATGGTTCGGGCAGTGTCTCGCAGATCCGGAAACCAGACGGCCTGCGAGAGGTCCCTCATCGTCTGCGCGATTCGGGATGACCCCGTGGGTAGCCCCGCTGGTTGGAGCACGCCTTTCCCTCCCGCTACCTCGAGCTTCTCTGCACCTGCTCCAGCCGTGTGCCCCCAACGCCGCCGCAGAACACGCGCTCGACCCGAGTCGCGGACCGGATCGGTGGTCGTGATGAATGGGAAATCGATCTTCGTGGTAAGGCTCTGCGCATCTATGCCATATGACCTGTGCGCAACGTGAAGCAATTCCTTGTCTCCGGACTCCTCCTTGTGGCACAAAACATCAATTCGTCGGTCTTCTCACTCCCTCCTCTATGAAGCTCCATCTCTCACTCCTCCTCGTTTGCGGTGCGTTGCTCGCGCCGAGTTTCATCACCGCGCAAACGCCGCCGCCGCCGACGGTCGATCAGTTGGTCGCGAAGAACGTCGAGGCGAAAGGGGGCGCGCAGGCGCTGCGTGCGCTCGAGTCGTTGCGGCTCTCCGGCAAAATGCTTGTCAACCAGGGCCAGATCGAGCTCGGCTACGCGCAAACGAAGAAGCGTCCGGGCAGCGTTCGAACCGAAGTCAGCCTCCAGGGGATGACGGCGGTGCAGGCCTACGACGGCTCACAAGCATGGCAGATTTCGCCGTTCCAAGGCCGCAAGGATCCGGAGAACATGTCAGCCGATGACGCGAAGCCGCTGATTGAAGAGGCTGAGATCGATGGGCCGCTCGTCGATTGGAAGGAGAAAGGCAGCACGGTGGAGTATCTCGGCACCGAAGACATCGAAGGCACCGCGGCGCACAAACTGAAAGTGGTGCGTAAGACCGGCGACACGAGCTACGTCTATCTCGAT
>JACDCC010000260.1 GCA_013694595.1 Chthoniobacterales bacterium
ATCCGAGGTTCCTCCCGCTCGACCACTTCTTTCCCATCCCTTCTTCCATGAAACGATATTGGCTCCGCGGACTGCTGTTAATCGCGTTCGCCCTTACGAGTGGCGGCTGCGCCTCGCCGGACCGGCCGAGGCCAAGAACCAATTGGGCTCCGCTCCAGACCGGCAGCAACATAAGTCGGCGAATCGATGTCAATGAGTCGGGCGAGACGGCCGCTCGGCCCCAGAACCGAGTGCGTAAATCAAAGCCGGCGCGTGAGAAGCCAGATGGCGAGCGGCGGCGAGCCCCGGCCGTGGAAGATCCCGATTCCGTTCCGCGGGGCGGCTTCCGGTAGCGGCAATTCGACGCACGCTAGCGGTGCGAGCGCGACGTTGCGGCGCGATCTGTGCCGCCAGAGTGATATCTTCAACCGCGCCGATGCAGCCGATTCCGGCGGTTAAGCCGCTCGAACGGAGCTGCTTCGGATAATTTCGGCCATCTTCTTTGACATAGCACGCGACCTGCTTAATACTTAACTCGGTTAAGCTTGTTGGGCTTGTGTTAGTGAGCGCTACGCTTCCCTGTGAAGGGCGCTGATTATTCAGTCTCAATAGCTATCGACAATTCAGTGTCGGCCCGAGGCTCTTCGAGGAGCTTCGTACATATAGCTAGGCTGCTGGCGGGCAACCGCCGCGGCATTGTGCGCAGGGCTCGAAATCTGCGTGTGCACAACCATGAAACCTACATTCCAGACCCGCCCGGCCTCGCGCCGCGGCCAATCGCAGCGCCCGCAGGGGCAGAACGTCAGCAAATCACCGTCGACTGACTGGAGCTTCCAGGCGTCCGCGCCGAGTCTCCACAGCGGGGCCGCTCCGCTGCTGACTCAAGAGGAAGTGTCGCCGACGATGAGCCTTTACAAGCTCAGCGAGGCATTCTCCGCCACTGACAGCCGGGAATCGCGCTTCGAGATCGCGTTCTTCGGCGTGATCATCGCGCTGGGCGCGTGGCCGATCGCCCACGCCCTCCATATCGCGGTTCACACCGTCGGCTAAATCATCTAAACGCAGCGCTGCGCCGGTGGCGACACTGGTGCAGCGACTGCGGATGTTTGCTCGTTATTTCCGGCCGAAAAACCGCCGGAACGACTGAAACACGCGGTTCGGCACCGCTTCCGCCTTGCGGCTGTAATCATCCAGTCTCTGGGCAAGCTGGGTCTGCATCCCGCCGTGTACCTGACACGCGCCGCCCGGCACCTTATCGCTCGGCAGGGTGAGCTCGTAGCCAGCGCCCATCGCGAGACATTCGTTCGTCGCGAGCTGGTTTGAATTCGCGCAGACAGTAGCGCGTGCCAGCGGAATCGCGGGCGGCAGGACCTTCGCCGGGTAGCGCTGCGAGGCTTTGATCATCGTCTGCGTCCACACCGGCAACGCGAGCGCCGAGCCGTACCCGCGCGACATGATGGTCTGCGGCTGGTCGAATCCCACCCAGACGCCGCAAGTCAGCGCGTTCGTGTAGCCGAGGAACCAGGCGTCTTTGTAATCGTTCGTCGTGCCGGTCTTCCCCGCTGCCGGCAGGTTGAAGCCGAGCGACTTTGCGCTCGCGGCTGTGCCCTTCGTCATCACGCCCTCGAGGACGTTGGATGCCATCCAGGCGGCGCCGGGGTCCAGCGCGCGAATGGCGACATGCGCTGCGCGGTAGATCGGATTGTGATCGGGGTCGTCGATCCGCTCGATCACGTAGGCCTGCCTGCGCGTGCCGACGTTTGGAAAAACCGTGTAGGCGGCGGTGAGATCCTTCAGGTTCGTCTCGAACGAACCGAGGTAGATCGCAGGTCCGGCAGGAATGTTTTCTCCCAGCCCCAACGTCATCGCCGTGCGCTGCACTTCCTCGGGGCCAGCCAGCTCACCGATCCGCACGCTCATCGTATTCCGCGACTGGATCAGGCCGTAGGAAGCGGGCTGAATACCGCTGTAGGTGTTGTCCGAATTTCCGGGACTCCAGTTGCCGGCGCCGCGGATTTCACCGGGCTGAATGGGGCCGTCGTCAATCGCGCCGCCAGGAAGCAGCCCGCGGGAGAATGCGAGCGCGTAAACGAACGGCTTGAAGGAGGAGCCGATCTGCCGGTTCGCCGGAGGCAAGGCACGGTTGAACTTGCTGTCGCCGTAATCGCGGCCGCCGACGAGCCCGCGAATGCCGCCACTCGCGTTGTCGATCACCACCACCGCGCCCTGCAGGTATGGCATGGACGAATCCTCGCCTGCCGCAGGCGTACGATATTCCGAGCGCGTCGGATGTTTAAAGTTGGGCTGCCGCTCGACTTTGCTCAGGTGCGATTCAAGCGCCTGGGTGGCGGCGTTCTGCACCGTCGGATCAAGCGTGGTGTAGATGTGCAGGCCGCCGAAATCGATCTGCTCCGGCGTGAGCAGAACGTTCAGGTCGCGCTGGACGGCGTCCATCGCGTAGTTCTCCTGGATTTGCGGAAGACGCTTCGGATTCGAGGTGATCTTCGCGACCCTCGCCTGCTCGGCCTGCGTCCGGTTGATCTTCTTCAGCTCGAGCATTCGGTCGAGGACCGCGTTCCGTTGATTCGCGGCGCCTTCCGGATTCTTCAAAGGGGAGAACCGGTTCGGGCTTCGGATGAGACCCGCGAGAATGGCAGCTTCGGAGAGCGTCAGGTTCGAGGCGTTTTTCCCAAAGTACGCCTGCGCGGCGGTCTCGATGCCGTAACATCCGGACCCGAAATAAATGCGACTGACGTAGAGCTCGAGGATCTGCTGCTTCGTGAACTCACGCTCGATGCGCAGCGCGACCATCGCTTCCAGCATTTTGCGATGAAGATTGCGGCCGCCGAGCGGAAGGCTGTTGCGGGCGAGCTGCTGGGTGATCGTGCTGGCCCCTTCTCGCACGGAACCAGCCGTCAAGTTCCTGACCAGGGCGCGAATCAGCCCGCGCGGATCGACCCCGCCGTGCTGGTGAAAGCGGGTGTCTTCTCGCGCCAGGAGCGCGTCGATAAAGAACGGGGAGACTTGGTCCAGAGGAATGATCAACCGGTTCGCGCCCGCGAGGCGGCTGTAGATCTTGCCGTCCACGTCGTAAACGGTGTTCCGCTCCGGCATCTCGCCGACTTTTTTGAGGTCGAACGTCTGCGCCCAGACCGCGTAAAATACCACCACGCCGATCGCCGCGGCGCCGATGGTGCCAAGACCGAGCGCCACCAAACCAAAGCGGCGCTTGCTTTTTTTTCCGGTGCCGCGGCCGTTGCTGCGAGATGCTACCCGGCGGGCGAAGAGTTTCATCGACATATTCTTTTCGGTCTTCACAGACATTCGACCGTCTGCAGCCGGAATTTACTCATTGTTCGATCCTGAGCCTGAGCGCAACGCCAAGGCCGCGCAGCGAAACGCGCGCGCGCTCTTCTGTCGTTTCGATCTCAGGACCCGCGCTCCAGGCGCGCGCAGTGGATCCCCCTTACAAACGCAGCCGCACCGCGCCTGTGTGTTGCTCGTCGGCACACGGAGCATTGATCGGCACCGCCGGTTCTTCGCTGCTCGGCTGCACGAGCTTGTTCTCGATCAGGTAATCCTCGAGTTCTTCGCCGCTCACGTCCGCCACCATCTGGTCATTTACCTCGATGCACGGTGACAATGGCTGACCGCTCTTAGTTTCCATTTCCCAGCGGAAAGCCGGATTCTGGATGATGTCCTTTTCTGTGAACGGGAGATTGTATTTGGCGAGCACCGCGCGAACACCGGCGCTCCAGCCGCAATGGGTTTTCAGGTAGGCAGTGATTTGTGGTGTTTCCATTGCGGGACCATAGCACGCCGGGCGCGGTTCGCACGCGGTTCACCGCTCGGTGGTGCGGCGTCATCCCGAGGCGGCGAAGCGCGCCAAGGGACCACGCGACGTCACGTTTGTCGCACAATGAACGAAGCGTTCACTTCACAGCACGTGTGTCGCTCGTTCGGTGACCCTTCGCCGAGTGCGTGAGGTCCCTCGCCGTCTTCGCGACTCGGGATGACAACCATTCCGCGCCCAACGCAGTTACTCCCGCTTCGGCTTCAGCAGCGGGAACAGAATCACATCGCGGATCGACTCCGCGCCCGTTAACAGCATCACCAGGCGGTCGATGCCAATCCCGATCCCGCCCGCCGGCGGCATCCCGTGCTCAAGCGCGAGCAGGAACTCCTCGTCGAGCTTTTGCGTCTCCTCGCCCGCCTGCTCCAGCAGCCGACGTCGTTGCACTACCGGGTCGTTCAGTTCCGAGTAGCCCGGGGAAATTTCCTGGCCGTTGATAATCAACTCATAAACATCCACCAGCGAGTCGTCCTCGGGATTCTGTTTCGCCAGCGGCACCAGCTCCTTCGGGCAATGCGTCACGAAAACCGGATCGAACGTTTTCTCCTCCACCAGCTTCTCGAACACCTGCTGCGTTACTTCGTAATCCGCCATGCGCGGGTTGATCTCGACGCCCAGCTCGCGACAACGTTCGCGCCGCTGCTCGCTGGTGTAGTCGAACCACCGCTCGTCGATTTCCCGGATCAAATCCCGATAACGCGCCCGCCGCCAGGGTCGCGCGAGATTGATCATGCGCGCAACTTCGCCTTCTCCGTTCCGATGTTCGATCTGGAGTGAACCGGCCACGCGCTCGGCGAGGTGACAGATCAGCTCTTCCACAAGCTCCGCCATTTTCTCGAAGTCGGCGTAAGCCCAGTACGCCTCCAGCATCGTGAACTCCGGATTGTGCCGTCGCGAGATGCCTTCATTACGAAAATTCCGGTTCAACTCGAAGACCTTCGTGAATCCGCCGACGAGAAGGCGCTTCAAGTACAGCTCCGGCGCGATCCGAAGATTCAGATCGAGCCCGAGCGCGTTGTGGTGCGTCCGGAACGGCTCCGCCGCCGCTCCGCCCGCCACTGCCTGTAACATCGGCGTCTCCACTTCATGGAACCCGCGGTCCTCCAGGAAGCGCCGCATCTCGCGCATGATCAGAATTCGCTTCTCGAACACGCCGCGCGACTGGTCGTTCGTGAGTAGATCAAGATACCGTTGCCGATAGCGCGCTTCGACATCCTGCAACCCATGCCATTTCTCCGGCAGCGGTCGGAGCGACTTCGCGAGCACCTGCAGCGTTGTGACCTTCAGCGTCGGCTCGCCGGTTTTTGTGATGAAGCAACTCCCCTCTACCCCGACGAAGTCGCCGAGATCCAGCAGCCCGAAAATCTCCATCAGCTCCGGGCCGACTTCCTTTCCCTGGATGTAGACCTGGATTCGTCCAGTCGCATCCCGCAGGTCCACGAAGTGGCTCTTGCCCATGTCGCGATGGGCTGTGATCCGCCCCGCGGCGCGGAGCGTCACGCCTTCTTCAAATTTCGCCCGCACCTCCGCGATCGTATCGCTCGCATCGAAGGCTGCGCCAAACGCCGCCACACCGCGCGCCTGCAGCGCCTCTAGTTTATGCCGCCGCTGGGCGATGAGCTCATTTCCCTCTTCCATCTCAGGGGAGCGACTCTAGTGGCAGCGCTCGAAATGAACAGCTGGAATCGGACGTGCGTCCGCACCATAATTGGGTTGCAAACATGGCATCCCCCGACATACTTCGCGGTCCGCTCCACCCGGCGCGGGATGCAAGTTCCTGATCATTCCATGGCCTTCGATCTGCCTCAAACCACCTCAAAATTCGATGGCCCGCTGGTGCGGCAATTCTCCGTGTTCCTGCCGAACAAAGTCGGCGCTATGCTCGAGGTCGTAAAGCTCTTGAACGCCCATCACACGGACGTGCTGGCGCTCAGTATCTCGGAATCAACCGACTCCGCCATCGCCCGCATCGTCGTGAGCGATCCCGAATCGGTCGAGATCCTCTTCCGCGAGAAGGGCGTGCCGTTCGGTGTTTGTGAGATGGTGGTCGTGGAGCTTTCCGAAGTCGCCGGTCAGCTGGCGAAGCTCCTCGCTGCCCTCCTGATGGCGGAGGTTAACGTCCATTTCACCTATCCACTTCTGACGCGCCCCCGCGGCTTTGCCGCCATCGCGCTGCATGTGGACGATACCGACTGCGCGTCGTCGGTGCTGGTCGGCGAAGGCTTCAAGACCCTCAGCCAGGCCGACCTCTCGCGCTAAGCGCCGGCAGCGCCGCCGTCGCGCGCGCACAATTTGACAGCGTCGCGCGCAGTCGTTTACAGAGATTACCATCACGATGCCAGCGACCACTTTCACCTCGCCGGGACGTCCCGACAGGACGTTCGCGATTGCCGTCGCGCTCGCCGCGTTGCTCGGAGCGGCACAGCTGATCGCGGTCGGGTCGTATTACACGGGGCGCGCTCGCGCGGCGCGCCAAGCTGCGCAACCAGCCGTCGTTGCGATGGAGCCTGCGGCACCCACTGCTACTCCCGCGCCCGCCGCCGAAGTTCCGGCAACAGTGGTGGCGCCGATTGCGACACCGCCGCCCGCTCCTGCCGCGCAGCCGTCGCCCAGCAACGCCGCGCTTTCCATCGCGGAGCAGATGTTGAAAGAAGCGACGCTCCTGCGCGAGCGTGGCGATACCACGAACGCCCTCGCACGTCTGCAGGACGCGGCCCAGCGCGACCCGACAAACGCGAACGTGCTCGCCGAGATGGCGATGATCTACGAATCGATCCAGCTCTTCGACCGGTCTAACGAGACATGGCGAAAGATCCAGGAGATCGGGCCGACGGCTGGTGCGCTCTACGAACTGGCGGACATGAAGTTGAAGGTCGGTGTCGCGCCGACCGCGGCTCCAGCCGCGGCGGCCGCAGGTCCGGGTTTTGCCGGGGTGGCGCCGCTCGACTCCGGCACCGCGCGAAAGGATGGCGAGGGAATTCCGGACGGATCAACGTTTGGGATCACCGAAGCGAGCATCACCGAGAATCCCGATCCGGATGCCGAGACCAACCTCACGCTGCGCGTCGGCGTGAAGGTGCGATCGAACACGCTGATCGACCACACGAAGGTGAAAATTCAGGTCTACTTCTATGACACCGTCGACAACAACAAGGTTGCGCTCACCGACGCGGAGGTCAGCTACGAATGGCTGACGCCGAATCATGATTGGAAAGGCACCAACCCTGAGATCCTCGCGGTCGGTTATCTTCGATTGAAGAACAGCGCGATCTCCTCCGAAGCCGCCCTTTCCGAAGCGGCTGCAAACGTGACGCCTCCGCTTTCGGGGCGTAAAGGCAGCGCTCCCAAAAAGCCGGAGGCAGGCGAAGGCGCCGCGCGCAAGTACGCCGGCTATCAGGTGCGCGTTTACTACAACGATCAGCTGCAGGACGTCCGCGCCGAGCCGACCAAGCTCCTGAATCTCTTCGCGCCCCCGCTCACCCTCCCCTCGCAGTAATGCAGCTGCTCATCGTCCACCACGACGCTGATCTCGGAGAGCAGCTCGTGGAAATGGTGAAAGAGTACACCGAGCACAACTGCGGCTTCGCCACCACCGCTGCGCGCGCGCTCGATTGGGCGCGCGGCGTGACGCGCTGCTCGCTGCTCATTACGCAACTGGAAGCCGAAGGCATCGACGGTCTGGAGCTAGGCGGCTCTCTCAGCGAGATGTTCGCCGGTTTGCAGACCATGTTCCTCCCGGCCTATCAAAGCTCCGAGCAACGTCTCGAAGTGCCGCATACCAGAGTGTTCCCGGAGCCGATCGACGGCGAGCGCCTGTTGGGCGCGATCGCGCGAGCCGAGGCGCAAAGGCAAACCGGCATGGATCTGTTCCACGCGCTCGATGTGTTGCAGATGTGCTGCCTTAGCCGCCGCAGCGGCGCGGTCCAGCTGGTGAAAGGCTCGCGCAC
>JACDCC010000112.1 GCA_013694595.1 Chthoniobacterales bacterium
TCCGCTTAATTTCAGCGGCAGACGCGCGTGCGCCGTTGCCCGGCGCGCGCTAGCCTGCTGCTGGTTTCGCGGAGCGGCTTCGGTCGAACTCCAGATCCTGTCCGTCCCGGCGCATCGCCGCCGATCAACCCTGTTTACTGCGGCTTGATCGTCGATAGGCTGTTCGGCACATGCCGATCTCCGAAGAGCAAATCAAAGACGCGCTGAAAACGGTTAAGTATCCGGGTTTCAGCCGCGACATCGTTTCGTTCGGCCTCGTCAAGGACGTCCAGTTCAGCGGCGGTAGCGTGACTGTGCAGCTCGCGATCACGACGAACGAGCCCGCTATTCCGCGCACGATCAAAGCGGAAGCCGAAGAGGCGCTGCACCAGTTGGCGGGTGTGACGCAGGCGAAGGTGTTGATAGACATCCATGCGCCTCCGTCAGGCGCCGGCGCGGCAGGTGTCGGCGCCACGCGAATCGATGGCATCCGGCATGTCATCGCGGTTGCGAGCGGCAAGGGAGGCGTCGGCAAGTCGACCGTCGCGGCCAACCTCGCGGTCGCCCTGGAGCGCACGGAAGCGCGCGTCGGGCTTTGCGATTGCGACATCTACGGCCCTAGTATTTCGCTGATGTTCGGCACGCGCGACCGGCCGACGGCAACCGAGGAGAACAAGATCATCCCGATCGAGCAGTACAACCTGAAGCTGATGTCGATGGGCTTCCTGCTCGATGATACCTCTCCGGCCGTGCTGCGCGGACCGATGGTGACGCGTTACATCCAGCAATTTCTGCGGCAGGTCGAATGGGGCGAACTCGATTACCTGATCCTCGATCTCCCGCCAGGCACGGGCGACATCCAGCTGACGATCGTGCAGACGGTCGCACTCGCCGGCGCGATCATTGTCACTACTCCCCAGGAAGTTGCGCTGATCGATGCGCGCAAGGCTTCCACAATGTTTGAGAAGGTGAATGTGCCGGTGCTCGGCTTGATCGAGAATATGAGCTACTTCCTCTCGCCCAGCGACGGCAAGCGCTACGACATCTTCGGATCCGGCGGCGGCGAGCGGGAAGCGAAGCGGCTCCGGGTTCCGCTGCTCGCGCAGATCCCGATCGATATCGCGACGCGTGAGTCGGGCGACCGTGGGATGCCGATCACGGCGGAGGCGCGTCAATCGGCAGTGGCCGCGGAGTTCATGCGCGTCGCGCAGCACCTACGCCAGACGCTTGATTAGCAACAATCTGCCCGCGCGGGAGTTGAATAGGTACGTGCGATGCTCGGTCTACCATGTGTCGCTTTGAATGATTGACGATAGATTCAATATGCAAAACAGTGCCGACGTGACTGCGTCGCAAGAACCACAGTCCCGGTTCGTGCAGAACTCTGTGCTCTACAAAGAGTTCCTCGCCGAACGCGAAGAGATTTTGAAACACAAGTGGATCGAGAGCGAAAAAGCTGGTTCCGACATTGGCTTTGAAAGAGCGCTCCTCGATTGGATCGTGAAACATCGATCGAGCTGGCGCGACAAGCGCTCGAAGGAGGCGAAAGCTCAGCCGCACTCGGCTACGTAACTTTCGCCGCTTCCTTTAAGGTGATCCTGCGAGGTCGCCAAGGAACGCATGGCCGAACAAAAGACCACCACCCACACGCCCTCCGGCTCCGACATCACTTTGGTGATGGACGCGGAGGCCATTCGCCGCGCGCTACGGCGTCTCGCGCACGAAATCATTGAGCGGAATCCGGAGCTGCCGAATGTCGTGCTCGCGGGCATCCCCTCGCGCGGCGTGGAGATCTCGCAGCGCCTCGCCGAGCTGATTGCGTCATTCGAAGGCTCCCGCGTCGAGACCGGAATCATCGACGTCTCGATGCATCGCGACGACGTTGGGCAACGTGCCGAATTGCCGTTGGTGCGCGCATCGCGATTACCTCTGCCGCTGGAACATCGAACCGTTGTCATTGTCGATGACGTGCTCTTCACCGGACGCACCATTCGGGCGGCGATGGACGCGATCGGCTCGTTCGGCCGACCGGCGCGCATCCAACTCGCGACGCTGATCGACCGCGGCCATCGCGAGCTTCCGATCCGTGCGGACTACGTCGGAAAGAACATTCCCACTGCCTCCGGGGAACGGGTACGCCTGTGGCTCGAGAATGTCGACCAGGAGCCGGACGCCGTCTGGCTGGTGAAGGAGGCAAAGGCGTGAGCGAGCTGCGGTGGAACCGGAAAGACCTGCTCGGTATTCGCGAGTTATCAGCCGCGGAGATCCACTTCGTCCTCACGAGCGCGGACGCGTTCAAGCAGGTCGGCACCCGCGACGTAAAGAAGGTGCCCGCGCTGCGCGGGAAGACGCTGGTGAATTTCTTCGTGGAACCGAGTACGCGGACGCGCACGTCATTCGAACTCGCCGCCACGCGCCTCAGCGCGGACGTGATCAACATCTCCGCCACCACTTCGAGCCTAACGAAAGGTGAGACGCTCAAGGACACCGCGAAGATCCTGGAAGCCAATCACGCGGACATCATCGTGCTGCGGCACAGCTCGGCCGGCGCGGCGCAGTTTCTCGCGGAGCGGTTGCGCGCCAGTATCATCAATGCCGGCGATGGCGCGCACGAGCACCCGACCCAGGCGCTGCTCGATCTTTACACGATTCGCGAGAAGAAGGGGAGCATCGCCGGCCTGCACGTCGCGATCATCGGCGACATCCTCTTCAGCCGCGTGGCTCGCTCGAATATTTTTGGCCTGCTCAAGCTCGGCGCGCGCGTGACCCTCGTCGGGCCGAGCACACTGGTGCCACGCGTCTTCGAGCAGCTCGGCGTCACGATCTCGGACGATATCGATGCGGTTCTGCCGACGGTCGACGTCGTCAATTTGCTCCGCATTCAGCACGAACGTCAGCGAAAGGAATACTTTCCCGGGTTGGGAGAATACATCCGGCTCTTCGGCCTAACGAAAGCACGCGCAAAACTTTTGAAGCCGGACTGCCTGATCATGCATCCGGGACCAATCAACCGCGGCGTCGAGATCGACAGTGAACTGGCCGACGGCGTGCAGAGCGTCATTCTCGATCAGGTAACGAACGGGCTCGCGGTACGGATGGCAGTGCTCTACCTCTGCGGCGGAATCACGACGCCATGAAGAAGACGATCATCCGAAACGGGCGCATCATCGATCCTGCGAATGGTCGAGACGAGGTTGGTGAACTCTTTCTCGTCGATGGCAGAATCGCTGCGGAACGCGCTGGTGACGATGCGGAGGTGATCGACGCCACCGGGCTCGTTGTCGCGCCCGGGCTGATCGACATCCATGTGCATCTGCGCGAGCCGGGTTTCGGATGGAAGGAAACGATTGAGTCGGGCGCGCGAGCAGCGGCGGCGGGCGGATTCACGACCATCGTCTGCATGCCGAACACCTCGCCCGTGGCGGACAGCCCGAGCACCGTTACGTGGATCAAGGACCGCGCGGCGCAAACCGCGTGCGTGAACGTTTTGCCAACCGGCGCGATTTCGAAGAACCTCGCGGGCGAAGAACTCGCGCCGATCGGGTCGCTCGCGCAGGCAGGCGTGGTCGCGATCACGGACGACGGCCACTGCATTCAGAATAACGAGTTGATGCGCCGCGCGGTCGAATACGCACGCATGGTCGGCGTGCCGGTGCTGGATCATTGCCAGGATTACAACCTGGTCGGAAATGGCGTCGTGCACGAAGGCTACTGGAGCACGCTGCTCGGGTTGCCCGGGTGGCCTGCCGCCGGGGAGGAGGCGATCGTGGCGCGCAACATCCTGCTGGCGGAGCTCTGCGACCACCACATTCATTGCCAGCACCTCAGCTCCGCGGGCAGCGTGCGACTGTTGCGGGAGGCGCGGGCGCGCGGGGTGAAGATCAGCGGCGAGGTTTGTCCGCATCACATTGCGCTCACGGACGAGTCGATCCAAAACTTCGATACCAACTTCAAGATGAACCCGCCACTGCGGACCGACGAGGACGTGGCGGCACTGCTGGCCGGGATTGCTGACGGAACCGTCGAGATCCTCGGCAGCGACCATGCGCCGCACGCGAGATTCGAGAAGGAAGTGGAGTTCGACGCGGCGCCATTCGGAATCGTGGGGCTGGAGACGGAGCTCGGTTTATTCCTCGACCTTCTGGTGCACAAAACGGGAGCGATCGAGCTGCCGCGTTTGATCGAGATGTTCACCTTGAACCCTGCTCGCCTCCTGAAGATCGACGCCGGAACTTTGAGCTCCGGCGCGGTCGCCGATGTCACGCTGATCGATCCTGAGCTGGAGTGGACGGTGGACGCGAAGGTGTTCGAAACCGCCTCGTGCAATACGCCATTCGACGGCTGGAAGCTGAAGGGCCGTGCCGTCAGGACGATCGTCGGCGGCGAGACGATTTGGCGATTGTAGCGGTGCTTGTGTCAAGCACCGGACCTGCGCCCACGCCGCGCGTCAGGCGCTTGGCACAAGCGCCTCTACAACCTCAGTTCACGTAACCGCCGGAGATGTATCGCTCCAGCTGATCGAGCGTGGCGCTCTGCGCGGAGATGACGTGCTTGACGAGATCTCCGATCGAGATGACGCCGCAGATTTCCCCGTCGTTCACGACCGGGAGGTGGCGGATGCGCTTCTCCGTCATGAAGCGCAGGCAATCGTCGACCGACTGCTTCGGGTCGACCGTCGTGAGCTGCGTCGTCATGATTTCGCGAACAAGCGTCTCGCGCGAACGCTTCCCGCGCAGCATCACCTTGCGGGTGTAATCACGTTCCGAGATGACGCCGACGAGGCTGCCGTTCTCCACCACCACGAGTGCGCCGATGTTCTTCTCTGCCATAAGGGCGACCGCGTCATAAACCGTCGCGTCGGGAGCGACCGACCAGATTTGCCTGCTCTTCTGGTTCAGGATGACTTCGATCGAGCCGGAGACGTTCATAAGCGCAACCGCCGGGTGGTAGGGCCCTGCGTCCGCTCAAGCTATTCAGCCGGTTTTCAGCACGCAAGACTTCTCTCCGGATATGCCATACGGTCGGGCCGTCGTCCCCGTCGCGGCGGCGATATCGGACTGTTCGAAGAGCCGTTTACCGTGCCGTCGGCATTGTGAACGGGAATTCGCACTGCTCCGGCCGGATCTGTGGCATAGCGGTGGCAGCGAGTGAGAGCCGCAGAGCGCGGAGCATGCGAATGCCGCGCTCGAGGCGATCAGGACGAACCGAGTAGGGAACCGGAAGGAGTGTGCTGCGGCGGGAGCGACTGGAGTAATGTTTCATGCGTGCATCATCCCGCACCGGGTGAGACATTGATTGTCCTATGGTAAAAGATTTCGGAACTTTTTCGGTCATGCGACGCGCCGCCCATGAAGGCTGATTCCGGCAGCTCAGAGAAGAGGGGCGGTGACGCGTTTTCGCGCCCGCCGCTGGAACGCATGATGTTTCTGCACGCCCGGCTCAAAGCGCGTCAGTTTCCGAATTGCCGGAAGATCGCGGCTGAGCTGGAGGTGTCGCCGAAGACGATCCAGCGCGACATTGATTTCATGCGCTATCGGCTGGGGTTGCCGATTGAATACGACGCGCTGCGGTTCGGGTTTTATTACACGGAAGCCGTCACCGCCTTCCCGAGCATCGAGGTCTCCGAGGGTGAAGTGGCAGCGTTGTTCGTGGCCCAGAAGGCGCTCGCGCAGTATCAAGGCACCCCGTTTGAGCGGCCGTTGCGTTCCGCGTTCCGGAAGATCACCGACAGTCTGAAAGATCGCGTGTCGTTTTCATGGAGCGACATGGAGGACGTGATCTCGTTTCACAGCGCGGGGGCGAGCACCGCAGACCTGGAGCTGTTCGAGACGGTCAGTCAGGCGGTGCTCCGCTCGGTGGAGCTGACGTTCGAGTACCGGAAGCTGAACAGTAGCCGCTACGAGCATCGGCAGGTGCGGCCGTTCCACATCGCCTCACTTGAGAACCAATGGTATCTGTTCGGCGAAGATTTGGAGCGCCGTCAGCTGCGCACGTTTGCCCTGCCGCGCATGCGAAACGCACGTGCGACGGGTGCACGATTCCGGCGTCCGGCGGATTTCTCGATCAGCAAAGTGCTGCGGGGCAGCTTTGGTGTTTTTTCAGGGGGCGAGAAGCACCGGATCCGGTTGAAGTTCGATCCTTTTGCGGCGCGACTGGTGAGCGAGCGCAGCTGGCATGAATCGCAGAAGCTGCGGCCGGGCCGGGACGGATCGTTGGTCCTGGAAATGGAGCTCGGCGGGCTGGAAGAGATCGAGCGGTGGATCTTGAGCTGGGGCAGTCACGTGCACGTGCTGGAGCCGAAGGCTCTGGCGGAACGAGTGCGGGCGGAGGCGGAAATCGTGGCAGGAATGTACGGCGGTAGCTTGCGGCGCCGGCGCGACAGCGCGAGCCGTTTCGGATAACTACCGCTGCGCGAACTTCGCCTCGATCAGCTCCTGGACCTTTCCGGCGATCACCGGATGGTCAAGACGGTCGACGACTTCGTTCAGGAAGCCGGTGACGAGCAGCTGTCGCGCGACTGGCGCGGGAATGCCGCGCGCC
Source organism: Chthoniobacterales bacterium (assembly GCA_013694595.1). GTDB lineage: Bacteria > Verrucomicrobiota > Verrucomicrobiia > Chthoniobacterales > UBA10450 > JACCTI01. Next base: position 6,520 of record JACDCC010000112.1, read on the forward strand.
AGGAGGTAGAACATCTCGTCTTCGTTCAGCTGACCGGAGGTGGCGCCGTGGCTGCACTTCACGTTGTCAGCCATGATCTCGAGGCCAGGCATCGAGTTCGCCTCGGCGTCGTCACTGAGGAGGAGATTACGCACTGTCTGGTAGGCATCGGTGAAATGCGCGTGCGGTTCGACCCGAATCAGGCCGCCGAACGTGGCGCGCCCGCGGTCACTCAGCGAATTTTTGTAGAGCAGGTCGCTGGTCGTGTGGGGCGAGGCGTGATCCTGCAATGTGCGGGCGTCGAACTCCTGCGTGCCTTGCGCGATCGAGACTGAGAGCAGATCGCTCCGCGCTCCCTCGCCGACCACACGGCTGAGACTTTCGAAACGCGAGTAGGCGCCACCGAGATGCACGTTCAGGCTCATGGCGGACGCATCCCGCTCCGCGGTGGTGGCGTTCAGCTGCACCGAAAGAGTCTTCTCTCCCCACGTCTGAGCGCAGACGTAGGTAATCTTCGCACCGCGACCGGCGACGAGATCGTTCACGCCGCAGGCAAAGCCGCGCCGGGTGGAATCGGACGAACGGAAGTGCTCGATCACCGTCACCTTTGCGAGTTCATCCGCGACCAGCAGCGTGTGCGGAAAGACGGCGGAGTTCTCGCCGTGCAGCCAGTGAAAAATCTCGATCGGCAGCTCCACCTCTACGCCGCGCGGGACGTAGATAAATGTGCCGGAAGTCACCAGCGCTTCATGCAGAGCGGCGAACTTTGCCGAGCCGAGCGCCGCGGGCTGTGACATGAAGTGCTTCCGGAAGATGTCTTCATGCTCGATCAGCGCACGCTCGAGCGGCTGAAAGATCACGCCCAACTGCCGAAGTTGCTCCGACAGCGGGTCCCGGCGCAGCAGATGATCGTCCGCAAAGATCAAACGGCCAGCGACCTCTTCGAGGCCCACGGAACGCTCGAGAATGTCGAGCCGTTCAGCGTGGCGCAGGCTCTCGCTGAAGGCGTAGGGGCTCAGGTCGAGGGCGGCAACGTTTGAGAAACGCCACGCCTGGTCTTTGCGGACCGGCATTGGGAGCGACGTGAAACGTGTCCACGCTTCCTGTTGTCGCTCACGGAACCAGGCCGGGAGATCGGCGCCGCGACCTTCAGGAATGCCCGAGAGGATCGCCCGCGCGTTGTTTTCCGGCAGCGGAGCGGATTCGGTCACTTCATCTAGAACGGCGGTCTGGGTAGTCATGGCCGGATGCTGAGACGAAAACGGCGGCCGAGAGACCGCCGTGCATCGCTCTTCTCTGGAAGCGGAAGCTAGCCGACAGAGCCTTCCATCTCAAGCTCGATCAGGCGCTTGAGCTCGACGCTGTATTCCATCGGAAACTGCCGCACGAGGTCATTGACGAAACCGTTGACGCTCAGGCTCATGGCCTGCGCTTCGGAGAGGCCGCGCTGTTGCATGTAGAAGATCTGCTCGGCGCTCACCTGGCTGACGCTGGCTTCGTGCTGCACGGCGTTACCGGTGCCGCGAACCGTGATGGCGGGATAGGTGTCAGTGCGGCTGTTCGCGTTGATCAGCAGCGCGTCGCACTCGGTGTTGTTCTTGCAGTTCTTGAGATGTTTCGGGATCTGGACGAGGCCGCGGTAAGTCGCGCGACCTTCGCCGATGCTGATGCTCTTCGAGATGATGTTGCTCGTCGTCTCGTCGGCCGCGTGAATCATCTTCGCGCCGGTGTCCTGGTGCTGGCCGTTGCCGGCGAGCGCGATCGAGAGCACTTCGCCGCGCGCTTTCCGACCTTTCAGGATCACGCCGGGATACTTCATCGTCAGCCGCGAGCCGATGTTGCAATCGATCCACTTCACCTCGGCTTCTTCGTGCGCGATGGCGCGCTTGGTCACGAGGTTGAAGACGTTTGCCGACCAGTTCTGGACCGTGATGTATTGGATCTTCGCGCCTTTCATCGCCACGAGCTCGACCACCGCGCTGTGCAGCGTCGCGGTGTTAAACTTCGGCGCGGTGCAGCCCTCCATGTAGGTGAGCTCCGCGCCTTCATCGACGATGATAAGCGTGCGCTCGAACTGCCCGAAATTCTCCGCGTTGATCCGGAAGTAAGCCTGGAGCGGATGCTTCACCTTCACGCCCGGCGGGACGTAGATGAACGAGCCGCCGCTGAACACGGCGGAGTTCAACGCACTGAATTTGTTATCGCCCGTCGGAATGACCTTGCCGAACCACTTTCGAAAGATCTCTGGGTGATCCTTCAAGCCTTCGCGACTGCCGACGAAGATGACACCCTGCTCACCGACCGCGGCTTTGATGTTCGAATAAACCGCCTCGCTGTCGAACTGCGCCTCTACGCCAGCGAGGAACTTCCGTTCCTGCTCCGGAATCCCGAGTCGCTCAAACGTGCGCTTCACGTCATCCGGCACATCCTCCCAGCTGCGTTTCGCCTGCGTGCCGCTGCTCAGGTAGTAGCGGATGTTATCGAAGACAATGGCTTCGAGATCCTTACTCGCCCAATGCGTCGGCATCGGCTTGCTGAGGAAGGTATTCAGCGCCTTCAGGCGGAACTCGCGCACCCAATCCGGGTCCTCCTTGATGTCGGAGATGTAGTGGATCGTCTTTTCCGTCAGACCGGTGCCGGCGTCGTGGACGTGAGTCTCCGGATAGAAAAAGTCGCCGGCTGCGTTCCGATCGAGGCCGAGTGGTGACGCTTCAGTTGCTGTATCGGTAACCATAATATCCTTTAAACCGCTGCGGG
>JACDCC010000262.1 GCA_013694595.1 Chthoniobacterales bacterium
AAAATCGACTGCGCCGTCTCCGGGCGCAGATAGGCGATCGACGATTCGTCCTCGGTGGCGCCCAGGTAGGTCCGCAGCATCAAATTGAACGCGCGCGGCTCCGTCAGATCCTTCCCGCCGCAATTCGGACACTGTTTCCCGCCGCTCTTCTCGGGCAGCTGATCCGCACGCAGGCGCGCCTTGCACGTGCGGCAGTCAACCATCGGGTCGCTGAACGTATCCTCATGTCCGCTCGCCTTTAGGGTTGCGCGATGCGTCAGGATCGAGCCGTCAAGGCCCACCACATCATCTCGCTCGCGCACCATCACGCGCCACCAGTAATCCTTCAGGTTCCGCTTCAGCTCCGTGCCGAGCGGCCCGAAATCCCAGACGCCGTTCAGGCCGCCGTAGATCTCGCTCGATTGAAAGATGAAGCCGCGTCGCTTGCACAAGCTGACGATGCGCTCCATCCGCTGCGGATCATTCGATGTGGTCATGCCCTGGCACCTCAGCCGTTCAACGTTGGACGTTGAGCGTTGGACGTTGAAGGTTCGGCGGCCAAAATGCCGCTACTTCGCGACCGTCACTTCGGTCGTAACCGAGTTCGCGATGAAACAGTTGTCGTGCGCGGCGTGGTGCAATTTCTCGAGCTCCTCAGGGCTTGGCGTCCGATCGCCGCCCCAGGTGATCTTCGGATGCAACTCGACACGAGTGATCGCCATCTTGCCCTGGGCGTTCTTCTCCATGTGGCCGACCGCTTCGTCCTCATAGCGATCGAGGACGAACTTCTGCTTACAGGCGATCGCGAGGAACGTCAGCATGTGGCAGCTCGAGAGCGACGCGACGAATGCCTCCTCCGGATCGACGTTCGCGGGGTTCCCAAGGTAAGCCGGCGCTGCGGTGCCGGTCAGCGTGTGACCGCCATCAAAGCTCCACGAATGATCGCGCGGATATTTCTGATAGCTCCATTCGGCGTCGCCGCGTTCCCAACGAAGAGTCGCTTTGTGTTCGGACATACCTCCTAATAGAACGCGCCCTCACGGCTGACAAGGGCCTGCCTTTTGTCTGGAAACGGCGTGCGCCCGCTCTATTGTGCGGCCCGTCACTCCTCCGCGCGATTAGCTCAGTGGTAGAGCGCTTGCTTCACACGCAAGAAGTCGCAGGTTCGAACCCTGCATCGCGCACCATCTCTCCGCGGATGAGATTCTACTGCGGTGGCTGGAGCAGCGAATGATCCCGCAGCGGCACCCGGCGCTCGATGTCGGCAAGTTGGTTGCGCAAATCCGAAGCCAGCGCGCTGTTTTCTTGCTGTTCGGCGATGGCAAGAGCTTCGCGCCCAATCCTGGCGGCCTCCTGAAACTGGCCGGCCTCGGAGTACGCCGCGGCTAGCGTGCGCAGGATAACTGGATCACTCGCGTCCGTTTCCCACGCCGCCTTGAGGGCAAGCTCGCTTGCTCGCGTGCCATTGCGAACTGTGTAGTCCGGGTGCGTCGCGAGGACCCACGCGAGATTGTTCATCGGCAAGGCGGACTCGGGGTCGGCAGCAAGCGCGGCTTCATAGTGCGGGATTGCGTCCGCGCCGGGGAGGAGGTTGCCGAGATTTGTCTGGGCAACAGCGTTGCGCGACGTCACGACGACCGCGCGTCGCCAGAGCGCCTCGCTGTTTCGCCAGTAGCCCGTCTGGTGGGTTGCCTGCCACGCAAGCGCTGCGAGCACAGCCACGGCGGCAGCGCTCAGCCACGGGAGACCGAAGGGTCGCGATCTCACGGCATCCGCGACTCCCCACGTCACGAGCACGTAGAGGCCGATCTGCGGTAGGTAGGTATAACGGTCAGCGTGCGCTTGGAGTCCCACCTGCACGAGGCCGAGCACGGGAAAGAGCATGCCCAGGTACCATAGCCACCCCACCGGGACATATGGCGGCACGCGGCGCAGCGCGGTCACAGCGACCGTCACACCGAGAATCCCCGCACCGCAGACGACAACCAGCCACAGCGGAATCTGATCGCGCAGATGCGGGTAAAAGGGCGCTAGCTTGGCTGGCGAGAACATCTGCCAGATATACGTCGCGACGCTGAGGCACGCGTTGCTGAGGCGCCACGTCAACGGGAGCTTCTCGAGCGTGCTGATCGTGTGGGATTGCACCATCAACGTCACCACACACGTCGCCCCCGACATCAGCAGCAGCGGAACTTTTTCCGGCAGCAGCCGGATCAGCCCCACCCGACGCCGCAGCGGCCAGTCGTCCAGGAGCAGGAGGAGAAAGGGGACGGTCACGAGCGTTCCTTTCGACATCAGCCCGAGCGCGAAGACCACCGCGAGCACGACATAGCTCGCCACATCGCGCTTCCGGACAAAGCGCGCATAAGCGCCGAGCGTCAGCGCGAAAAAGACGCCGCTTAGGACATCCTTCCGTTCCGCCACCCAGGCGACGGATTCGACGCGCAGCGGATGAATCGCAAACACCGCCGCCACGAACGCGCTCCGCCACTGCGAGACAGTCATTTGGCGTAAGACCAGGAACAGAAACAGCACCGCAGCGCTGTGCAGCACCACGTTCGTCCGGTGATGCCCTGCCGGGTTCATCCCGTACAGCTGCGCATCCAGCATGTGGCTGAGCGTAGTAACGGGGTGCCAGTTGCCCGAGTGGTTGCCGATAAAAGCCCACCTGATGCTCTCCACCGTGAGGCCAGCGGAAACTTTCGGCTCCGCCGTCACATACGAGGGATCGTCATAGTCGACGAACTCGTGCGCGGTGGTGCGGCCGAACACCGCCCACGTAAGCGCCACCAGGGCGACGCCAATCACCGCCGCGAGCAGGTTGCGGCGTAGGCGGTACGTCTTGAGGGGTTCCGAAGCCATGGCTCAGCGCGTGCGGGGATCACCCCACGCTGCGCGCAACGGAAAATCGTCTCAGCCTCCCGCGCAAGCCAAAGCAGCGCCTGCGCGACGGCCCCGCAAGAGAACCTGCGCGACCGGAGACCGACGAGGTCGCCGATCCCTCTACTTCACTGCGATCTGAACCTTCTGCTCTTTTCCGCCGTGTGCTTCCGCGGTGCAGACGGCTTCATAGGTGCCCGGCTTCAGGTCCACCTGCATCGTCTTCGTCTGATTGGGACCGAGGGCGAACCAGAAGCTCTTGTCGATCCCGGAGCCTTCAATCTCGAAATTGTGCGCGTCTTTGCCGGTGTTCGTGACGACGAATGCGGTCTTGCCCGCCGCGAGGTTCTTCGGCATCTGCACGCCCTTGTCGTTCACCTTCACATCCACCTTGCGCGCATCGGCGTCGGGCTCGCGCACGGCAGCTTCCACTCGGTTGACGGCTTGCTTGGTCGTCTTCACGACTTTTCGGGTGACATCTTTCGTGGTGGCTTTGGTTTTGTCCCAAATCTCGGCCGACTTCTCACCGACGGTTTTGTCCGCCGCGATGCCATGGCCGGTCGAGAGCGTAAAAGCCGCGGCGATCAACATTGTCATGAGTGTGTTCGTGTTCATCCCTGATGATTCGCAGCCGAGGACCGTAGCGCGGGTGAATAGGTCACTGATCCGTTGCACGCGCGCTCGGCTTTTTCCTTTTTTTCGCTGCCGGCCCTTGTGTCACCGGTCGGATGTACGGAAGTTTGCGCTTCGCGAACGGGCGCATCGTGAACGCATCGCCCGTCCCGCTCAGCCAACAAACTGTTCCTTCCTCCTATGCTCAACCGCCTCCACCCGTTCCTCTCCACGACCGCCGTCGTCATTTTTGTCGCCACGAACATGCAAGCCGCCAGCCCCTCACCTGCCGCCACGAAAACTCAGGCCGGCAGCTCCGGCAATCCCCTGCTGACGGAGAGCACGCTGCCGTATAAGTTGCCGCCGTTCGACCAGATCAAGAACGAGCATTTCGCTCCGGCTTACACCGCGGCGCTCGCGGAGCATCTGAAAGAGGTCGAGACAATCGCGAACAACAAAGAGCCCGCCACTTTCGAGAACACGCTCGTGGCCATGGAACGCTCTGGTCAGACCCTGGAGCGGGTCGAAAACGTCTTCGGCAATCTCGCTGGCGCTCACACGAATCCTGAGATTCAGAAAGTCGAGGCGGAGATGGCGCCGAAGCTCTCCGCGCATCGCGATACGATCCGGCTGAACCCGAAGCTCTTCGCGCGCCTTCAGGCTCTCTACGACAAACGCGAGGAGTCCGACCTCGACGCCGAGTCCAAGTATGTGCTCGAGCGTTACCACAAGGATTTCGTCCGCGCCGGCGCGAAGCTGTCAGAGCCGGACAAAAAGAAGCTCCGGGCGATGAACTCAGAGCTGGCGACGCTGCAGACCAAATTCAGCCAGCACATCCTGAAAGAGAAGAATGCCTCGGCCGTGGTGGTCGACACCCGCGAGGAGCTCGCGGGTCTCTCCGAGAATGAAATCGCGGCTGCAGCTGCGGCGGCGAAAGAGCGCAAGATGGAGGGCAAATTTGTGATTGCGCTCCTCAACACCAGTGGGCAGCCGGCGCTGGCGTCACTGCAGAACCGCGCGTTACGCGAGCGCATCATGAAGACGTCGCTCTCGCGCAACAGCAAAGGCGGCGAATTCGATACCCGCGAAATGGTGACCCGCATCGCGCGGCTGCGGGCCGAGCGGGCGAAATTGCTCGGCTATGAACATCACGCCGCCTATCAGCTGGAGGATCAGACCGCGAAGACCGTCGAAACCGTGAACAAGCTCCTCGGTGAGCTCGCGCCGCCCGCGGTGGCGAATGCCAAAAAGGAGGCTGCGGACTTGCAGGCGATGATCAAGAAGGAAGGCGGCGACTTCGAGGTGGCGGCGTGGGACTGGAGCTTCTACGCCGAGAAGGTGCTGAAGGATCGCTTCGCGTTCGACGAATCGCAGCTCAAGCCGTACTTCGAGATGAACCGCGTGCTCGTCGACGGAGTCTTCTACGCGGCCACGCAGCTCTACGGCATCACGTTCAAGGAACGCAAGGAACTGCCGGTCTACCAGGAGGACGTGCGCGTCTGGGAAGTCTTCGATGCGGACGGGCAGCCGCTCGCGTTATTCCTGACCGACTTCTACTCGCGGCCGTCGAAACGCGGTGGCGCCTGGATGAATGAATACGTCGGGCAGAGCGGCCTCTTCGGCACCAAGCCGGTTGTCGCAAATCACCTGAACATTCCGAAGCCACCAGCGGGTGAGCCGACCCTGCTCACGTTCGATGAAGTGACGACCATGTTTCATGAGTTCGGTCACGCGCTGCACGGGATGTTCTCAAACGTGAAATACCCGCGCTTTGCCGGCACGAATGTGCCTCGCGATTTCGTCGAGTTCCCTTCGCAGGTGAATGAGATGTGGCGCATCTGGCCGGAGATTCTTCGGAACTACGCCAAGCATCATCAGACCGGCGAACCGATGCCGCAGGAGTTGCTCGACAAGATGCTGGAGTCGCAAAAGTTCGGTGAAGGGTTCAAGACGACCGAGTATCTCACTGCCGCACTGCTGGACCAGGCGTGGCATCAGATCGGGCCAGACCAGATCCCGAAGGACGCACTCGCCTTTGAAGCGGAGGCGCTGAAAAAGGCTGGCGTCGATCTGCCGGCTGTGCCGCCGCGGTATCGTACGCCCTACTTCTCGCACACCTTCGCCGGCGGTTACTCGGCGGGCTACTACTCGTATATCTGGAGCGAAGTGCTCGACGCGAACACGGTGGAGTGGATCAAGAAGAACGGCGGCCTGAAGCGCGAGAATGGCGATCGCTTCCGCAAGATGCTGCTCTCGCGTGGCGGCAGCGAGGATCCAGTCGGCCAATTCCGGAACTTCACCGGCGGGGGCGATCCTGAAATCGGTCCGCTGCTCGAGCGTCGCGGATTGACTGGCGAGCCGGCGGCCGATGCATCGCAAGACATCCCGCCGGAACCGCCACAGAAGTAGCGAGCAGCGCAGCGCGAAGGTAGAGGCGCTTGTGTCAAGCGCCGGCCGTGGCGACCGGTCACGTTCAGGTGCTTGGCACAAGCACCGCTACACCGCCGCCCGCGACACGATGATCATCTTCCACGATCCGCGGTGCGTGCAATACTCGCGAGCCGGCCATCCGGAACGGCCGGCTCGCATCTCCCGCACCATCGACCTGCTGCACGAGCATTACCCTGGGTGGCAGTGGCGGGAACCCGCGCCCGCCGACGAGACGATGCTCCGCCGCGCGCACGCCGACCGGCATATCGAAGCTGTCCGCAGCGCAACCTGCGACTTCGATGCCGACTCGCCGTGTTACCCTGAAGTGTTCGATCATGCCGCGCGGGCAACAGGCGCGGCGGTGGAGGTCGCGCGGGCCGCGATGAACGGCGAGAGGAGCTTCAGTCTCATGCGACCGCCGGGACATCACGCGATGCGGGAGCAGGCGATGGGATTCTGCTACTTCAACCACATCGCGGTGGCGGCTCTCAACGCGCTCGAGCATGGCGCCAAACGCGTTGCCATTTGGGATTTCGACGCCCATCACGGCAACGGCACTGAGCACATCGTCCGCGGACACGCGCGGATCACGTTCACCTCCATCCATCAATATCCGTGCTACCCCGGCACCGGCGGCCGCTCGTTTGGCAACATCCATAACTTCCCTGTGCCGCCGGGAGCGCCACGCGAGCGCCACATGAAAGCCATCAGCGAAGCGCTCGAGACCCTCCTCGCTGCTGCGCCGGACCTGCTGCTCGTGTCGGCCGGGTTCGATGCCTACGCGCGAGATCCGATCACGGAGATGACTCTGGAGCCGGAAGATTTCGCGACGTGCGGTCAATGGCTCCGCGATGCTTCCATTCCAGCCGGCGCCATTCTCGAGGGCGGCTACAGCAACGACCTGTCGGAGCTTGTCGAGGCGTTCCTCGGCGGCTGGTCAGGCGCGTCGCGGTGCGGCTCGCCCACGGCGGACTAAGGCGGCAGCGGTCGCGCCGCACCGACGCAAAACTTTGCTTGGCAACCGCAAGCCGTGCGCTTGATAGTCACGCGTATCGGGTCGTAGCACAGCTTGGTAGTGCGCTTGAATGGGGTTCAAGAGGTCCCGGGTTCGAATCCCGGCGGCCCGACTCCTTTTCCTCCCTCGCAAAGTCATCGCTTTGCGGCATCGCGGTTGGCACCGGCGATCGCTTCGGTGCCCTCATGGTGCCCTTAAATCGTGAAATGACGACTCTCATCGAAATCCGCCCACACCGTGGAGGCTGGCAATGCTACGAAGGGAAAGGCGTGGCGCCGTATTTCATTGAGGCCGACGCGAAAGGTAGCGCGATTGATTACGCGACCAATCGCATGAAGGGCCGAACGGGCGAGATTCGCGTTTATGACGCTGCGGGCGCGATTGAGCGGACGATTGCTTTCGACGGCTGTCGCTGACCTTGCTCGCCCCTACTGGTATCGGAGTGCCGCGCCGGTTGCCCAGCGAGTGCCGCCTCCCAAGGCCGGAATGATTCCTTGGCTTTGTATTACGACCGCGTTTGCGCCAAGCGGCGCCGCTTTTGCACGGATCGCGTTGTGCATCTTTGCTTCGTTGCGAACCGGGACATTAGTAACCGTCACTGTTCCCAGCTCAATAAAAGGGCGGGTCGGAACCGTCATAAGGATTTCAACGTTGTTCGGATTAGTCGGCGCATGGTAGCCTTTGGCAGTCTTTGTAACATCAACTGTCGCACAGCTTACCGAGAGAAGCGTTGCGGCGAGTAGGATCAAATGAGGGAGGATTTTCATTGGTATTTTATAGCGGAACCGATCAGGCGCGTGTAAATTTGAGACATCGAATCACCACTGGCCCATTGATCGCCAGGGTTTGCAAATCCACCTAGGGGTGTAACGATCACCGCATCCGCGCCGATGGCGGCAGCTCGTTTTCTCATCGCCTCTGGCGATTCGCCACGGGACTGCAAGTCCGCGATGACAAGAAATGGTCGGTCCGGCGCGCGTCGAAGCAACTCCACCGCTCGCGGAATTTTCGGCGCATAACGTTGTGATGAGTAATAGCGATTGGCGACATCCTCCGCGCACGAGGAGAGTAATAAGCAAAGCCAGAGCATTGCTCCGACGGCGGCGAACTGTCGGGCACTCATGGAGCGACAGCACAACAGGCGGCAACGCGGTTGTAAACGTTGTTTTCTGAGAAAACCAAAAAAGATCGCGGTTCGCAAGTCTGATGCTGCATCTCGACGAGCTTCCTCGGCGGAGGGGTCGGTTGCGCCTCCGCTGTCGGCTCCAGGGACGGCGGCGGCGGGACAGCATCCGTTTCAGCTTCTGCGACTGGCATAACTGCGGCAGCAAGCATGCTGCCGACACAGAGCAATGTGGCTAAGTTTCGACGACGGAGTCTGAGGTTTTGCTTGCGCCTTCGGGGCTCTCGCTCCCGGTTCCTTCTGGTGTCGAGATATTTGTGTCCATATACTTTTAATTTTACGACTCGCGTCTCGACGAATCGAGAAGGATCAAAGCGGCTGGCGATCGTGCAAACGGCAGCACCGACCGCTCCTACGATTCGGCGGAAGCTTCCCCAGTCAGGCGCTTCTTCTCTCGCCGATACCAGCTCTCCGTCAGCTTGCGGTGGTGTTCCGCGAGAGCGGGGTAGATCTGTGACTCGACACGCGTGAAGCTCTTGAGGCTCTCGAGATCGCCCCGACTCTCGTTTCCTGCGTAGTTCATCTCCGTGTAAACCAGAGCCAGAGACTCGCCTTCCGAAGCGCCGTCGAGCATTGTCACCAACTCCACGAGAGTAAGCGGCTCCGCGCTCGACGCAGGTGAGACGTCGAACTCCGTGTCATACTCATCTACGATCGAGTAAGTGATCAGGTCTCCTTCTTTGGCGGCGCGGATGCTGGTGACATCGCCGGTGGTGGATTCCAGTTCGACCCGCGCTATCTCCACCTCGTCTTTGCGAAGCGGCGGCAGGTATTCGCCTCCCATGAACGAGGGGTGAATCGCACCGAACGGATCGCGGACGGCGCCGCTTAGCAGGTGGTCGAGATCGTCGAGATCCACGCCCGGCAACGGACCGGATTCAACCA
>JACDCC010000210.1 GCA_013694595.1 Chthoniobacterales bacterium
GTGAAGTTCGTGAACCAGATCATCCGCGAAGCGATCGTGGAACGCGCGACCGACATCCACGTGGAGCCGCTCGAGAACGATCTGCGGATTCGCTATCGCATCGACGGTATTCTGCATGAAGTCGCGGTGCCACCGCAGCTGCGCCTGTTGCAATCCGCGATCATCTCGCGCCTCAAAGTGATGGCGCACATGGATATTGCGGAGCGCCGTTTGCCGCAGGACGGCCGGATCAATCTGCAGGCGAGCGCGCAAAACATCGACGTCCGCGTCTCGACGATTCCGACGGTGAACGGTGAGTCGATCAGCTTGCGTCTGTTGAGCCGCGACCAGCAGCACCAGCAGTTCGGGTTCGAACGGCTCGACTTCAGCCCCGGTCACAAGCGCATTGTCGAATCGCTCCTCGCGCAGCCGAACGGGATCGTGCTTGTGACGGGCCCGACGGGCTCGGGGAAATCGACTTCGCTCTACTGCTTCCTCAGCAGCATTAATTCGGTGCAGCGCCGGATCATCACGATCGAAGAGCCGGTGGAATATCGCCTCCCGGGCGTGTCGCAGATTGACGTGAAGCCGGAGATCGATCTCACCTTCGCGAAAGGCTTGCGCCACATTCTCCGACAGGACCCAAACGTGATCATGGTCGGTGAGATCCGCGATTTCGAGACAGCGGAGATCGCGATCCGCGCGGCCATGACGGGGCACCTTGTGTTCAGCACGCTGCACACGAATGACGCGGTCGGTGGGATCACGCGCTTGCTCGACATGGGTGTGGAGCAGTTCCTTCTCGCGTCGACCGTTCGCGCCTTTTTGGCGCAGCGCCTCGTGCGGACGATCTGCCCCGATTGCGCGGAGATGGTGGATTACCCGCGCGGTTACTTGTCGGAAATCGCTTTTCCTCCGGAGCTCGGCACGCGTTTCAAACGTGGCGTCGGCTGCGACAATTGCCGGCAGACCGGCTACCAAGGACGGATGGCGATCTACGAGATCTGCGTGATCAACGAAGCGATGCGGCGTCTGATTGTGCAGAAGCGTGACGGCGGCGACCTGAAGCAGGCGGCGGTGGCGCAGGGCATGGAGACGTTGCGCCAGGACGGGTGGCGCCGCGTGGCGCAGGGCAAAACGACGATCGAGGAAGTGGTGCGCGTGACGCAAAACGACGAGATCATTTCCGAGACCACTGCCGAAAGCGCGCCGGCGACGGAAGCGGAAGAGCCGACGGCGGTGGCGGTGGCGTAGTTCTTTCGCCGGGCCAGGGGCACTCGGACGACCAGGTCGCGAAGCAGGACGTCATCCCGAAGCCGCGTAGACGGCGAGGGACCTTACGCCGGCAGTGAAAACGTTCTTCGTGTACATGATGACCAACCGCAGCCGCGTCGTTCTGTACATTGGCGTAACAAACAATCTGGAACGGCGCGTGTGGGAACACCAGAGCCACGCTGTCGAAGGCTTCACCAGTAAGTACAAGCTCGACCGGGTGGTTTGTTTGAGCGCGAGTAGGTGAGGTCCCTCGCCGTCTGCGCGGCTCGGGGTGACCAACGCGGGCGCTGAAGGGTAATCGGCCGATGTCCCGCCGGCGCAAGCTGCAAAAGCGTCAGCTGCCGCGCATTTGCTTGATCGCGTCACCGTAATCTGACGAGCGGAAGATGGAGGTGCCGGCGACGAGGACATTCGCGCCGTGTTCGACGCATAGCTTGGCCGTCTCGACGTTAATCCCGCCGTCGACTTCGATGTCGAACCTGGCGCCGTTGCCTTCCTTCCACTCCTTCGCCGCTTGCACCTTTTCCATCATTTCCGGACGAAACGCCTGTCCTCCGAAACCGGGATGCACGGTCATCACGAGCAGCAAATCGAGCGTGCCGAGATAAGGCTCAACAGACGAAAATGGCGTCGCTGGGTTCAGTGTGAGGCCCGCACGGCATCCAGCCGCGCGGATCATCTGTAGCGTGCCTCCGACATCGTGCGCTGCCTCAGGTTCGACGTGAACCGTGATCGTGTTCGCGCCGGCTTCAAGGAAGCGCGGTGCATAGTGATCCGGCCGCGCTATCATGAGGTGTACGTCGAGCGGCAATTCGGTGAGCTTCCGGACTGTCGCCACAATCGCGGGACCGAAGGAGATGTTGTCGACGAAATGGCCGTCCATAATGTCGAGGTGGAGCCAATCGGCTCCTGCCTGTTCCACAGAGCGGACCTCCTCGGCCAGTTTGGAGAAGTCGGCCGCGAGGAGGGAAGGCGCAATGATTGCCGGGATGCGGCTCATAGGAGATGGGCCGAGCGTCGCTGCGCTTGCAGCAATAATCAACGTTGTTCCGGGCGGTCGCGGCGTTGCTCACGTTTGCCTGCGGTGCCTCTCGCGAACTTCAGTGCCGACTCCCCAGTATTTTTATAAAAATTCAAAGCTTTTTTAAAGACTTTCAGTCGTCGACGACGGATAATCGGCTCGGTCAGAGGACTTAGCAGACACCTCTGTCCGACTAACAGTGTGAGGGAAGCGGCAAGCCGCGACGTTACTCGTGACAAGGTTGCACGACTCAACGCCGACGGCAGCCTCGACCGGACGTTCGTCGCCCGCCGATGACAGGCGAGGTGCGGCGCGGCCTGCTGCAGCCTGACGCCAAGATAATCCTTCACGTGAGGCGCATCTTACCGTCGCAGACCTACGAGGATGAACTGATTCGGCTGAAACGCAGATGGAACACGTGACTCCACCTTTGCAATGTCGGTGTTCGGCATGATTGCCTCATTCGCACTGCAGAGCGACGGTCGGATCGTCCTGGCCGTCCCGTTCCGCCCGGAGGGTCAGCTCATTCGGTTGGATGCGATGGGCGGGCGCGATCTTTCCTTTCCGGCACCGGATAGCGCCTCGGACAGATTTGCTTCCTCAAACATCGTTAAGATTGCCGTACAGCCCGATGATAAGATCATCGCAGCAGACAGGGACCGGCTCGTTCGTTACAATGCGGACGGCACATTCCATCAAGACTTTAACGACTTCGCCGATACGACGGCCCGGAGAACGTTTCGCGCGAATGGGATCAACGGGCTGATCATTCAGCCTGACAGCAAGATCCTGATCGCCTGCGCGGGGTTTAGTTTCTACGAGGCGGGCACGTATCGTAGCGGGTCCGGCGTGATCCGCATGCATAGCGATGGGGAAATCGACGTGCCTTTCGCCAGTCGATTCTACGACGGAGCGAATTTCCTACCGTTTCCGCGCGCAACGGACGCTGCCCTTGCCGCGGACGGCAGGATACTGATCGCTGGACCGGTCAATGAGGGCATCGATGGGCTGCTCCGGGCGGAGGCGTCGGGCGATTTGGATCCGAGCTTCTCCCCACTAAATGCTCCTCGGATTGACCAGTTTGCGTTTGCCCCAGATGTTAACGGAAACGTAGCGACGCTAGAACTCTACCCGGACGGCAGAATCATTGCTGGAGGTTCAGGTTACGGCTGTGAACGGCGAGCCGCGCTTCGGGCTGGCGCGTTTTTTGCCCAACGGCGCGCTCGACAATGGCTTCGCGCCGAGTGACGGCGGAAGCAATGTTTCGGATCTCGCGTCATTGTCGCGAGGCGAGATTTTTGCCGTCGCGAACCAGCAGCTCGTGGTGCTCGCGCCGCCTCCGAACCTCGCAAACCTTTCAACGCGGTCGCACGTCGGCGCTGGTGAGGACGTGCTGATCGGTGGCTTTATAATCAAAGGCGGTGACCCGAAGAAGGTAATCATCCGTGCCATCGGCCCTTCACTCGCGCAGCACGGCATCAGCGGCCCGTTGGACGATCCATCGTTGCAGCTTTTTGACGCCACGGGCCACACCATCGCCGAGGACGAGGACTGGAAGGAAAGCCAGCAGACGGAGATCGAAGCTACTGGCATCGCTCCGAGTCACGATGCCGAAGCCACCATCGTGCGGATGCTTGCGCCGGGCAATTACACGGCGGTCGTTCGCGTGACGAAAGCACCGGGGTGGCGCTGGTCGAGGTGTACGATAGCTCACCAGTCACCGCATCGAGCCTCGCGAACATCAGTACGCGCGGGTTTGTCGACACTGGTGAGAATGTCCTGATCGGTGGTTTTATTGTCACCACCGGCGGCAGCGCAAAGGTGGTTGTGCGTGCGATCGGGCCGTCGCTGGACGAGCAAGGTGTCTCCGCCCCGCTCGCAGATCCGGCGCTATACTTGGTCGATGAGAACGGTTCGACAATTGCCGCGAACGACGACTGGAAGACGGATCAGCAGGCCGAGCTCGAGGCAATCGGCATTCAGCCGGGGCGCGACACCGAGTCGGCACTCGTTGCAAACGTAACGGGCGGCAATTTCACAGCGGTTGTCCGTGGCCAAGGCACCGCCACCGGGATCGCCTTGGTCGAGGTGTATGATTTGCAGTAATCTGCGCAGCGGAAGCTGATTCTACATGTTGTCGGCCCTTGAAGTCGAGCTCCCGGCGATGCGGCTCAGAGGAGAACTTATATCGGCGCATGGCTAACCTCTGCTTTCGGTTGCCTGTGCAGCGCGTGCGTCACACTCCGGATATCTAGGGACGAGTAAACCGTGCGCACCGCATGGTGCGGATGAACTTCTTGAACGAGGGACGGGTTATTCACAGCTTTCCCTTGACGATGCCAGTGTCCATTCCTAGATACTCTGCGTTTCAGCCGGTCGCGGTGGCGCGCAGAGGGACGATGCTGCGAAGGTCGACGGAAGGCGCTCGGGCGGACTGGAACGTGCTGCACGGACCTATCTAAAAGGCTAATTCATGTTCAACGGACTCTTCGGCTTTCTCTCCAGCGACATCGGCATTGATCTCGGGACAGCGAACACGCTGGTCTACGTGAAAGACCAGGGCATTGTGCTTCGCGAACCCTCGGTGGTGGCAGTGCAGGCCGGCACCAACAAGGTCCTCGCCGTCGGCGATGAAGCGAAGCGCATGCTCGGACGCACGCCTTCTAACATCGTGGCGGTGCGACCGCTCAAAGACGGCGTGATTGCGGATTTTGAGGTCACGGAAGCGATGCTGCGTCACTTCATTACGAAGGTGCACAACCGGCGGGTGAAGGCGCGGCCGCGGGTGGTGATTGCGGTGCCATCCGGAATCACGGAAGTGGAAAAGCGAGCCGTCCGCGAATCGGCGACACATGCCGGTGCGCGTGAAGTTTACCTGATCGAGGAGCCCATGGCGGCGGCGATCGGCGTGGGCCTGCCGGTGCAGGATCCGGCGGGAAACATGATCATCGATATCGGCGGCGGCACCACCGAGGTAGCGCTGATTTCGCTTTCCGGCATTGTCTTCAGCCGGAGCGTCCGCGTCGCGGGCGACGAACTGGACGAAGCGATCGTGCAGTACATGAAGCGCGCCTACAATTTGATGATCGGAGAGCGGACCGCCGAGGAGATCAAGATTAAGATCGGCTCCGCCTATCCGAGCGAGAAGGAGACGAGCGTGGAAGTAAAAGGGCGTGACCTCGTCGCCGGGTTGCCGAAGACGCTCATGATCACGTCGCAGGAAGTCCGTGAAGCGTTGCTCGAGCCAATTTCGACGATTGTCGATTCGGTGCGCATCACGCTGGAGCGCTGCCCGCCGGAACTGTCGGCCGATCTGGTTGATCGCGGTCTGGTGCTGGCTGGCGGTGGCGCGTTGCTCCGCGGTTTCGACAAGCTTTTGAGCGAAGAGACAGGTTTGCCTGTCCATGTGGCGGAAGATCCGCTCAGCGCCGTGGCGGAAGGGACAGGCAAATGCCTCAATGAAATCAAATTTTTACGTCAGGTCGCTTCTTCAGATCGCCAGTGGCGGTAGGCATTGCAGATTGACGATTGTTGACTTCGGATTTTCGTGGCCCGCGGGCTGCGAATCTCTGGGATCTGCAATCTCCGAGCTGCAGCCGTCGATGCGATGAATCGCTCGAGCATCGTCGCGCTGCTGATTTTCGCCGCGGTCCTGGGATATTTCCTCAGTTTTAGCGCGGAGAAGACGCGCAGCCTCCAGGCCGGTTTTTACCAGCTGATCTCGCCTTTTCTCACCAGCGGCTCGTCGCTCGAGAAACAGATCACGTCCGTCCGAACGGGCTTGAAGACGCTGGAGGAACTCGAGCGCGATACCACGACCCTGCGAGTGGAGAACCGCGCTTTGCGCGCAACGAACCAGGCGCTCCGTGACGTCGAACGCGAGGTCAATCGGCTGCGCCTCGCATTGGCGTATCGAGAGCGTTCCATGTTCAAGCTCGTCCCGGCGGAGATCATCACGCGCGACGCCTCCACCTGGTGGCGCACCGTTACAATTAACCGCGGCAAGCAGGATGGCGTGGAAAGTGATATGCCAGTCGTGACCGATGAGGGGCTCGTTGGCAAAACCACCACCGTCAGCGATAACATCGCGGTCGTGCTGCTGGTGTCGGATGAGAACTGCCGCGTCGCTGCCAATGTCGAAGGGACGCGCGAGCAGGGGATCGTCTCGGGCGAACGCGTGGTGCGAACGCAGGCGCCGATGCTTGAGCTGAATTTTCTCTCGAAGCAGGCCAACCTGCAGCCGGGGCAAAAGGCCCACACGTCTGGCGTGGGTGGCGTTTTTCCTTCGGGCCTTATGATCGGCACCGTTGCGGAATATAAAATGCGCGAGCTCGACGGTCAGGCGCGGCTCACCCCGGCCGTGGACATGGCGAAGCTCGAGGACGTGTTCGTGGTCACCGGCCGGAAATGATTTTTTTCTGCATTCTGCTGGTGCTGGTGTTCCTCGCGCAGATCATCGAGCTGTTCATCCCGCCGCTGGAGTGGATGTACAACGCGCACATCTACATCGTCCCGGTGATCGTCTTCTACGGCGCAATGGCGCTGCCATTTCCGCTGATGCTGGCGCTCGCGGGGTTTGCGGGGCTTCTCCTCGATGCCCTGACGATGCAGGTGATCGACGACAAGGTTGAAATCGCGCTCGGATGGTCAATACTCGTCTACGCTGTGCTGGCGTCGATCATGCATGGTCTGCGGCCGTTGTTCATTCGCGGGCGCTGGGAAATCCATTGCATCATGAGTGGCGTCTGCACGTCGCTGATCCTGCTCGCTCAATACCTGATGATCACCTTCCGCCGCGGCTCGATTCTGTTTACGCCGGAGGCTTGGTGGCAAATCGGCGGCCCCGGGGTAATCGCGATGCTCTTCGCGCCGCTCATGTTCTGGGTGCTGCACACGATCGGTGATGCGACTGGAAATCCATTTTTGTCTGAACGGGAAAGCTACTGATGAAACAACGCCGCAGTTTCAAGCCACGTCTTAAAATCCAGATCGTCGCGTTCGTGATGTTGCTGGGAATGGGATCGATCGTGGCGCGCCTCTGGTGGGTGCAGGTCGCGCGTGGCGCGGAGTGGACCGCGAAAGTCCGCGGCAGTTCCGCAGTGACGGTGCGGATTCCGTCGGTGCGCGGCGAGATCCGCGATCGCAATGGCGTCGCGCTGGTGCAGAACCGCGCGAGCTACCAGGTGGATTTCTATCTCCCCGAAATGGTGAAGGGCTACCGCCAGCGCGTCGGCCAGCCGCCGATCACCGAATACCGCGCCACGATCAACGGCATGCCGAAGGACATGAAGGAGCCGGACATCGTCAAGATCGTGAACGACGGCGTCGTGCCGCGGCTCGATGATCTCGACCTGGCGCGCGACTACAACGCAAGCCGGCTGCAGAAACATTTTCGTACGAATACGGAGGTACCGTACGCCTACCTGAAGGACATCGATTTCGAGACGATGGCGAAGTTCTCCGAGCATGATGTCGGATTGCCTGGCGTCGACATCGCGATCAAACCGGTGCGCTCCTATGTCTACGGCGCCCTCGCGTCTCACCTGCTCGGCTATGTCGGTGCGCCCAACGACACGAACAAGGAGGAGGCGCGGAAGTTCACCTTTTTCCAAGGCGACGTGGAGGGGAAATCGAACGTAGAAAAGGCGATGGACGAGTACCTGCGCGGCAAGCCCGGCATCCGCTACATGAAGCGGAACGCAAAAGGCACGATCGAAGGCGTCCTGAAAGAAGAGCCGCCGCAGGCGGGCGGCAATGTGGTGCTGACGATCGACGCGCGCATTCAGGCAATCACCGAAGAAGCGTTACGCGCCGTGGGACGTGGCGCGGCGGTCGTGGTCGACCCCAACAACGGAGACATTCTTGCGATGGCATCGGTGCCGTCGTTCGATCCGAACAAGTTCGTGCCGAGCATCAAGGCAAAGGATTGGGAGGTAATACGCGCGAACAACGCGAACCCGCTGGTGAATCGGGCGATCAGCGCCTTTCCGCCGGGCTCCACGTTTAAACTGGTCACCGCACTCGCGGGTCTGCGCAAAGGCCTGGCGAGCGCGCGCTATAGCTGCGGCGGCGGAGTGGGCTACGGAAACCATTTTTTCCGCTGCCACATTGCCGAACGGGGCGGGACTCACGGCGTGATCGGACTGGCTGATGCGCTGAAGGTCTCCTGCAACTCCTACTTTTATCAGATGGGAAACGCGGCAGGCATCAACGCGATCGACGAAACCGGAAAGACGTTGGGGCTGGGGCAGGCGACGGGCATCGAAACGACGAGCGAGCAGCCGGGTGTGCTGCCGAGCCCGGACTGGATGCGCGTTCATTATCCGCGGGAAAGGTGGACCTCCGCCTACACCGCGAACGTCTCGATCGGGCAGGGCTACGTGCTGGTCAGCCCGATCCAGTTGGCGATGGTTTATGCGACGGTGGCGAATGGTGGCGTTTCGTACTACCCACGCCTGATCAAGAACGTGGTCGACCTCGAGGGGAAGACGATGTTGAACGATCGCGGCGAGCCTGTCATCCCTCAGGCGCCAAAGGTGCATGGCGATCTGCGCGTCGACTTTACGCGCGAGCAAATCGATGCTGCGCGGCAGGGGCTCTGGAAGGTGGTGAACGAGGCGGGCGGAACCGGCAGCAGAGCGCGCCTGCCTACGGTGCAGGTGGCGGGCAAGACCGGATCGGCGCAGGCCATGACAAAGGGGAAGAGCGACACGATCGCGTGGTTTGCCTGCTACGCGCCTTATGAAAATCCGAAGTACGCGATTGCCGTGATGGTCCAAGGCGGAAAGGGTGGCGGCGCGGTCGCAGCGCCGGTCGCCAACCGCATCATGGAACGGACCCTGGCGATGGAAGAAGGTCGTTTCGACGCGCAGTTAGCGTGGCTTGAGCCGGCGAACCATCCCGCTCCGTTCGCGTTCATCGAAGGTGTCGATTTCAAAGATGCCGGACCCAACGTCCCGGCGCCGCCGGCAGCCGACGAAACCAATTCACCCGACGCCCAATCGGGAGAGATTCAAATGGCAGGGGCCGGTCCGGAGCCGGAGGTCGAGCCAGAAGCGGATGCACGCGGCCAGGTGGCTCGGAAAGCACAGCGCCCTGTGCAGCGTGCGCAGCCAGTGGCTCCGCCGCCACCGCAGAAGCAAAATTTCTTTCAGCGAATCTTCGGCCCGCGGCGCACTGCGCCTCAACCACCACCGGCAGCCCCGCCGCCCCGTCGTCCGGGTCCCGGTCAACAGCGCCGAACCAACCCCTGATCGACGTAGCGCGAATGACCTCCAATTTGCCGCTCTCGCTCATGATCTCTGATTTTTCCTCCCCTTATGATAGACAAAGTGAAAAGAATTTTAGGCCTCGGCAGCCGTCGGACCGGCAACAAACTGGTGATCAGCGTCGAGAAGCTCGAGCGGCGTGTCGCGTTGCTCGAGAATGGGCGGCTCGAGGAATATAGCGTCGAGCGGAACAGCTCCCGTAACATCGTCGGGAGCGTCTACAAAGGTAAGGTCAAAAACATCGAGCAGGGGCTGAAGGCGATGTTCGTGGACATCGGCTTCGAGAAGAACGCCTTCCTGCATTTCTGGGATGCGATCCCCGCCGCGCTCGACAGCGGCATCGAGGAAATCGATCGCCCTGACAAAGGTGGTGGTGGTCGGCCGAAAAAGAAGCGGATCACCGCGAACGACATTCCCGACATCTACCCGGTCGGCTCGGAGGTGATCGTGCAAGTCACCAAAGGCCCGATCGGCAGCAAAGGCCCGCGGGTCACGACCAACCTCAGTTTCGCCGGGCGCTATCTCGTCCTCATGCCGCACAGCGAACGGAGCGGCATTTCACGGAAGATCGAGGATCCCAAAGAGCGCGATCGGCTCCGCAAGATCCTGCGCGAGCTCGACATCCCCGAAGGTATCGGCGTGATCATCCGCACCGTCGGTGAAGGGCAGCGCGCCCGCTATTTCGTGCGGGACCTGCGGGTGCTGCTCGACCAATGGCAGCGGGTGGAGGAGGCGATCAAAGAAGACCGGGCTCCAGCGCGCGTCTTCGAGGAACCGGATCTGGTCGATCGTACGGTCCGGGATTTCCTGACCGACGAAATCGACGAGGTCATCTGTGACGATCGAGCGGCGATCGACCGCATGAACGAGATGGTCGGGCAAATTTCACGACGTGCGCGAAACCGCATTCAGTTTTACGACGGAGCGGCTCCGATTTTCGAAACCTTCGGGATTCAGAAACAAATCGATGACGCGTTTCACCGTCAGGTCTGGCTGAAGTGCGGCGGCTACATTGTGATCGACGAGACCGAAGCGCTCGTCGCGATTGACGTGAATACCGGCCGCAACAAGGGCGGCAAAGACGTCGAGAAGACGATCCTGCAGACGAACCTCGAGGCGGCCGATGAGATCGCGCGGCAGTTGCGCCTGCGCAATGTCGGCGGCCTGATCATCGGCGACTTCATCGACATGAAGAGCCGCAGAGATCAGCAGGCGGTCTACAACCTCATGAAGGAGCGACTGAAGCGCGACAAGGCGAAGACGCACGTCCTGCCGTTGTCCGCGCTCGGGCTGATGGAAATGACGCGGCAGCGGGCACAGGAGAGCTTGAGCGACTCGATCTACGAGAATTGTCCCTACTGCCAGGGCCGGGGCGTGGTGAAAACTTCCATGACCACCAGCGTGGAATTGCACCGGATGCTCAACACAGTGATGCGCAAATATCAGGACACCGTGCATGACATCCGGGTAATCCTGAACCCAGATGTGCTGAAGCGACTGAAAGAAGAAGACGAAGAACTTCTGGTGGAGCTGGAGCGGCGCTACGCCGGGCGTTTGATGTTCCGGGCCGATCCATCCTATCACCACGAAAAGTTTATGGTGACGGACGCGAATAGCGGTGCGGAACTAAAAGCGTAAGCAACAAAGAGGCGCCCAGCCGGAGCCGCCCTGGCGAATTTTTTTGCAATTAGCACTGGAAAAACAACTTTTCTATGCCACAATCGCCGCCAGTTAAGGGGATGCGAAAGCGTTCTCAAAATGTACCCGGTGCATTTTTTCATTGACGGACCAGCCGGACTTAACCAAACACAGGAGCAACAACTATGAAGAAACTAACCTTAACCTTGTGCGTAGTCACCGCCTTGGCCTCGGCAGCGTATGCCGGCACCTCGAGCTACTCCGGCAAGGAAATGAAGCAAGCAGTCGAACAA
>JACDCC010000214.1 GCA_013694595.1 Chthoniobacterales bacterium
CCGCGGCGATCTCGTGTCGCTCGCGACGGCGTCGGATCGCACGTTGTTCTTCGATTTCCTGCCGCTGAACGCAGTGGTGATTAAAGGCTTCGTCACGAAATTCCAGCTCTACACCGTCCCGGGGCAGGTCATCTACAACGCCACGCGTCAGCTGGTCTTGCGCAGCGTCGACGGGGTGGTCTTCGTGGCCGACTCGCAATGGGAAAAGATGGAGGAGAACGTCGAGAGCTTTAAGAACCTCGAGGATAACCTCGCGAAGCAGAACATCTCGATCGACGAGATTCCCTACGTGATTCAGTACAACAAGCGCGACCTCGAGAACGTCGCGCCGGTCAACTACCTCGAGTACGTCCTGAACAATCGAAAGAAGCGCGTGCAGAGCTTCGAAGTGGTGTCGAGCACCGGACAAAACGTGTTCGCCTCATTGAACGCAGTCTCACAAATCCTGCTGCACAAATTCAGCAAACAAAGCGACGCGCCGAAAACGCCGTCGGTGCCGGTGGCGATCCCGCTCGATCAATCCGTCGCGCAGAAACAAGGAGCCGCCGTATGAACGCAATTCCCTGCCTGACCATCGACGACGTCGCGACACTCGACGGCGTCCTGGCGGATTTTCTAACCAAGGCCGAAGCAGACCTGACGGTCGTGATCGATCGCGGTGGCAACGTGATTTCGCAATACGGTGACATGACGGTGATCGACGTCACGATCATCGCGGCGCTCGCCGCGGGGTCGTTCGCGGCGACCAAGGAACTGGCGCGCCGGATCGGTGAGGTGGAATTCAACGCGCTTTATCACCAGGGCAACGGAAACCATATCTTCATGAACTCCGTCGACGACGAGACGATCATGATCACGGTCTTCGGCCGACGCACGACCGTTGGGCTGGTGCGATTTTATTCGGCGAGCACCGCGCAGAACGTTGCCAAACTGCTGAACGCGCTGCCGCGCGGCGGGCATGGGTTCGCGTTCGACGCGTCGGACATCACCGCGACGCCGGTGTTTGCGGAGTAGCGGCCTGCAGGCCAAGTGTAGAGGCGGGTGTCCCCACCCGCACAGCATGGCGTCCACTCAAATTTGCAGGTGAGGACACCCGCCGCTACAGGAGCTACCCGGTGTATTCGGTCGCGACGAGAGTCGCGTTGTGTCCGCCGAACCCGAACGAGTTGTTCACTGCCACTCGGACCTTCTTTTCCTTCGCGACGTGCGGGGTGTAATCGAGGTCGCACTCCTCGTCCGGGTTATCCAGATTGATCGTCGGTGGAATCACAGAATCGCGGATGGCCAGCGCGCAGGCCGCCATCTCGACGCCACCGGCACCGCCTAACAAGTGACCGGTCATCGACTTCGTCGAGCTGACCGAGACCGACTTCGCGTACTGACCGAACACCGTTTTGATCGCTCGCGTTTCGCAAACGTCGCCGAGCCCGGTCGAGGTGGCGTGCGCATTCACGTAATCAACCTGTTCAGGCGCGATCTTCGCGTGGCCCAGCGCCATCCGCATCGCACGCACCGCCCCGGAGCCGTCGGGAGGTGGCGCGGTCATGTGGTGCGCGTCCGCCGACAAACCGTAGCCGGCGAGTTCGCAATAGATCGTCGCGCCGCGCGCCTTCGCATGCTCCAGCTCCTCGACGACGACGACACCCGCGCCTTCGCTCATGACGAAGCCGTCGCGGTCGCGGTCCCACGGACGCGAGGCGCGTTGCGGATCGTCGTTGCGTGTGCTGAGCGCCTTCATCGCCGCGAACGAGGCGACGCCGATTGGGATGATCGAAGCCTCGGAGCCGCCAGCGAGGAAAATGTCGGCGTCCCCGAACTTGATCATGCGCCACGATTCACCGATCGCATTGTTCGCGGTGGCGCAAGCGGTGACGATGCAGTAATTCGGCCCCTGCAGCCCGTACTCCATTGAGATCAAGCCGCTCGCCATGTTGCTGATCAGCATCGGGATCGTGAACGGTGAGACGCGCGACGGTCCTTTCTCCAGCAGCGCGCTGTGCTGGTCTTCCAGCGTTTTCAACCCGCCGATGCCGCTGCTGACGATGACGCCGAAGCGTTCACGGTTCGTCTTCTCCACGTCGACACCGCTGTCCTTCAGCGCCATCTTCGCGGCGGCCATCGAGAGCTGCGCAAAACGGTCGGTCCGCCGGGCGTCCTTCGGATTATTGAAGTGCTCTTTCGGATCGAAGTTCCGCACCTGCCCCGCGAACTGACACTCGTAACCGCTGGCATCAAAGGCATCGATTGGAGCGATCCCGCTGACGCCGTTCTTCAGGCTATCCCAGAAGGTCTCCACATCATTGCCATTCGGCGCAACGACGCCGAGACCGGTGATGACAACTCTTCGCTCGTTCATGTGGGAGGCGTGCTCACTGATCCGTGATCAGTGACCAGATAAGAGACTGCGATGCCGAGGTTTGCAACTGCTCACTGGTCTGGTGAGTGGCCCATCTTCCCGTCAGCGCGTGCCCATCCCGACGCTCTGCACGGACTGAAAGAGCTTGCCTTCGGTTTTGATCGAAGGGGCGATGATGATCTCGGTTTGCTGGAATTGCGAAATGTCGCACGCGCCGACGTTGCCCATGCAGGTGGTGATCGCGCCGACCAGGTTCTGGCTGCCGTCGTCGACTTCCGCGGGCCCGAACAGCACCTGCTTCAGTGAGCCGGTGACGCCGACTTTGATGCGCGTGCCGCGTGGCAGGTTCGCGTGCGGTGTGGCCATGCCCCAATGGTAGCCTTTTCCCGGAGCTTCGTGCGCTTTCGCGAAGGCGCTGCCGACCATCACGGCATCAGCGCCGCAGGCGAAGGCTTTGCAAACATCGCCCCCTTTGCTCATGCCGCCATCGGTGATGATCGGCACGTAGCGCGAGCTTTTCTTGAAGTAGGCATCGCGGGCCGCGGCGCAATCAACCGTGGCCGTGACTTGCGGAACGCCCAACCCGAGGACGCCGCGCGAGGTGCAGGCTGCACCGGGACCGACGCCGATGAGAACCGCAGCCGGTCCGCATTCCATGATCGCCAGGGTAACCTCATACGTCACGGTGTTACCGACAATCACCGGGATGCGCATGTCGCGGCAGAACTTCCGCAGATCGAGCGACTCATATTCGGTCGAGATGTGCTCGACGGTCGAGACGGTGCTTTGGATGACAAAAATGTCCGCACCCGCTTCCTGCGCGATCGCGCCGAAGCGTTCGGCTTTCTGCGGAATGGAACTCACGGCGGCAACCGCGCCCGCATCCTTCAACTGCCGCACACGCGCGGCGATGAGATCTTCCTGCACCGGCTCCGTGTAGATCTTCTGGAGCAGCCCGGTGACTTCGGATTTATCCGCTTCTACGATCTTGAGCAGGACTTCGTCGGGGTTCTTGTAGCGAGTCTGCACGCCTTCGAGATTGAGCACCGCGAGGGCTCCGAGCCTGCTCATCTCCGCGGCGAACTTCACGTCGACGACGCCGTCCATCGCACTGGCGAGGATCGGGATTTTAAACTCAAGCGGCTCCTGATCCCGGCGCGGCAGACGCCAGGTAGTGTTCACCTCGTTGGGGTTGATGGTGACGCTACCCGGCACGAGCGCGATCTCATCAAATCCATAGGTGACGCGAGCTTTGCGATTTCGGCCGATCCACATTCCCATAACTAAAGTTGCTCCGGTTTAAATCGTTCGTTCAGGCTTCCGCAACGTGGGCACCGCGGAAGCAAAGCGGGCGTTCGATCTTCGAATTCGAATGCGCAGATCACGCAGCGCAATCGGTAACGCAACGCACGGCGTTCGCGCCGGCCGCGGTTCCACTCACCAACTATCCAGAGCAGGAAAACCGCCGCAAGAAAAACCAGCAGATAGATTGTAACCAGCGCCGCCAGGCTCACGCGAATCACGGCGCGGGAGACTCCGCTGAGGCTTTGGCCGCGCGGACAATATCATTACCCCACTCGATCGTGGCGGTGGTCCAGAGGAGGGTATTGCTGACTGCTGATTGCTGACTGCTGATTGCGGGGAATCGCGCGCGCACAATGTGGCTGCGGGCTTGTGCGTCTAGCGCCGGGTCACCCGACGAGCTCTCGATGAAGCAATGCTGCACGTGCCCGCGCTCGCCGATTCCGACGCGAAACTGCGCGGCCTGGGGAGGTTCTTTGCTGGAGGTGGTGAATTGAAGCGGCGGGATATGCGGAGCGCCGACTCGACCGGCGGCATCGGCGAAGGTGAGGGTGGTCGGGACCACCCCCCCGGTGGCGGTGGGAGCGGCGCGCGAAATCGGCACGGGCCCCGGCGGTTGGGCGCTTGGGACACTGAGATCGGGTTCGAGCGGCGGGAGTTCTTTCAGGGGCGGGACCCTTCCGGCATAAGAAGGAACGTGTGCCGGTCTGGGCGGTGCGGGAGCGGGGGCTTCGGGCGGCCGTTGAGTGGTGGAGGAGAGCGCCGGGTCTTCGGCTTCGATCCAGCGCAACAGCAACCGGCCTTCATCGGTATTCGGCGAGATGACTGTGACGCGCGCAGGCGGCGGCAGGAGAGCGACGGTTGGCGGGTAGATGACCTGAAAGACGTAGAAGCAGAGCGCATGAACAACGGCCGAAGCGGTGATGAAGCTGATGAGCGAAAGCTTGCGTCCGCGGCGCGGGCTCCAGTCGAAGACGGGCGTGAACTCCGCCTCGGCGAAGGGTTGCGGCCTCATTTCGGTGGCGCAGTGGCGAGCGAGACCGAGGTGATGCCGTGCTCGAGGGCTGCGTTTGTCACCGCCATCACCAGCTCGTACGGCGTCAACCGGTCCGCCTTGATGATGATCGGGTGCCCTTCACGTTTCGCGACGTCGAGGAGGGGTCCGAGTTGTTCCAGCCCCACTTTTTGATCGCGAAAGAAGACAGCGGGAGCTGCGCCTCCGGTGATGCTGATAATCTGCGGGTTCACTTGCGGCCCGAGCATAAACCGCGAGAGCGGCGGGGAGACGGAGATGCCGGGCTGGAGGATGAAATTCGAGCTGAGCAGCACGAAAAAGATCATCAGGAAAACAACGTTCACCATCGGGATGAGGCTGAACCACCCGAAGTGATATTCCTGCGTGCGGGTGAGCTTCATCAGCGCCGGGGCCGCGACGGCTGCTGCCAGTGCCTACCGCTCGACGCGGCGCTCGCGTTCACCAGCAGCTTTCGCCAGCGGTTGCTGGAAGGTGATGATGTCGCTTGGCGCAGCGCGATCCGCCAGCATGTGCACGACTTCGATCCCCGCGCGCTCCATCTCGTGCATGAGGGTGTTCACGCGCGATGAAAGATAGCTGTACGCGACGAAGGTCGGAGCGGCGACCACGAGCCCGGCGGCCGTCGTGAGCAGGCTTTTGTAAACGCCGGACGAGAGCTCCGTCACGGTGGCATAGCCACCGTTGGACGAGATCGTGCCGAACGCGTCGATCATTCCGGCGACGGTGCCGAGCACGCCAAGGACCGGCGTGACAAAAGCGATCGTGGCGAGCACACCGAGAAACCGCTCCAGCTTCGGCACTTCGAGTTGCCCCGCTTCCTGCACGATCTCGCGCAAATTGGAGCGCGGCGAATCGTGCCGGATGATCGCTGCGTGGATCACGCGAGCCACGGGGCCCGGCGTGCCAGCGGACTCATGCAGCGCTTCCGCGAAATTGCGCCGTGCGATGAGATTTGAGAGCCCCTGAAGGAATTCACTCACGTGAATGCCGGCGCGGTGAAAATAGAGGAGCCGTTCCGCGAAGACAGCGATCGAGATGATGCTGCAGACCAGAATAGGCCACATCAGCAGCCCACCCTTTTGGATGTAATCGATCATCGGGAACCCACTGTGTAGCCGCCTTTGCAGCGCGTAGCAAGCTTCCAGGCGGCGGCGGCTCCAGCTCCAACCATCCCGTCATCGCGAGCGCAGCCGAGGGTTCCCGTGGCAGAGCTGGTGACGAAAACCACCGGATTTCTCGACCTCGCTCGAAATGACAGATGGGCGCCGGCGATGCAGTTGGCCGCCGCGAGGTTACCGTCATTTTTTTTTCGGCGGCGTAGCGGCGGGCGCGAGCGGCTGATCCCCTCGGCGTTGTCTGCCCGAGGAGTTTGCCGGTTGCATCGTAGACGGAATACCCGGCCTGCCTGCCGGCCTGGTCGTATGCGTAGACGAGTTTCATTGTCACAACGTCATCTTTCGTCAGCCGCGTCTCGTGCAGCAAGCGTCCGCTGTCGTCATATTTATAGAGTGTCTTGAACTGCAGCCGATCGTCGGGACCGAAGACCGAGCCGCTCTCGTACCGCCCAGCTTCATCCAGGACGTAACGAATCTTGCCCATCGGTTTGCCGGCGGCGCTCGTGGTCGTCGCGAGCGCCTTCGGGTTGGCTGGATCGGTCTCGTACGTTGTCTGCGAGCCGTCGTTATTCTGGCACACTGTGACGCGCACCGTGTCGGCCGCAGAACTCGTTGGTGTCTGCGTCGCCGCCGGTCGGACGAGGCCCGTCGTAAGAAGAAGAAACGCCAGCGCACAACGTCGGAGCATGTGGAGAGTGTAACGATTACGAAAAATCCCGGCAAACCGGCATTTATTTCATTGACCCTTCGTACGCGAAGTGGTTAGAAGTGGGGCGGAGTGGATTAAAGTGGCGAGACTCTCCACTGACGCATGGAACCTGATTCGCAGCCCCTCAACTTCTACGGCGAGTTCCGTCATGCGCTCGACGAGAAGAATCGTCTCACCATTCCTGCGCGCTGGCGCCGGGCGGAAGGCGAAGAATTCGTCATTGTCGCCGACCCGCACGGCCACTGCCTCCTCGTGATGCCGCCGAACGAGTTCGCGCGCGTCACGACCGCCGCAGCCAGCAACCCGCAGGTCCCGCCGCAGCAGCTCCGCGCGTTTCTGCGCCAGCTCCACGCGAAGGCGCAGCACGGCGCGCCCGACAAGCAGGGGCGACTCCTGGTTCCGGAGGAGCTCTGCCGCCAGGTCGGGTTGAAAGGTGAGGTCGCGCTCGTGGGTGGCCGCGGTCGGTTCGAGATTTGGAATTCGGAGAAATGGAAACGCTCGCAGGAAGAGGAGACGCCCACCTACCAGCATGTCGCAAACGTCATTGGTCTGTAGCTGCTGAACATGAACGCATTGCTGTTTGAGCGCCCGGTTAGCTTCGCGCCCGGTCCGCTGGTTATCGAGGAGGAGGCGCAGGAAATGGAGGATTTTACTTATCACCGTCCGGTGCTGGCGAACGAAACGGTCGAGCTGCTCGCGCCGCAGCCCGGGTCACTGATCGTCGATGGAACTTGCGGCGGCGGCGGTCACTCCGAGTTGATCCTGGAAAAGGGCGCGGATGTTGTCGGCTTGGACCAGGATCCGGATGCAATCAGCTACGCCAGCGCCCGGCTGGCAGCCTACGGCGGCCGTGTCACGCTTTTGCAGGCGAATTTCCGCGATGCGGCCCGCGTGCTCGACGAGCTCCGGATTCTGAGAATCGGTGGCGCCTTGCTCGATATCGGCGTTTCGTCGCGACAACTGGAGAACGGCGAGCGCGGCTTCAGTATCATGCGGAACGGTCCGCTCGATATGCGGATGGACCCCCGACGCGAGCTCACCGCCGCGGATGTGGTGAACAGCTACAGCGAGGGAGATCTCACGCATCTGTTCCGCGATCTGGGTGAAGAACCGGCCGCGCGACGGATTGCGAGCCAGCTGGTGAAGACGCGGAAGATCGATCCGTTCCGCGAGACCATTCAGCTCGCCAAGGCGATCGAGAAGGTCGTCGGCCGTCATGGCCGGCGGCATCCTGCGACGCAGGTGTTCCAAGCGTTGCGCATGGAAGTGAATGATGAGCTCGGCGCGCTCACCGACGGTCTGCTCGCGCTGAGCGGTCGTCTCGAACCCGGCGCGCGATTCGCGGTGATCACCTTCCATTCGCTGGAAGACCGCATCGTGAAGAATTTCTTCCGCGACCGCTCCCGGAAATTTCTCGATCGACCGGAGTGGCCAGAGCCGCGGCCGAACCCGGACTACGCATTCACACTCGTTACTTCTAAGCCGATGGAGCCGAGCGCGGAAGAACAGCGGCTCAACCCACGTTCCCGCAGCGCGAAGCTGCGCGTCGCCGAAAGGATCTAATGCAACGCCAACGCAAACAATTCAACGCGATCAACGCCGCCTCACTGGCGCGGTGGATCGTGCTCACTGCATTTCTCGCCGGCACCGGGCTGATGTACGTCTACTGCTCGGTGCAGCTTTATCATCTCGGCGATCGCAAGAAAGCGCTCGAAACCGAGATCGTGAACATGCGCGCGCAGAACGAGGTAGCGAATGGCCAGATCGCGGCGCTCACCTCGCGCTCCGCGTTGCAGCGGCGTTTGAAAGAGGGCTACCTCAAGATGATCCCCATCGCGGAGCAGAGCATTGTCCGGCTCAATGCACCCACCGGCACGCTCGGTGAGGATGCCGTCCAACCTGTCTCCAACCAGCGTGCCGGCAGATGAAGTGGAACAGCCGGATACGATGCGCGCTGGTATGTCTCGCGTTCACGCTGTTGTTCAGCGTGTTTTCGTTCCGGCTGGTTTACCTGCAGATGATCAAGCACGACGAGTACGCAGGACTCGCCGCTGAAAAACACGTCTATAAGCAGACCATCCACGCGGAGCGCGGCACAATCCTCGACGCCAACAACGAAGTGCTCGCGCACAACGTCCCGGGCGAGATCGTGATCGCCGACGCGACGCACGTAAACAACAAGGAAGCGCTGGTGCCGTTGCTCGCGGAGCATCTCCAGCTGCCGGCAGCGGAGATTGCTGAGAAACTGAGCGCCGGCCGGCGTTACATCGTCCTCAAGCGCGAAGTACCGCAACCAGCCGCCGTCGAACTACGGCAAAGGCTGCGCGAAGCGAGTCTGCGCGGCATTTACTTCGAGCGCGATTCGACCCGCATCTATCCTAACGGTTCGATGCTGTGCCACGTGCTCGGCTTCACCGACTTCGACCACAAAGGCATTCAAGGGGTAGAGGCGTCGATGGAAGAATACCTGCACGGGCAGGACGGCTACCGCTACATCGAGCACAATCGCGCCGGGCAGGAAATCGTCACCTATCGCGGCCAGGAACGCGCGCCGCGTGATGGATATCGTGTGCAGCTGACGATCGATCTCAACCTGCAGCACATCGTGGAGAATGAGATCGACGCGGCGGTGCGCGAATACCGCCCTGAAAAGGCTACGATCATTCTCATGCGCCCGGCGACTGGCGAGATCCTGGCGATGGCGAACCGCCCGCACTTCGATCTCAACCAACGCACTCAGGCGAAGCCCGAGCAGATGAAGAATCGCGCCATCATCGACATGATGGAGCCGGGGTCCACGTTCAAGATCGTGACCGCAGCGGCGGCGTTGAACGAGAAGAAGGTTCGTCCCGACACCACGATCTTCTGCGAGAACGGCGTCTGGAATTACGGCGGGCGAGCCCTCCACGATCACCACGGCTACGGCGCGATGAGCGTGCAGGACATCCTGATCAAGTCGAGCAACATTGGCGCGGCCAAGCTGGCGATCTCGTTAGGCGAACAGAAATTCTACGAGTACATCCGCCGCTTCGGCTTCGGCGAGCGCACCGGCGTCGAATTGCCGGGCGAAATTCCCGGGATCATTCGTTCGCCGCAATCGTGGAGCAAGATCTCGATCACGCGCATCCCGATGGGCCACGAGGTGGGTGTGACTCCGTTGCAGATGACGGTCGCGATGGCTGCAATCGCGAATGGCGGCAAGCTCATCACGCCGCGCATCGTGAAATCGGTCACGACCGCGGACGGCGAGATGATCAGCGAGTTTTCACCGAGCGTTCTCCGCCAGGTCGTGTCGGAGCAGACTGCGGCGCAGGTGAGCGCCGCGCTTCGCGACGTGGTGAGTGAGCGCGGCACTGCCAAGGGCGCAGCGGTGCTTGGCTTCAGCGTCTGCGGGAAGACCGGGACGGCGCAGAAAGTCGACCCGAAAGGCGGCTACACGCAGGGCAAATACGTGGTGTCGTTCTCCGGCTACATGCCTGCCGAGCAGCCTGAGATCGTCGCTCTCGTCGTGGTGGATGATGCCAAGACCGGCTCCGAATTGAACTACGGCGGCACGGTCGCCGCGCCGATCTTCGCGCGCATTGCCGAGAAGGCTGCCCGTTATCTTGATCTTGAGCCGCATGAGGAACCCAGCAAGCCGGTGACGGCTGGCAAAGTCGCCTTAACCAAAGCGTCGAGCCGTTAAGCATCGCGCGCCCGGTTGCCTAAACCTCATGCTGCTCAAAACTCTCACTGCCAGTATTTCACCGCGCGCGGTCGTTGGTCCGGTCGATCGCCAGGTGGAGAGCATCGCGTATGACTCGCGCCGCGTGCAGAAGAACACCCTTTTCGTCGCGTTGCGCGGCGAGAAGAGCGACGGCCACCAGTTCATCGACCAGGCGGTGGAGCGCGGAGCTTCGGTGATCGTCGCGGAACAGGAAGTGCGGAACGCGCGCGCCACCGTGGTGCAGGTGGAGAACGCGCGGCACTCACTCGCCGATCTGGCCGCGACGTTCTACGAGCGGCCGACGCGCCGGTTGAAGCTGGCGGCCGTGACCGGGACGAACGGAAAGACGACGACGACGTTCCTGATCAAGCACATCTGCGAAAAAGCGGGGCTGCGCTGCGGGTTGATCGGCACCGTCCGCTATGAAATTGGTGAGCGTCTTTTGCCGGCGGTTCGAACCACGCCGGAGTCGCTCGAGCTGCAGGAGCTGCTCGCGCAGATGGTGAACGCCGGCTGCAAAGCGGCGGCGATGGAAGTCTCGTCGCACGCCATCGCACAGGAGAGAACCCGCGGCCTCGAATGGGATGTCGCAGTGTTCACGAACCTGACGCAGGACCATCTCGATTTTCACGGGACGATGCAGAGCTACTTCGAGTCGAAGCTGAAGCTCTTCACCGGCCTCACCAATCAGGCGAAGAAGAAAGCCGTCGCCGTCGTGAACATCGACGACCGCTACGGCGCGCAGATCGTGGAGCGGCTCGGGAAGGATGTTCCAGTCGTCACCTACGGAATGGGAGTGCACGCGGATTTCCGTGCCTCGAATTACCGGCCGGAGTTCGGCAGCACCTCTTATCAACTCGATGCGCGCGGGAAGAGCTATCTCGTGCGCGTGCCGTTGATCGGCCGGTTCAATGTCGCGAACTCTCTCGCGGCGCTCGCCGCCGCCAGCAGTCTCGGGATTCCACTGCGCGATGCGATCGTCAGTCTCGCGAAATCGCCGCAGGTGCCGGGCCGGCTCGAAGCAGTTCCGGCGAAGCGTCAATTTCAGGTGTTCGTCGACTACGCGCACACGCCTGACGCGCTTCTGAACGTGCTCAAAACCGTGCGCGAGTTGTCGCCGCGGAAAGTGATCGTCGTCTTCGGTTGTGGCGGCGATCGGGATCGCGCAAAGCGTCCGCTCATGGCGCGTGCGGCCGATCAAAACGCCGACTTCAGCATCATCACTTCCGATAATCCGCGGAAAGAAGATCCGGACGCGATCATCGCCGAAGTGGAAAAAGGATTCCGCTCCGAGCGCTACGAGAAAATCACCGACCGCACAGAAGCGATCACGCGTGCCATCGCGCTCGCTCAGCCGCGCGACATCGTCGTCATCGCCGGGAAAGGCCACGAGACCTACCAGGAGTTCGCCGATAACACGATTCCGTTTGATGACATTCAGGTTGCGCGGCGCGCGCTCGAGAATAATCCGGTGGAGTTTCAATAATGGACCCACTGCCACTTTCAAAAATCGCAGAGTTCGTCGGCGCCTCGGTCGGGTCTGGTGATCCGGCCACTATCATCTCCCGCATCAGCACCGATTCCCGCACGCTGCAGGCGGGCGATCTATTCGTGCCGATCCGCGGTGAACATTTCGACGGTCACCGCTTCGTCAGCCAGGCCGCAGAGCGCGGCGCTGCCGGCGCGCTGGTGGAGGAAGGCTGGAGCGGCGAAGTGCCCGCGGGATTTGCATTGCTCCGCGTGCCGGACACGCTGCTTGGTTATCAGGACATCGCCGCCGGTTACCGGAAATCGCTGCGCGTAAAAGTCATCGGCATCACCGGTAGCAACGGTAAAACCAGCACGAAAGACTTCGTCGCGGCCGCCCTTGGAAGGCGGTTCCGCGTCACAAAAACGGAAGGCAATTTCAACAACCACATCGGTCTTCCGCGCACCATCCTCGAAGCGACCGCGGAGCACGAGATCGCGGTTTGGGAGCTCGGCATGAATCACCCGGGCGAGATCGCGCCGCTCGCGCTCATCGCCGCTCCGGACGTGGCGATCATCACGAACATCGGCATCGCCCACATCGAGTTCATCGGCTCGCAGGAAGCGATCGCGCAGGAGAAAGGCGCC
Source organism: Chthoniobacterales bacterium (assembly GCA_013694595.1). Classification (GTDB taxonomy): domain Bacteria; phylum Verrucomicrobiota; class Verrucomicrobiia; order Chthoniobacterales; family UBA10450; genus JACCTI01. The sequence continues at coordinate 12,340 of JACDCC010000214.1, forward strand.
CTGGCGGAGGCTGTGGACCTCACCGGAACGGTGATCCTGAATGCGGACAATCGGTTCAGCGCGAGCATCGCAAGTCGGACCCGTGCGCGGATCGTCCTCGCCGGGACGAATGCCGGCGTTGTCCGCGCGGGCGACATCAGCCAGAACGCCAGCGGCTCTGAGTTCACGATCCTGGAGGGAGCACACCGCTGCCGCGCGCAGCTGCCGGTGCCGGGATTGCACATGGTCCAGAATGCGATGCTCGCGGTTGCCGCCGGACGCGTGTTTGGCCTTTCGCTCGAAGAATGTGCAGCCGGTCTCGCGACCACACCGCTCACGAAAGCGCGGCTCCAGGTGCGCGAGATCAACGGCGTCCAATTTCTCGACGACAGCTACAACGCTAATCCGGAGTCGATGAAAGCTGCGCTGCGCACGCTCGTCGAGCTGGAGACGGAAGGCCGCCGGATCGCGGTGCTTGGCCACATGGGCGAACTCGGAGAGCAGACAGAGCGCGGCCACGCGGAAGTAGGTGAAGCGGCGGCTGCATTCCGGATCGACCAGCTGATCACAATCGGAGAACTCGGCGCAACCATTTCGCGAGCCGCGGAAACCGCTGGCCTCGAGAACACCTCCAACGTGGCGACCACGGCAGAAGCGGCCGAGCTCCTCGCTGAGTCTGCCTCTGCCGGCGACCTGGTTCTCGTGAAAGGGAGCCGGTCGGCGCGGACCGAAGCCGTCATGGAAGCCTTCGGGAATCTGCAATCCGCAACTGGTACGACGCGATGATGTACTATCTGCATCTGTTCGCGCAGGAGGTCCCCGGCCTCAACGTCTTCAGCTACGTCACGTTCCGCGCGGTGGCGGCGGCGATCACCGCTTTCGCGCTGTCGCTCGTCTTCGGGAACTTTGTCATCCGCAAGTTGATCTCGCTGAAAGTGGGTCAACCAATCCGCACCGCCGCGGAAGTGCATCGCCTCGCCGAATTGCACGGCGGGAAGCAAGGCGTTCCGACGATGGGCGGCGTCTTGATCATCGGCGCGGTCTTCATTGCGAGCGTGCTTTGGGCCCGCCCGGATAACCGCTTCGTCTGGCTGGCGCTCTTTGCGATGACGGTGCTCGGCTGCCTCGGGTTTGCCGATGATTACCTGAAGGTGACCAAGAAGAAATCGGAAGGTATCAGTGGCCGTATCAAGCTCGCGGTGCAGCTCGCAGTGGCCGCTGCGGCGACCGCGGTGTTCCTCACCAGTCCGCTGCTCGAGGTGCAGGCGCGTTCGCTTTACATGCCGTTTTTCAAATCGCCCGTGATCGTCAACATGGGGCTCTTCACGTTTGTGTTTTTCGCGATCGTCATCGCGGGCGCGTCGAACGCAGTCAATCTCACCGATGGCCTCGACGGTCTGGCCATCGGCTGCACGATTACCGTCGCGTTCGCGTACGCGCTGCTCACCTACGCGGGCGGAAATTTCAAGATCGCAGAGTATCTGCAGGTCCCGTTTTATCCGTTCACCGGTGAGCTGACGGTGGTTTGCTCGGCGCTTGTCGGCGCGGGGCTCGGCTTCCTCTGGTTCAATTGTTACCCGGCGAAAGTTTTCATGGGCGACACCGGCTCGCTCGCGATCGGCGGCTTGATCGGAGTGGTCGCGATCTGCTGCAAACAGGAGCTGCTCCTGACGGTCGTCGGAGGTGTCTTCGTGATCGAAGCTGCCTCGGTCATCCTGCAGGTCCTGAGCTTCAAGACGACCGGCAAGCGCATCTTCTTGATGTCGCCGCTGCATCATCATTTCGAGCTGAGCGGGTGGAAGGAGAACACCGTCATCGTCCGCTTCTGGATTCTCTCGGGGATCTTCGTCCTGCTCGGACTAGCCACCCTGAAGCTGAGGTAAACTTGTGCGTTACACGGACAGAAAGGTGGCGGTTCTCGGGGCGGGACTGAGTGGCACAGCAGCGGCGCTGTTGCTCCAGGAGGAAGGCGCCGTCGTGACCGTGCTCGATAGCGCGGACGAGCGCACCCGCCTGAAAACAACGGTCGACAATCTTCGCGCCCGCGGCATCAACGTCATCTGCGGACCGGAAGCGGAGCGTGACGCGTCGCATTACGAACTCGTGGTGCTCAGCCCCGGAATTGATCCGGTCTCGCCGCTCGCGACGAACTTCTCCTCGCGCAACATCGAAACAATCGGCGAGCTCGAGCTCGGCTGGCGTTCGTGCAACGCGCCGGTGATTGCGATCACCGGCACAAACGGCAAGACGACCACGACCGAACTGCTGGCGCAGATGTTGAACGCGTGCGGGCAACGCACGATCGCGTGCGGCAACATCGGCAAACCGCTCTCCGAAGTCGCGCGCGAGGGCCGCAGCTTCGACGTGCTCACCGTCGAGGTGAGCTCGTTTCAGCTCGAGACGATCACCACCTTTCGGCCGTCAATCAGCGTCTGGCTCAATTTTGCGCCCGATCACCTGGATCGCTACCGCTCGTTAGGCGAATACCACGCGGCCAAGCTCCGCATCTTCGACTACCAGACCGCTGATGACGTAGCGGTGGTGAACGCGGTTGAGACGCTGCCGGAGATCAAAGCACGCCGGGTGAGCTTCAGCGCGTACGCCGACTACGCCGATTTCCGCCTGGCCGAAGGCGCCATCGTTTACCAGAACACACCGGTCCTGCGTCTCTCCGATACGAAGCTTCGCGGCTCGCACAATATCGAGAACCTGATGGCGACGCTCGCTGTCGGTCTGACGCGCGGCCTGTCATTCGAGCAGATGGTGCCGCCGCTCAGCGCGTACGACCCACGACCGCACCGCTGCGAGTTCGTCCGCGAGATCAGCGGCGTCGGTTACATCAACGACTCCAAAGCCACGAACCTCGCCGCGGTTGAGAAAGCGCTGCTTTCGCAGGCGAAGCCGGTGGTCCTGATCGCCGGCGGCAAAGACAAGGGATTCGAATTCGACACGCTGCGCGACCTGGTCGCCGAAAAGGTGCGCGCCACGGTTCTCATCGGCGAAATGGCCGAGCGGATCTGCAGCGACTGGAGCGGCGTCGTGCCATGCGAGATCGCGCACTCGCTCGCGGAGGCAGTCGAACGCGCACACGCCATCGCGAAGCCCGGTGAGACGGTCCTCTTCTCTCCCGGCACTTCCTCTTTCGACATGTTTAAAAGCTACGCCGATCGCGGCGATCAATTTCGCGCACTCGTGCACGCCCTCCCCAAGTGAAACCATGAAAATACCCAAGCTGCCCGTCCGGAAAAAAGTCCGCGCCAGCACCGCGCGCCGCTCGATCGGTCCATCCGACGAGATGGATTACGAAGAGATGTCCGAGCCGAACATGAAGCTGTCCCGTGCGCTTCTCATCGTGCTGGTGCTGCATGTCGTTGCAGTTGCGGGAATCATCGCGTTCAACACAATCAAGAGCCGGCAAGGCACCTTTCCGCCGCGCTCGGCTGCGACCAGCGCCGCTCCCGCGAAGAGCAACTCGGCGTCCGCCCCGCCGAACGACGCCACTGCCGCTGCGCCCGCGATGGCTGCAAACGAAGCGCCGTTGCCGCGCCGTGAGGAAGTGAAGCCGGTGCCCCTCGGGCCGATGAAAATTGTCGGCAAAGAAGAGCTCACGAAGGTGGCGAAGGCGCTGCCAGTCGAACCGGACTCCGGGAAGTTCTACATCGTCGCGAAGGGAGACAACCCAGTCAGCATCGCGAAGAAGCTGAAGGTCTCCCAGGGAGAGCTGCTCTCGGCGAACAACATCACGGATCCCACCAAATTGCAGATCGGCCAGAAGCTGATCGTGCCAACGAAGACGACCACCGCGAAGGCGTCGCCGAATAGCAAAGCGACTGATCGTTAGTCAGCGCATCGCGAGCACCCACTGTCATGCTGAGTGAAGCGCAGCGAAGTCGAAGCATCCCGTGGCATCACACACGGTATGCAGCGGGATTCCTCGGCTTCGGTCGGAATGACACGATTAGAACCACGTTGCGCCACTGATGCATCGCAAAAGTGCTTACATCCTATGCCTCGCCGTTCTGGGGATGCTCGTGATCGGGATTGTGATGCTATTTAGCACCAGCGCATTCGCGCGCGACAGCCGCGGCGACCCATTCTTCTTCATCAAACGCCAGACGATCTGGCTCGTGGTTGGTCTCGTGGTTTGCAGCGTGGCTGCGATCACGGATTACCACTTTTGGGGCCGGACCTGGTGGGTCTGGTTTGGCCTGGCCGCCGTGGCGCTGGCGCTCTGCTATCTGCCGCCCATCGGGCTCCGCATCAATGGTTCGCGGCGCTGGATCGGACTCGGCGGCTTCACGCTCCAGCCATCCGAAATTGCGAAAGTCGCTTCGGTCTTTTTCCTCGCGTGGTGGTTTGTGCGTCAAGAGAAGAACAGTGGACGGATCTTGCAGGGCTTTCTCGCTCCGCTCGGCGTCGTCGGCGTGTTGCTCGCGCTGATCGTGTTCGAGGTGGACCTCGGCACCACTGCTTTGATCGGAGCGTCCACGTTCGTCATCATGTTTATTGCCGGCACGAATGTGTGGCTGCTGGGATTGCTCTCGATGAGCGGCGTGGCGGCAATTCTTTTCGTCGCAACCACCATGCCGGAGCGGATGGGGCGCCTCTCAGCCTTCATGGATCCGGAGCGCTACAAGGAAGGCGCGGGATTGCAGCAGATGCAGGCCTTGATCGCGTGGGGGAGCGGCGGACTCGAAGGGCTCGGCCTTGGCAACGGCCGCCAGAAAATGCTCTACCTGCCGTACGCGCACACCGACTTCATCTTCCCGATGATCGGCGAGGAGCTCGGCCTCCGGATGAGCCTGCTCGTGGTGTTTTTGTTCCTGGTGATCATTGTCTGCGGTACGTTGATCGCGCTGCATGCGAAGGATCGCTTCGGCTTGCTCCTCGGCTCGGGAATCGTGTCGCTGCTCGCGTTGCAAGCCGCGGTGAACATTGGCGTGACAACGTCGCTCCTGCCGAACAAAGGACTGCCGCTGCCGTTCATCAGCTACGGCGGATCAAACCTGGCCGCGTGTTTGTTTGGCGTTGGTTTGTTGCTCAGCATTTACCGCCAGGGCGTCTTCGAGCCGACGAATACGAAACGTGTGACCGCAACCATGCAGGTGCGAACGACGCCGCGTATATGATCGTGACCACGGCGCAAAAACGGGAGGAGAGGACCGCGTGAATGCCATCATCGCATGCGGCGGCACGGGGGGGCATTTGTTCCCGGGGCTGGCGGTCGCGGAGGTCCTGCGCAAGCGCGGCCACGAGGTGATGCTGTTCATCTCGGAGAAGGAGATCGACTCGCTCGCCGTTTCAAGCCGCCCCGAATTTAAGTTCGAAAAGCTTCCCACGATCGGGCTGCCGTCGCCATTCTCGCCGGCGATCGTCCGGTTCACCCAAAGATTTGCGGAGAGCCTTTCCGCCTGCCGCAGAATCTATCGCACGTTCGAGCCGCATGCGGTGCTCGGGATGGGCGGGTTCACGTCGACGGCTCCGATTCTCGCCGGACGGATGCGCGGCGTGCCGACGTTCATCCACGAATCGAACGCCATTCCCGGGAAAGCCAATCGCCTGACCGCGCGCGTGGTGCGTGCAGTTCTCCTCGGCTTCAAAGAATGTGCGCAGTACTTTCCCGCCAAGCACACGGAAGTCACCGGCACGCCGATTCGCTCCGATTTACAGCGCATGGATCGCGCCGCCGCGCGCCGGAAGCTCGGGCTGCGCACAGATCTGCGCACGCTGCTGGTGATGGGCGGCAGCCAGGGCGCGGCGGGCATCAACCAATCGATGATCAAGTCGCTCCCCGCGCTGCAGGGGGAGCCGTTCCAGGTCATCCATCTTTCCGGCGCACGCGATGAACGGCTCGCCTCCGACAATTATCAACGCGAAAAGGTCCCGGCTTATGTGGCCGCGTTCCATCACGCCATGGAGGAGGTCTACAGCGCAGCAGATCTGGCGATCGCCCGCTCGGGCGCAGCGAGTCTCTCCGAGCTGGCAGCGTTTGCGCTCCCCTCGATCCTGATCCCTTTTCCATACGCAGCCGAGGATCACCAGACGCGGAACGCCGACATCTTCGTGCGGGCCGACGCAGCGGTCATGCTCCGCGAAGCGGATCTTTCAGGCGATCTGCTGGCGCGAAAAATTCGAGAGATCATCGCCGATCCACATAGACTGCACCGGATGTCCGAAAACTGCGGGCGTTTGGCGCCAAAAAACGCGGCCGAACTGGTGGTGGATACAATGGAGAGGTATACGGAGAATCATGGCGCCCGCTCCTGAAGCTGATCTTCAAAAGCAACTGACGCGGGAGCGGCATCGCATTCACCTGATCGGCGTCGCTGGCAGCGGGATGAGCGGGATCGCGGCGCTCCTGCTCGAGCTCGGGCACCAGGTCAGCGGCTCCGACAAAGTCGGCACGCTGGAGACGGATCGGCTCCAGCGGCTCGGGCTGCGCTTTCATCTTCAGCATCGTGTCGAAGACGCACTCGACGCAGAGCTGGTGGTCTTTTCTTCAGCGATCAAGGAAGACAATCCGATCCTCGCGGCGGCGCGCGCAGCCGGCACTCCGACGGTACGGCGCGCTGAAGCGCTGGCCGGGATCATGCACGGCAAACGCGGCGTCGTCATCGCCGGTATGCATGGCAAAACGACCACTTCTGCGATGACGGCGCACGTGTTTCGCGAGGGTGGGCTGCACCCGTCGCATTATGTCGGCGCGGAGATTCCGGTGCTCGGCACGAACGCGCATTGGAATCCGCGCGGCGAATATTTTGTGGCGGAAGGGGACGAGAGCGACGGCACCGTTCGCTTTTTCCATCCGGAGCACACGCTCCTGCTCAACGTCGAGGAGGAGCATCTCGACTTTTACGCCGACCTGAGCGCGATCGAAGCCGTTTACTCGCAGCTGCTCGACCAGACGAGCGGAACGGTTTTCTACTGTGCGGACGATGCCAATGCGGCGCGGCTGTGTAGCTCGCGGGCGGGCGCGATCTCGTTCGGATTTGCGGACAACGCCGACTACCGCGGCACGGACATCGACTTGCACGACTTCGCGTCGACTTTTGGTGTCTTTCGCCGTGGCGAGCGGCTCGGCGAAGCGGTTCTCAACGTGCCAGGCCGACATAACGTCAGCAACGCGCTTGGGGTGATCGCGCTCGCGACGGAGCTCGGGATTCCATTCGAGAAGATCGCTGCCTCGCTGCGCCACTTTCAGCACGCGCGCCGGCGTTTCGAGATCAAATACGCGAGCGAAAAGTTCCTGCTCGTGGACGATTACGCGCATCACCCCACGGAGATCCGCGCCACGCTCGCGACCGCGAGATCCGCGGGGCGGAACCGCGTGCTAACGATGTTCCAGCCGCATCGCTTTTCCCGGACTCAGGCGCTGCGGAAAGAGTTCGGCACTGCGTTCCAGGACGCGGATCACGTTTTCGTGACCGACGTTTATCCGGCAAGCGAGGCGCCGATTCCGGGAATCACTGGCGCGACCATCGTCGAAGAGATTTCAGCGCAGGGGCACCGAGGTGCCGTATACCAGGCGCGTTTGGATCGGCTGCATCGTGACGTGGGCAACACGATCGCGCCGGGCGACCTGGTGCTGAGCCTCGGCGCCGGGAATATTCACGAGCAGTTGTCGATCCTCGCGGCAGATCTCGTCATTGCGGAGAAGCTGAAGGAAATCGTCGGCGAGGAAGGCGACGTGCGGCTCTACGAGCCGATGTCGAAGCACACTACCCTGCGCGTGGGCGGACCAGCGCAGTTCTGGGTGGAGCCGCGCAGCGAAGCAGCGTTCGCGGAGATCATCCGGATGTGTCGGCAGGAAAATCTGCCGCTCTTTGTGATCGGCCGCGGCTCGAATCTGCTCGTGCTTGATGGCGGAATCCGGGGCGTCGTGGCGCATCCGTCCGGTGGTGAATTCGACCGCGTGGAAGTGAATGGGCAGGAAATCACCGCCGGGGTCGGCGCGAAGCTGAAGCAGGTGGCGTATGCGGGGAAGGCGGCTGGCATCGGCGGCTTCGAATGGATGGAGGGAATTCCGGGAGAGGTCGGCGGCGGCCTGCGGATGAACGCCGGCGCGATGGGATCGCAGACTTTCGACGACGTGGTGCGCATGCGTTATCTCGACCGCGAAGGCAATCTGCACACGAAGACTCCAGCTGAACTGGAGATCGGGTATCGCAGCGTGCCGTCATTGAAAACGAACTACGCGGTCTCCGCTGTTTTTCGTGGGCCACGCGCCCCGACCGACGAGATTCTTCGCAAGCTGCAGGATTCCCAGGAGAAGCGGCGCACCTCTCAGCCGATCGCAAAGAGCGCCGGCTGCATTTTCAAAAATCCCGGCAGCTGTCCGGCAGGAATGCTTGTCGATCAACTCGGGCTCAAGAACTGCGCGGTCGGTGATGCACGGGTCTCGGAGATGCACGGCAACTTCATCGTCAACGACGGCCGCGCCACCGCAGTCGAGATGCTGGCGTTGATCGAAAAAATCAAAGCGACCGCGCGTGAGCAGCGCGGGATCGAGCTGGAAACTGAAGTGCAAATTATAGGAGAGGACGCATGAACGACGTTACGGTTGCAGCTCGTTGTCTGGGGAGCGCAGGCTGCCAGCCTGCTGTGCTCGGGAGCTTCCCGAGCACGTTCCCTCAGCGTGCTAAGCGCGCTTGGTTCGAATTATTGCGTCAGCATTACAGGCCAGTCGCCGGCAGGCTGCCGGCGACTGCACGCTGGCAGCGTGCGCTCCCCAGATTCGCGTTATGACATCGCTCGAAGGATCAAACATCGCCGTCTTGAAGGGCGGACCAGGCTCGGAGCGCGACGTTTCCCTCGCGACTGCGGCAGGTGTCTCGAAGGCGCTGCAGTCGTTAGGCGCGGAAGTCACGGACGTGGACGTGCGCGGCGCCGATTTCGAGGTGCCGCCGGACACCGAGATCGCATTCCTCACGATTCACGGCACCTTTGGCGAGGACGGCCGCATTCAACAAATTCTCGAAGACCGAGGCATCGCCTATACCGGCGACGGAGTGGAAGCGAGTCGCTGCGCATTCGACAAGGTTCTTTCGAAAGAGCGCTTCGACGCGCACGGCGTGCCTACGCCGCAGTGGGAGGTCCTGCGTGCAGGCGAGCGTCCATCGATCGATCTGCCGTTGGTGGTGAAAGCACCGCGCGAAGGCTCCACCGTCGGCGTCTATATCGTGAAGCAGGAGGAGGAGCTCGCGCCGGCTTTGCGTGACGCCGCAAAATACGACGAGCGGATTCTGATCGAGAAGTTCATCCCCGCCCGTGAGCTCACCGTGGGAGTGCTCGGTGACCAGGCGCTGCCGATTCTCGAGATCATCGCGAAGGAAGGCTTCTACGATTTCGCGGAGAAGTATCCATTCCTGAAACCCGGGAGCGGCGGCGGCGCGAAGCACGTCTGCCCGGCAGCGCTCTCGGCTGAGCAGACAGAGGCCATTCAACAGCTCGCGTTGCGCGCGTTCCGTGCGCTAGGACTGCAGGTTTATTGCCGGGTCGACGTCATGCTCCCCGAGAACGGCACTCCGACTGTGCTCGAAATCAACACCATTCCCGGCATGACCGAAACGAGCCTGCTGCCGGAAGCCGCCGCTGCTGCCAGCATCAGCTATCCGGAATTGTGCGCGCGAATCATCGAGCTGTCGCAACAGGCGAGGAGGAGCCGTTGAGAAGCGCCCGGAACGAGCCCGCGCGCCTGCGAAACCAGCGCGTCTCAAACACAAAACATCGCCGCCAGCAGCATCTGCTGGATGTGAAAGTACGGTCGCACAAAGCCGTCCAGCACCGCAACCACCGGCTGCTAGTGGTCGGATCGAAGGTGCTGCTGATCACGCTCGCACTGGCGTCGCTCCTCCTCGGCATCCGCTATGGCGCGAAGCAGCTCTTCTTTGAAAATCCCGATTACCGACTGAGCAAGATCGAGATCGTGACCGATGGCACGCTGCAACGTGAGCAGGTGCTGCAGGCCGCCGGGTTGCGCGAAGGAGTGAACATTTTCAGCGTGAATCTCGGACGGGTGAACGAGCTGCTCCAGCAGCAGCCGCAAGTCGACGAGGTGCAGGTGGTGCGGAAGATGCCGTCCGAAATCGGCATTCAGATCGTCGAGCGCAAGCCGGTCGCGTGGATCACCTCGGCGAAGGAAATCATCGACCCTTTTGCATCCGGCGGCGCGTTTTTGGTCGACGCGCGTGGCGTGTTGATGGAAGAAAAGAAGCTGTTGCCGGAGTACCTCGGTTTACCCGTGATCGTAGGCTGCACGAGCGAGACGCTCGAGGCCGGCAGAACTGTCTCATCGTTCGACGCGAAGGCAGCGCTCGAGCTCCTCCGCCTCAGCACACGTAGCTTTATGCAGACACGATTCCAAGTGCGCGAGATCGATCTTTCGAAAGGCTATTGTCTGGTCGTGACCGACAAGAACCGCACCGAGGTCACGTTCGCCTTCGATAATCTCGACGCGCAATTGCAGCGGCTCGAGCAGTTCCTCGTCTACTCAGATGATTCGAAGCGCGAACTGGAAACCGTGAACCTGCTCGTGCAGCGAAACATTCCGGTAACGTTCACTAAAACTGCGCTGGAGGTGATCAACGAGACGATTGATCCGGAAGGATCCGAGCCCAGAATTCTGAAAGCAATGCCGGTCGATCCGAACGTGAAGGCGCAGCAGGTTCCGGCAGCAGCGGGGAAATCAAAAACAAGCTCGTCGACGTCGCAGGTGCGAAAAGCGATGCCGGTGGAGCGGGGGAGGAAAAACTAAGAGATGGCGAGCAGTGACTTGATGGTGGGACTGGAGATCGGAACTTCGAAGATCTGCGTAGTCGTGGGCGAGGGCAGGCCAGACGGGACGATCAAGATCCTCGGAGTGGGCCAGGCGCCGTCGCGCGGTGTGCGTAAGGGCGAGATCGTCGATTTCGAGACCGCCATGAAGTGTGTCCACGAAGCAGTCGTCGACGCGGAGACGAAGAGCGACGTCATGATCCGCAGCGTCTATGTCGCGGTGGGCGGGTCGCACATACAAGGCTTTAACAATCGCGGCGCGGTCACGTTGCCGGACGATCGCGACGAGATCGACGAGCAGGACATAGAAGATGTGAAGATCAACGCGCGCGAGGTCAGCATCCCGGCGCAGAATGCTTTCCTCCACTCGATCATCCAGCACTACCACGTTGACGGGCAGGACGGTGTGCTGAACCCGGTCGGGATGCTCGGGCAAAAGCTCGAGGCTGATTTCCACATCATCCACGGGGTGCGGACGCGCATCCAGAACACCATTCGCTGCGTGAAGGAGCTGCCGCTCGAAGTGGAAGACGTGGTCTTCAGCGCGTTAGCATCGGCGCAGGTGGTTTTAACGCCGCACCAGAAGAGCCTTGGCGCGCTCGTCATCGATATCGGCGGCGGGACGACTGATTACATTCTGTACGTCGATGGCGCGGTAAAGCAGACGGGTGTGTTGGGCGTGGGCGGCGATCACATCACGAACGACATCTCGATGGGACTGCGGATTCCGATGACACGCGCCGAGAAGTTGAAGATCGAGGAAGGCGGCGTCACGCTCGGTAATTGTCTCCCTGGCGAGACCGTTTTGTTGAAGGACGACTCCGGCTTCGCCGGTAAGGAGATCGAACGTGAGACGCTGAACACGATCATCCATCTCCGGTTGCGCGAGACGTTCGAGCTCCTGAAGCGGAAGCTCGAGGAAGAGCCGTTCATCAACTACATCGGCGAAGGCATCTTCATTACCGGCGGCTGCAGCCATCTGAAGGGGATCGATCACCTCGCCGAGGAGGTGTTCGAGCTGCCAGCACGCGTCGCTCATGCGCAGACGATGTCTGGCCTAACGAGTGCGTTCGAGAACCCGCAGTTCTCTGCCGCCATCGGGTTAATCAAGTACGCGCAAGCGGTGCAGACCGACCGGCCACCGCGGAAACGCTTTGGCCGCATCTTCGGCAAGATCTTCAACGGCATGCGATGAGCAATCGTGAGCCAGCCGCCGTAGTAGGGCGTCTGTGTCAGACGCCACGTGCAACCGGCGTTTCACAGAAACGCCCTACAAACCCCACCACATGATCCAACTCAGTCGCAATTACAGCCTACCGGAACAGGAAGAAGAGATCATCCCGATCAAGGTGGTCGCAGTCGGCGGCGCCGGATCGAACGTGCTCGATCGCGTGGTGCTCGACGGGTTGGACAAAGCCGATCTCGTGGTGGCGAACACGGACGTGCAGGCGCTCGCCAGCTCCGTCGCAGCGCACAAGGTGCAGCTGGGGCGGATGAGCACGCGCGGCCTTGGCGCCGGCGGAGATCCGCAGCTCGGCTATGAAGCGGCAGTGGAAGCAGCCGATGAGATCCGCAAGGCGCTCGTGGATGCGCGAATGATCTTTGTGTGCGCCGGGTTGGGCGGCGGGACTGGATCCGGCGCCACGCCGGTGGTCGCCGAACTGGCCCGGGAAGCAGGCGCGCTCGTGATCACCTTCGCGACGATGCCGTTTCCGTTCGAAGGCAAACGGCGCGCTGCGCAGGCGCAACAGGCGCTGGCACGATTGCAGGAAGTCTCGGACGCAGTGATCTGCTTCGAGAATGAAAAGATGGGCGACATCGTCGCGCCGAAAGCCGGTGTGCACCAGGCGTTCGCCGCCGCGGACGCGACCATCAGCCAAAGCATTCGTGCGATCGTTGGTCTGATCCAGCGGCCAGGGCTAATCCGGATTGGATTCGATGATCTCCTCGCCGCTTTGCGCAGCCCCAACGGGCGCTGCTTGTTTGGGTTCGGCGAATCTGATTCCGACAACCGCGCGCACGACGCGTTGACACAGGCGCTCAAGAATCCGCTGATGGATCGTGGACGGTTGCTCGGAGACGCCGCGAACGTGCTGGTGCAGGTTGCCGGCGGCCCCGGCATGACGCTCTCGGAGATCGAGATCCTCATGCACGAGTTGAATCGTCATGTCGGCGACGAGACGCAGATTCTTTTTGGAACGGCGGTCGATGGGCGGATGGGCAACCGGATGTCGGTCACCTTGATCAGCTCGCTCTCAGCGGACGGAGAGGTCTCAGTGAAGCCGATTTGGACGGACGCTGCCGCCGCCGTGCAGCCGAAGACCATCCCAGCGCCGGAAGCGAAGCGTGTCTCGGAGCCGGAACCCGCTAAGGTAATCGAGCCGGAGCAGATGCTTCCGGAGAAGGAAGAGCCTGCTGCGCCGCGTCCGTTGAAAACGATCGAGGCTGTGATGGCAGAGCCGGAGTTGCTGCCGGAAGTCACCGCTCGAAGGGAGGACGTCCCGCCGCACGCAACCGAAGCCGTGACGCCCGCCGCGGATGGCAGCGACGAGCACCACGAAGAAGAGCTTCCTGCCCCCGCACCGCAGGCGCCTCCTTCTCCGCGTGTCATTCTGCCAAAGAAGAACCCTGTTCTGCCGAAGGAGGCGAAACCGCCGGTAGAGAAAATCGTGCAGGCGAAGCAGGAAGTTCTGCAATTCGAGTCCGTCACACGCGGAAGGTTTGAGAAGAGCGAGCCGACGATCGTCGAGGGTCAGGATCTCGACGTGCCGACGTTTCTGCGCAAGAACGTGCGCGTGAAGTAGGACCACCGGTCGCTGGCGCTGGAAGCTGGCACGGTTCATGGTGCAATGTCTGGCGGTATGCACCGCAAAGCCGCGTTCACATTGGTCGAGATCATGATCGCGGTGCCGGGCTTCATGCGCGCCCGGCAGCGGTCCCAAAACGCGAAGTTCATCAATGCCTTGCGCGTCGGCGGGGATGCGGTGGAGACCTACGCGATGGAGCACAGCGCGTATCCACCGGACGTGAATCGCGGAGTCGTACCTCCGGGTCTGGCGTCCTACCTCGACCCGACGTTCGACTGGACAGGCGCGACGCCGATCGGCGGCCGCTGGGATTGGGACTTTAATGTCTCGAGCGTCAAAGCGGCGATCTCGGTTGTGGATCCGACTGCCGGGTTGGAGCAGCTGACGGCGATCGATCAACAGTTCGACGATGGGAACCTGCAAACCGGCAGATTTCGTCAGGTCGGCAGCAATCGCTACAGCTGCATCATTGAGCCGTAAGCAGGGGCTGGTCTCCAGCGGATGGACCGCTGCGATGCTACGGCGACCGCGCGAAAAGCGCGTCTCCGAAAAGCGCCCGCCCGGTCTCATCGTGGAGGATGTCGTAAATGCCAATAAGCGCGAAGCCACGCATCGAGAGCCAGCCGAGGATCTCGTGAAACCAGGCCTGCCCGTCGTACTCGAGCTGAAACAGCGCCTCTGTGGAAACGAGCCGGATGCGGCCATCGGCGATCGCACGGCTGGCACCCTCCAGCACTCGTAGATCGAAGCCCTGGCAGTCCGTCTTCAGCAGGTCAATGCTATCCACGCCCAGCCGGCGAAGCTCATCGTCGACCGTGCGCACCTCCACCTGCACCGAGTCCACCGGCGCCAGCTTCTCGGCGTACGGCAGCGGGCGCGTCTGCGCCGCGGCCTGCAGTAACGAACTGGTCACCGAATCCGCATTGCGGAAGAACGTCATCGTGCCCGGCTCGCGCCCGAGCGCGCACTGTGTGTACGTGACGTCGTTCAGCGCGCGCGCGGCAGCCTGGAGGGACACAAGTGCCCGCTCGTCCGGCTCGTAGCAATGGACGCGCGCGTCCGGCAACGTGGTCTTGATCGACGTGAGCCACTGCCCGGCGTTGGCGCCCACGTCAAAAATCCGAGATTGTGCTCGGCCGGCGAGAAGCCGCCGAACATCTTCGCCTAACGACAGCCCATACTCGCTCGACGGCCGCACATAATAGCCTTGCGCCTCGATCGCGGTCCGCACCGCGCGCTTCAGTCTGCGGATCATGGGCGCCGCGCGTGCCGCGACTACTTCTTCATCAAATCCAGCACGGCGGTCGTCATACCAATCACGCCGGCGCGAATTGAAGGCTCCGGCACCGGTGCGAACTTGCTCGAGTGCAGGCTCGGCAGCGGGGTGCCCGTCTTTTTGCTCTCTGCGATCTTGGCCGCGTCTACGCCGCCGACCGTGAACATGCACGCGGGAATTGAAAAATCCGGCAGGCTGTAAACGCTGAAATCTTCGCCGCCCATCACAGGCTGCGTCAGTTCGTATTTATCCGCGCCGAGCGCGGTCTTCAGCACGCCGGCGACCCGTTTCGTCAGCTCTGGATTATTGTAAGTCGCGGGCGTGAACTCATTTTGGCGGACCGTGACAGTCGGCATCCGCTCCGCCGGGATCCCCGCGGCCGTGGCCATGCCTTTCGCGATCCGCTCGATCGACGCGAGCACCTTTTCGCGCGTTTCTTTTTTATAACTACGCACGGTCAGCTGCATCTTCACTTCATCGGAGATGATGTTGTGTTTCGTGCCGGCATGAATCGAGCCGACCGTCACCACCGCGGAGTCAATCGGCTCCACTTCACGGCTCACGATCGTTTGCCAACCCTGGATGATCTGCGCTGCGAGCACGACAGGATCCTTTGTCATGTGGGGATAAGCGCCGTGACCGCCGAGACCGCGCACCGTCACGTCCACGCTATCGACATTCGCGTAAATGTAACCGCCCTCGGTCATGCCGACTTTGCCTGCTTCCATCTGCGCGCTGTCGTGCAGACCGAGCACGAAATCCGGCTTCGGCCAGCGCGTGTAGAGCCCGTCCGCGAGGAGTGCTTTCGCACCGAGACCGGTCTCCTCCGCCGGCTGACCGACGAAGACGATCGTGCCCTTCCATTGATCCTTCAGCTTCGCGAGCGCGCGCGCCGTGCCGATGAACGCCGACATGTGCATGTCGTGTCCGCAGGCGTGCATCGTGCGCACTTCCTTGCCCTCGTCGTTCTGCTGCGTGTCCTTGCTTGCGTACGGCAAGCCGGTTTCCTCCTCGACCGGCAACCCATCGAGATCAGTTCGCACCAGCACGGTCGGTCCCGGGCCATTCTTCATCACCCCTACGAGTCCGTAGCCGATCATCCCTGGCTTGTCGTACTTGCCTACTTTCTCCGTTACCTCGCAGCCTACCGCGCGGAGTTCCTTCGCGATGAAGGCCGCGGTCTTCTCCTCCTTGCCGGATAACTCTGGATGCGCATGCAGCTCTTTATAGATCGTGAGGAGCGACGGCAGTTCGGCCTCCGCGAGTTGCTGCGGTGTCTGCTGCGCGAAGAGCGGAACCACGGAGCAGGCGAAAAGGGCGAGGGAAAGGCGGACGTTCATGCGCGAAACCATAGCGGCAAATGACGAATGCAGGAAAACAGGAATTTCCTGCCGCTTCGTCGCGGTGTCGCCGCCGCCGCATCGCACCGAATTTGAAGAACCAGAAAGCCAGAAAAACCCGTGTACTTTGTGGTTTTTCTGGTTTTGAAATTCATCCGCCGACTTCCTCCTGCTTTCCTCCTTTCCTTATTGGTAATTCCGGCTCTTTTCCCTGATGCGTTTCGAGGAAAACAGCATCCTCTTCGGCTCTGATCCGACGCCGCGGATTGTCGCGATCGAAATGGGCGACAGCGGAACGGTGAGGGTCTACCGTCGGGAGAAGGACGGCAGCACCGTGTGCGACGTCGAGCCGTTTCATCCGTTCGTCTGGCCGGACGGCGACGTCGCCGATCTCGGCCTCGGACAGGTCGGGCGAGACTCCGTCGAGCCTGAGAGTGGCACGGCAACACCGAGCATCGAGAAACTCACCGGCGACCTGAGGTTCAACTGGCTCGTCACCGTGAACAGCTGGAAAGAGCTGATCGCGCTCCGCAATGGCCTGAAGAACGCCGGACGCAATTTCTTCGCGCTCACTGATCCGGTGCAGCATTACCTTACGCACAGCGGGCGCACGTTGTTCAAGGACCTCGCGTTCGAAGAACTAAAGCGCGTCCAGCTCGAAGTCATCCCGCTCAGCGGCGAAGACGATCTCGCGCCGGCTGCGCAAGAGCACATCGCGAGCATCGCCGTTTCAGATAATAGCGGTTGGGAAGAACTCATCCTCATCGATCCAGCGAGCCCGGAGGAATCCGAACGCGACGCGCTCAAGCGCCTAACGAGGCTGATCAAAGAGCGCGATCCGGACGTGATCGAAGGCCACGATCTCTTCCGCTTCGATCTGCCCTACCTTGTCGATCGCGCGCGCAAAGCGAAGACGAAGCTCGATTGGGGGCGCAGCGGCGGCTTCCTGCGCTCGCGTCCGTCGCGACTCCAGATCGCGGAGAAGACGATCGATTACCCGAAGTTCGCCGTCGATGGTCGCCACTTTGTCGACACATTCCTGCTCGCGCATTTCTACGACGTCGGGATGCGCTCGCTGAACGGCTTCGAGCGCATCGATGTCGCGCAACACTTCGGATTCTGCGACAGCGCGGAGTTCTCGTCATTAGGCGGCAAAGAACTGCAGCGCGCGTATCTCGATGGCGACGAGCGCTACAAGAAACGTGCGTTGTACGCGGCGCGCGAGACGCGCGCCGTCTCGGAGTTACTCAGCCCGAGCTACTTCATCCAGGCGCGGATTTTTCCCTACAACTATCAGGACGTGATCGTGCGCGGCAACGCCACCCGCATTAACGCCCTCTTCCTCCGCGAATACTTCCGCCAGCGCCACGCCATCCCCGAGATGCCGATGGCCGTCGGCTTCGAAGGCGGCTACACCGCCATGTTCGCGACTGGCGTCATGCGCGACGTCTGGCATTGCGACATCGCCTCTCTCTATCCATCGGTGATGCTGCAGTTCGACTGCTTCCCAGTCACCGACGAGCTCCAGATCTTCCGCCACCTGCTCACCGATCTCCGCACCTTCCGCCTCGAAGCGAAGGCGAACATGCGCGCCGAAAAAGACGTCGCGCGCCAGCGTCACTTTCACGCCCTCCAGAACACCTTCAAAATCCTGATCAACAGCTTCTACGGCTACCTCGGTTTCGCGCAGGGCCACTTCGCCGATTTCGACGCTGCCGCGCGCGTCACGCAGATAGGTCGCGAGCTCCTCCAGAAGATGATCGATTGGTTGAACTCCAGAGGCGCACAAGTCATCGAAGTCGACACCGACGGCATCTACTTCGTCCCGCCGAAGGATGTGCTCGAGCGTCTGAAATCCGGCGCAGCCGGTGTAGAGGCGGGTGTCCCACCCGCAACCAAGGACGTGACCCGTGGGAAAGCGGGTGAGACACCCGCCCCTACACCCGCAGAAGAAGCCGAAAAACTCCGTAGCGAGCTCGCGAAAGAACTCCCGCCCGGCATCGAGGTCGAGCTCGACGAGCAATTCGACGCCATGTTCAGCTACAAGGCGAAGAACTACGCGCTCCTCACGAAAGACGGCGAAGTCATCATGAAAGGCGGCGCCTTGAAATCGCGCGGCCTCGAGAAATTCCAGCGCGTCTTCCTCGAGGAGATCATCAAGCTCCAGATGCAGGGCAAAACCGAATCGATCGGCGCCCTGCGCAACGACTACGAGCGCTGCATGCGCGCCGGCGAAATGCCGATCGAGATGCTGATGAAAACCGACACCCTCCAGGACAGCCTGGAGAAGTACCGCCAAAAAATAGCCGGCTCCGCGCGCAACCGCGCCGCCGCCTACGAGCTCGCGCTGGGCAGCGGTCGAGCCTACAAACCCGGAGACCAAATCAGCTACTACATTAAAGCCACCCCCAAAAAGGTCGCAGCCTACGAAGCCGCGAAGCTAGCCAGCGAGTTCGACCCGCAGAATCGGGATGAGAATGTGGATTACTACGTCGGGAAGCTTGGCGAGTTGGTGAAGAAGTTTGGCGGAGTGGGCGGCGCGACGGCGGCGAAGCCTGCGCAGCAGGAGAGCCTGGCATTATGACCGCGTCTGCCGGGCGACGCAGATGACAGGGCCATTAACCGTCGAGGCGCTACTAAGACGGTGAGTCGTATTCCGGGTTACTTGATCCTATTGCCCGTGTACCTCTCGCCGCCCTGCTTGAGCGTGAGTTCGCCGACCGCCCCGTGCGCGTCCCTCGCGAAGACGAGCGTGTTTCCGGAGGCGACTGAAAAGAATTCTGTTTCGGACGCGGGCAGCCACTCGCGCTTCGCGCCGCCGTTCTGCTGGACGAGGAGTTTCCCGCCCTCGGTCGAGACGCCAAGGACGACGGTCAGCTGTGGGCTGATCTTGAACTTGAAGTCGCCCACGTAGAAGTCGTAAATCTGGGGATCGACTTGGGCGAGTTCGCGCTCAAGCGGTGCGTGCTCAGTCCAACCATATTCGCGCGCGACCGACCGGATGATCTCCATCGCCAGCGCGGTGCCGCCCTCGCCATTCGTCATCACGACGACGCCGCGACCGTCACTCAACCCAGCCCAGAAAGCTTCAAAGCCCTCGTCAACGCCGCCGTGTGAGAACTCGATCGCCTCTCCCCGCACTTCTACCGACGGTCCCAAGCCCCACTCGCCGAATTGGCGCGACATCATTTGCGCCGCCATTTCCTTCGAGATGATCCTATTCGACTTCCCAGCGAGCGAATTCTGAAGCTCGACGGTAAGCAACGCTAGGTCGGTCGGCGTCGTCCACAAGCCCGCGGCAGCCATCTCAGGGTAGGTGTGGAAGCGACCCTTCACGGGCTGACCGCCCTTGTGCGCCGTCGCCGCGTCCTTCGCGCGCGCGGGCGGGAGCGGTTGCTCATACGTGCTTTGCTTCATGCCCGCGGGTTCGAGCACGAGTTCATTGAGGATGTCGGGGAAAGGCTTGTTGGCAACGTCGATCAGCATCTGCTGCATGATCGTGTAGCCGCCGCCGGAGTAGCGCCAGACCGTGCCTGGCACGGTGTCAACTCGGATGGCGGCGGTGTTGGCGGGCTTCTCGCCGTTCAAAACTTGCAGGAACGTCGGCACTTGCGCGCCGTCAGCGTACCCGGGGAAGCCGTGGACCGTCAGCCCCGCGCTGTGCGTGAGCAGCCGCCGCAGCGTGACCTTCTTTTCCTTCGTGAACTTGTTCTCGGGAAGCTTCCAAGACGCCAGACGCGCGTTCACGTCTTCGTCGAGCGATAGCCTGCCATCCTGCACGAGACGCAGCGCGGCGAGCGCGGCGACGGGCTTGCTGATTGAGCCCGCCTGGAAGAGCGTCTCGGTCGTGATGGGCTCGTTGGTCGAGACGTCCTTCACGCCGAAGCCACGCGCCCAATCGATCTTTCCGCCGCTGACAACTGCGACGCTCACGCCCGGGACGCGGTAGAACCTCATCCGCTCGGCTAACGGTAGCGTGGGCGACGCCGCGCCCTTGATTACGATCGCGGGGAGGAGCGCCACCTCGACTCGGCGGATTCTCTCCTCGACCGGCACTGCGGGCTGCACGGCCGGAACCTGCGACGCCGCCGACGCGGAGACGAAGTCGCCCGTGAAGCCGAAGACAGCGACCCACGCAATTAGGGCGACGGAAATGCACGGGTTGCCGAGAATCTCGAATCTCATTCGCCGTTTCTTCTCACAGAACATCGTGACATAGATCCCAGGCGCAAAGAATAATGGCGCAGCACAACGGCCGTGTTTGCGCAAACTTCCGTTCGCTTCTCAGGAGCCTATCTACGCCTGCCATAACATGTTCGATCGAGCGAACAGCCTCTCTGCAACGATCGGTCCTGGTCGAGGCGGAACAACGGACGACTCGTCCGGGGCTAATTTGCACCTCCGGCTTTCGAGTGGACCGGAAACGACAATGGCCGAAGACATTCTTATGAACCGAATCTCCGTTTCACCGTGCGCTTGCAGTAGGCGCGGCCAAAACGGTTAGGCTTTGCGCTTCTTCATCGCTTTCCTGATCTCATCATGTGTGGCGAGATCGGTGAATGACAAGACGCCGGGTTCAGCATCGAATACGAGCCGCAACTTCAAGCCGACGCGGCATTCGAAAAAACTGTCGCGCAGGCGGCGAATTCCGAGCCCGGAGTGCAGATGAGGTGTGCCAAAACCGTCGTGCACGGCAGTGATGACGTCGCCAATCTGCTGCCGCTGCCGTTTCGGAAGCCGACGAATGGCCTCCTTCAGTTCCGGCGCCAGCTCAATCCGCAATGTCCGCTTCGATGTCGCCACTGAAGATTGTCATCTTGCCCGCTTTCCGATGTCGCGCGATCCGCTGCTTTGTTCTGCGCACAAATTGATCAAGTTCCTGTTCGGTGACTCCATACTCCTGCAGCACGTAATCATCGGAATGGATCTTCACCGGGCGCAACGCGATGACCTGGTCGCCGTGGAGAATCCCGATGTCTTCACCTTTCGCGGCGCGCTTCAAAAGTGACGACAAGTTGATGCGAGCTTGCGTGGGCGACAGCGTTGTCATGCGTCGATATTAAGACGTTATGGAGAGCAGCTCAAGCGCACTTCGCATGTCTCGCTCACAAGTGCACAATCGCAGATGAGGAGCGGGCTGTTACGCGGCCGCCACTTGTTCGAGCACGCGATTTAAGCGTTCGAAGTCGATCGGTTTGACAAGGTGCGCGATGAAGCCCGCGTCCCTCGTGCGCGCGAAGTCTTCGTCCATCCCGTAGCCGCTCAGCGCGATGCCGCGCAGGCCGTAATCGCGGGTCAGTTCCGTCATGAGATCGACCCCGTTGCCGTCGGGCAGGCCGATGTCGCTGATGACGAGATCGAATCGCTGATTCGCGGCGAAGTCGCGGGCGTCTGCGACGGTGCTCGCGGTCTGCACATCGTGCCCCTGCTTGCGCAGGAGTCGCGCGAGCACTTGCAAGGTGGGCTGATGATCTTCCACCACGAGCAGCCGGTAGGTGTGGCGCGAACTCGAGAGCGGTCGACGCGGTGCAGTGGTGGCGGCTTCGTTCGCGGCGGTGGTTGCAAGTTCGACCACGAAGGTCGCGCCGTAGCCGCGGCCGGCGCTGGCAACGTCGATCGTGCCGTCGTGCAACTCGACGATCGTTTTTGAAATCGACATCCCGAGGCCGAGGCCGCTCAGCGCGCTATCGGATCTGACGTCACCCTGCACGAATGGTTGAAAGACGGAGTCGCGGAACTGCTCTTCGATGCCGATCCCGGTGTCGGTGAATTCGAGACGGATCTGGCCGGGGACGGGGTTCGCCGTGCGGACGATAATGCTGCCGCCGGAGGGCGTGAACTTGATGGCGTTTTTTAACACGTTCCAGAACACCTGATGCAGCCGGCCGGAATCGCCGACGACATGATGGTCCGCAGCTTTCAGGTCGAACTGAAGATCGATACGCTTCGTGAGGGCATCGCTCCGCATGATCTCCTCGGTGTGGGTAAGCAGCGAGTGGATATCCGCGGTCGCGAGACTGAGCTGTAACGTGCCGCGTGAAATCCGAGTGAGATCGAGCAGGTCGTCGATCAAGCGGGCCTCCAGCTCGACGTTGCGGCGCATCATGCCGAGCTGCTCGCGATACTCTGGCTGAATCGCGGTGTCGCGTTCGAGTGCCGCGGCGCACATGAGCACGGGCGTGAGAGGAGTGCGCAATTCGTGCGAGAGCGCGGCGAGAAATTTATCCTTCGTGCGGTTCGCCTGCTCGGCTTCGGCCTGCGCGATCTTCACGTCGTGGATTTCGGTGTTCGAGCCGATCCACATCAGCACGCCGCCGGTGGCATCGCGCATGGCGTGGGCGCGAGAAATGTGCCAGCGCCATTCGCCATCGGCGCGACGGAAGCGATGTTCATATTCGAAAAACTCGCCGGTCTCGATCGATTGTTTCCATCGCCGGACATTCTCGTCGACGTCATCCGGATGGATGAACTGCGTCCACCCCCAGTCGCGGATTTGCTCGAATGAAAGGCCGGTAAATTCCATCCACTGGAGGTTGAAGTAGTCGATGTCGCCAGCTGGCGTGGCGGTAAAGATCTTTTGCGGCATCGACTCGGCGAGGAACCGGAATCGATCGGCGCTTTCCCGCAGCTCCGCCTCGCTCTCCAGCAGTCTGGCATGCGCCTGCTGCAGGTCGTC
>JACDCC010000253.1 GCA_013694595.1 Chthoniobacterales bacterium
TCACCGAACATCGAAGTGGTGAAGTTGATCCTCGATCGCCTCAACAAGCCACACTCGCTCATCTCCTATGTCACCGACCGGTTAGGACACGACCGCCGCTACGCGATCGACAGCTCCTTCGCGCAGCACGAGCTGAATTGGAAGCCACTCCACAACTTCAAGGACGGCCTCGAAAGCACCATCGACTGGTATCTGAATAACCGCGCCTGGTGGGAAGCGCTCCTCGAGCGCGCCGGCAGGTACTAAGTTCTCGCCAAGTTGCAGTTCAGTCCCAGAGCGGTATCTGTATAGCGTCGAGCGTGACAAAAATGTAGCCGCGTGTCCTCACGCGGCGGGGAGTTGGGGTGGCAACTTCGAGCGCGTGGAGCCTGGCCACATCACACCGCGCCGGGTCGGGAGACCACGGCCTACAGCGAAGGCATCGTCGCTTCGGATCTGTCTCCGGTGGCCTGAGAGGGACGGCTGAAATCCACAGATCACACCGATTTAGTTCAGTGCGAGCTTCTGTTCATCTGTGCAAATCTGTGAAATCTGTGGATCATATGCCGAATCGCTGCGACTTATCAGGGTTCTGAGAGGCGTACTCTTTTTCAGTCGAACGACAACTGGCGGAGCGATCAGGAAGCGGAGATCATCACGACCACCATCCCGCCATCAGACGGCTTCGAATCTGCGATCGTGCGCACTTTGGCGCCCGCTCGCTACACCGCGCTGGTCCGCGGCGTGAACAACACCAGCGGCGTTGCACTAGCTCGTCGAAGTCTACACGCTCGATTGAGGCCGCAGGGGGAATGTTTCCTTGGTCACGGCTTGCGAACGGCGCTGCGCGCTATTTAGAAACCGCGAGGACACACGAAGAGCGCTAGTAGATGGTCTTCGGTTCCGGGGCGGCCAGGATCTTCTGGAAGCGCGGGTGGCTGCGGAGCGGGTCCCACACCCAGCGCCACTTCAGGTCGGTGAGCGTCAGGTGGTAAACCTTGCTGTCCCCCAGCTCGACGGGCACCGTCAGCAGGTGTTCGATCAACTCGAGAGCCTTCTCCGCTTCGCCGGTTTGCGCGTAGACCAACGCGAGAGAAGCAGAGCAGGCGTTCTTCTCGATTGACCAGGTGAGCCCTCCTTGAAGGGCAACGCTGCGCTCTGCTTCGCGAACGGCCTCCTCTTTGCGACCCAGAAACGCGTGGATCAGCGCAAGCTCCGCGAGAGCCTTGCTGTCAGCCATGGGCGTTGAGGCCGAGGAGAGATTCGCCTCGAGTTCGGTCTGCGCGACTTCGAGCGCTTGTTTTCTCGCGGCGCCATCGGCCCCGGTCGCGACGGCCAGGAGCGCCTGGTGGAAAGCTTTCGAATGAGCCCGTCCGGTAGGGAGCGTCAATTCTTCGAGACCTTGCGGCGTGACTTCGGGGAGAAGTCGGGCGGCCGCGGCATAGTCGCGCTCGAGCATTGCTGTTTCGTAACGCGCGGCCTTGAGCCATTCGGGAGTCCCGGTCGTGGATTCGTTGCTCAGTTCTGCCAGAGTCTTTCTCAGCACCGCAAGGTCGCCGGTCCGCCGAAACTCGACATTAGCGCGGGCCCATCGCCGCCGATCGGTTCTCACATCCGGCTGCAGCACATTTGCCCGGTCCAGGGCGCGCGTAGCTTCCGGCCAATCGCGGACCCACCGATACGTCAGGATAAGAAACGCCAGCACTCTGGTGTTTCGCGGGTCCAGCGCTTCGGCGCGCTGCAGTGCGGCGAGCCGGTCGCGGTATCTGTTCTGCCGCTTGTAAATGAAGGCAGCGGTCAACGGCACCTCGGCGGAGTTCGGCAACAATTCAGCGGCTCCGCTCAGCTCCGCCAGCGCCCGATCATGATCGCGCTCGACCATGAGATGATAGTAGGTCATCGCCAGCCGAGCCTCTCCGAGATCTGGACGCAGACGCAACGCCTCCTCCGCTTCCGCCCGCGCCTTTGTTTTCCACTCCGGCTGGCCGACGCCCTCGTAAAACTGCTGGCTGGCGCAGATGGAAAGGCGCGCGCGTGCCAGAGCAAAAGCCGGGTCGAGATCGATCGCTTCCTGGTAAAGCTTGATCGCGGATTCCAGCGCGTCGGGAACGTTTCGCAGGATTTCCGTCTCGCGGCCGCGGAGAAAAAGCAGGTAAGCCTCCGGGCTCTCGGTCGGCTTGGCGGCAGCGATGGTTTGTTCCGCTGGCGTCAATGTCGCCTGCAAAGCGCGCGCGATTTCGACCGCCAGTTCGCCTTGCAGCGAGATGGTGTCGGTCAACGTGCGCTCATATCGTTCAGACCACACCTGGCGTTCATCGCGCGTGTCGAGCAACGTCACATTCACCACCACGCGGTCCGCTGCGCGCCGCACACTGCCATCCAGCACGTGCGACACGCCCAGCGTCTGGCCGATCTCGCGGATCTTCCCCCGCTGACGTGCGCCGCGGTAATTCATCACCGAGTTCCGCGCGATGACCTTGAGGTCCTTGATCTTGCCGACACTCGTCAGCACATCGTCCTGAATGCCGTCGACAAAAAACGCATCGTCTTTCTCCTTGCTCAAATTCTCAAACGGCAAGACGGCAATGGCTTTCTCCGCAGGCGCGGGCGCCAGCGAGACCGTTGGATCTTCCGTGCGGCTAGCCCAAATGAGCAGCGCAGCCGCAGCACCGAGCGCCACTACGGCCGCGAGCGCAATGGTGCGGCGACGCCCGCGCCTCGCGCTGTGATCGCGGTAGGATTCGAGCGCGCGCACCAACTCTTGCGCCGAGGATGGACGGTCCGCCGGGTCGATCGCGAGGCAGGATCGAAGCAGATCGATCACCGGCTGGGGCACCGTTCGCAACTTCAACTGCTCCAAAGGCAGCGTGCGATGAGTTTGGCGTTTGCGGATCTCCTCGATGCTCGTGCCGGCAGAAGGAAGTCGCCCGCTCAGAATGAACCAGAGGGTGACGCCGAGCGCGTAGATGTCCGACCGCGCATCGATGGCTCCGCCCGCAAATTGCTCCGGGCTGGCAAATGCCGGCGTGCCGACAAATCCACCATGTGTCAGCTCCATTTGCCCGGCCGCGGCGATAGCTTTCGCCAGCCCGAAGTCGA
>JACDCC010000270.1 GCA_013694595.1 Chthoniobacterales bacterium
TGGCTTTTGATTTCGAACGCAATCTTCGTGAACCCGGTCGATCGGATGTGATCGAGCAGTCGCGTCACGTTCCCGTGGAGCGCTTCGCGATCTCCGCGCACGAAAATCTTCGCCTCCGGGCTGACACCTCTCAGCTTCGTCGTGATATCCGGGTAATCGATTTTTTCCTTGTCCCAGTAGACATAACCGTCGCGATCCACTGAGAAGCTGACGTAATCCTTTTTCGACTGGGTCTGCCCGGAGCTACCGACTGGCAAGTCGACCTTCATGCCCTTCATGGTCGTCTGGCTCAGACTGACCATCATGAAGCTCGCGAGGAGGAAGAACATGATATCGATCAGCGGCACGATCTCGATTCGCGCGTGCTTTTTCGCGATGGGGGAAGTGACTTCCATGGCGCTGCTACTTCGTCATCGCAGTGATGTCGAGATCACCCTTTTTGGCTACGCTTTGGGCTTCCAGCATGACTTCCAGGTTCGTGGCCGCCGTCTGCAACTCGAACTCCAAGTTAGACACGCGAGAGCTGAAATAGTTAAAAGGAATCAGCGCAAAAATTGCGATGCCGAGACCGGCGGCCGTTGCGATGAGCGCTTCCGCGATACCGCCGGTGACCGCCTGCACCGCAAGCTCTTCGTTGCCGAGGAAGCTGAACGACTTCATCAGACCAGTGATCGTGCCTAAGAGACCGAGCAGCGGCGCCAGCGTCACCAGCGTATCCATCACGACGAGGAACCGTCCGGCGCGTTTGATCTCGATGCCGGCCGCAACCTGGAGAGCGCCCTGCAGGGAGGCGTGCTGGTGATTCAGACCGTTCCAGATCATACGGAGCACTGGATCACGCGAACCGCGGGAGAGACGCGAAGCTTCCGCAACGTCGCCCGTCTCGATGGCGGTGAAAACCTTCTCGATCCGCTTCGGGTCGCGGCGCATCCAGCGGAAGAGCCACCAGAAGAGGCGCTCGAGTACGACCGCGATCGCAATGATCGAGGCGAGCCCGATCGGATACATAATGTAACCGCCCTTGATGAAGTTATCGACCAGCGCGTTGCCGGTATTCGGCTCTGCGTGCATCGCCGCAGCAGCGGCTGGGCTGGCAGCGGGCGCCGCAGCGGCTGGCTGAGTGCCGGCCGCGGTAGACGGAGTCGTCCCAGCCGCAGGAGCGAGCCCGGGCGCGCCAGGTGCCGTGGCGGGCGCGGTCGGAGCAAGCGCCGGATCAGTGGCGGTCGCTGGCGCGGTCGCCGGCGCAGTTTGCGCGGCGGGAGCAGCAGGAGCAGCTCCCGCAGGCGCCGTGGTCGCTGGCGCCGTCGTCGCAGGCGAACCGGCAGCGGACGGTGGGGGTGGAGTTTGGCCGAACGATGTCAGCGCAAAAGTGAGAGTGCAGAGGGAGGCGGTTAGCAGTTTTTTCATAGGGGTTAAGGGAAAGGTTTATTACCAGCCCGTCATCGTTTGATGATTTCGTTCGCTGTTATCCGTAATGGGATGATCGCGAGTCGAGCAAGACTTTCTCTATTCATTCAACATTGAGCTCGGGCGAGCCCGTAAGTTACATCGCATCGTGCACGTCTGCGGGATGTAACGTCGCGTCACGAAAGTTGCTCAGCTGCATTATTTCTGCGCAAGCGCGACGTCATTCCGCAGTACCGGCCACTCGCCAATCGATGCCTCGAGGGCATCGCCCGCACGAATCGGCCCCACCCCGGATGGCGTGCCGGTCAGGATCAAATCGCCCGGGAGCAGCGTGAGATTCTGGCTCGCGAACGAGACGACCTCAGCCACCGAGTAGATCATCTGGCTCGTTCGAGCCTGCTGTCTCAGCTCCCCGTTCTGCCGCAAGCTGATCGGCAAATCCGCGACGTCCACGCCTGAATAAATGAATGGCCCCACTGGCGTGTAGGTATCAAAAGATTTCGCGCGTCCGAACTGCTTCTCGGCGTTCTGCAGATCACGGTCGCTGATATCCTCCGCCACCGTGTAACCGAAAACGTGCGAGAGCGCCTCCTCGAGCCCGATGTTCCGGCCGCGTCGGCCGATCAGACGCCGAGCTCCACTTCGAAGTGCGTCTGATGCTCCGGAAATGCGATCTCGATCGTTCCCCCGTGCGGCAACAACGATGTCGGCGCCTTGAACCAAATCAGCGGCGTGCCGAGCGGCGTTCGCTTCATTTCGGCGATGTGATCGGCGTAGTTCAAGCCGACGGCGATCAATTTACTCGGCGCAACCGGCAGCGAAATCTGCAGTTCTGCCATCGCCAGCACCTCTCCATCGGGTTCAATCCCGAGCCACGGAGCCCTCGCCAGACGATGAACCTCCTCACCGCGCAGTTCGCCGTAGAACAGCTCGGCCCCGGGAGAAGTAAAGCCGCCAAACGTCCGCATCAGAACGTCAGCTGTTCAATGACGCGCGCGCCTCGTCAAGCAAGCAACGCAACCGCCGCGAGCCAGGTCGCGAATTGGCCGCCTGCTTATTTTGCCACCACGCCGATGTAATCGCGCACCGACTTCTGCTCAGCGATCGAGAACGGCTCGCCCTCGCCATCAAACCAGAATCCACTCGAGGAGCCGCCATCGAGATTCAGTGCGCGCTGGATTTTCAGATCAGGCGCAATCCCTGGCGTCGCCAGTAAAGCGCCAAGCTGCGCCAGCGTCACATGAGAGGAATACCCGATCGCAGCTCGATCGCCCGGCGCCGTCGCCACGAAGGTGCGTCGCGCCGCCCGCACATTGTTCAGGCCCGCGACCGGCTTTGCAGCCTCGACAAGAAATGGCCCCGCTTGGCGCGCGGCTGTCGGCTTCGTTTTCATCGAAAACTCGGCCGCGCGTTGGATCACCACCCGCCCGTTCGCCACGCTCAGCACTCCGCTGAGCAAACGCGCCTTCTTCTGCGGCGCGATCAGTCGCCCATCGCTGATGAGGAGGCCGACGGGAGCATGATCCGGATCGAAATAGCCGCCGTTTACTCCTGCGATACATCCCTCCCGCTGCATTGTGGCGGCGAGATCGAGCCGCGACCGGGACGGATCGTCGATCACCCGCAGCGTCGCGGTCTTCATCGGAAAAAGGGCGAAGTGCAACGTCGCACGCTCCCCGCTCGCGCCGTCCCGCGCTTTCGTGATCGCGTGAACGACACCGGCGGGGCCTTTCGCTTGCACCTCACTCGATAGAACCGTCCATTCCGCACGCGCGCTGCAGACGCACGCGAGGATGAACAGCAGCCAGATAAAATTACGACGCGTCGCCATGTGTCACGAGCAAAGCCTGTATCCGCGCATCGTCACGTCCTAAATGACCGCCGCTCCTCCGCGTGCTTCAACTTTGTCATCGCCCGTTCAACCTGGCAGCACGCAGAACGTTGCGCAGCATATCGCCGCAAGCCGAACCCGAAGTGGTCGCTGCCACCTCAGCAGCCGGGCAGCAGCAGGCGCTCGATTCGATGCCGCAACTCCAGAGGGCAACGATGGCGGCGATAAACCTTCGCCCTTTCGCCTGCGGAACGTGACGGAAACCGGCCGGCGAGAAACTGAAAGGCGATCACTCCGAGAGCGTAATCGTCTTCGAACGTGCCCGGCGGCCGCTGGTCTTTTCTCCGTAATGCTGGCGGCCAGTAATGCTTCACTCCCCAGGCCATCGCTTCGCAGTCGCTGATCCTGGAAGCGTCTTCGAAGTCGATCAGCCTGCATGCACCGTTCGAAATCAGGATGTGCGACGGCTTGCAATCCCGCCAAACCCAGCCGGCAGCATGGAGCCGCGAGAGCAGAGGTGTGAGCAGGGCCAGAATCCTCGCCGCGCGGCGCCAGGAATAACGGGCAGGCTGCAGCCGGCCTTCACGGAGGAGAGGTTTACCCGCCACCTTTTCGAGAACGAGGTAACGGTTGCCGCGCTGCCGGAACTCCCGCAGCACTTCAGGCACCGGAACACCGGCGGCGTGAAGGCGCCGCAGCAACCAGCCCTCACGTTTGAGACGTGCGTAGCCATCCTTCCCAAGCCTGTCAGTCTCACCGTGTCTTCTTCCTTCCTTGATAACGACCAACCGTGTCGGTGAAACCGAGATGTCTACCGCTTCGTAAACACCTCCCCGCCCGCGTTGGCGAAGTGCCTTGTGCGGGAGGTAATCCATACCGATGGGACCAGCTGTCGCGCGGCTCTTTGTTCCTGGTTTTGGGAACGGATCCTGAAGCCATGAGGGAACAGCTTTCCCATACGCGCGCTCGTCACGCCTTTCCCGTCCGGCCACGTCACGAATAGTTCCCGGCACCTTCCCCGCTGCCGGGCCAAAGCTGCCATACCTGTAGAAGACGAGGCTATTCTGCCGATAGCGTTCTTCGAAAGGAATACGCGGGCCTGCCAGACCACGAGTCGCCAGGTGTAGCCCAGCTGCCAGCCGCACCGCTTCGTCGGTCGAGCGCGGGTAGACAGTGAGGAACTTTCCCACCTGGGAGAACTGTGCCACCCCGGTGTTAAAGGTGGCTAGCAGACGCAGGCTGCGGGGCGCCTTAAAGAGCGCGTTATGCCGGCGCAGCACTGGTTCGGCGCGGCTCAGCACCGCTGCAGCCGAGTAAACCGTGGCCGAGACATGTAGCTTCCAAGCTTGCGGCGGATCATCGACCTCGGGCTGGCGCGAATAGCACCACGTCCCGTCCGTAAAAGGCAGAGCGGCTACGCAACTGAGCCAGCGCTTTTCTTCTTCTTTCGTGATCGTACGATCAACTCAGGACCTTCACAATGTCCCAATCGTATCAGAAGGAGGCCTCGGTCTCAGTTGTCCCGGTCCGTGCAAGCGTTGTCCGCTGTGCCTCCTTTGTCGGTGCAAAAAGACGAGGCGTCCCTGTCGATACCTGGGATGGGCAATCCCGTCAGTTCTGTTGGGTCGCCCGCACACCATGCCTGCAAGCACGTGCGCGCGCGCTCCTTCTCCTGCTCGTCGCGGCTGTTCGTCTTCTGTAGCAGGTCCCGAAAGAAAACTGCGAATTCCTGGTCCTCGAGCAGCTTCTTCGAGATCTCCGTCGAACTCATAGGAGTTTTCGGCGGGTTGTCGCATGAGTACTTCGCCATAGTTGTATGCCTCCGGCGCGATTCAATCTCTCCTGCCCTAAAGAATACAACGCTAATCTGCAGCTAATCCTGAGCTGCGCGGGACCAGTCGATTCAGGACCTTCTGAAAAGCCGCTTCCGAGCGGACGTTATCCAGCCGCGGATCCACTCTGATCCAGACCACATCCACCGACCGCTGGTCGATCGCCTTTGCCAGCCACTCCACCGCCCGTTCCGTGTCGCGCAATGCCGCGTAGATGGTTGCCCGGTCGTACGGCGAAAATGGCAACGAAGCCGCCTCTACGTCCGCCACGATTCGCTCGCTCTCCGCTCGCCTCCCCGCCACGGCGTAGGCATAGGCCAGCTCCAGCTGTGCCCAGCCGCTGCCTTCGGAAATTTCCACGTATTTTTCCGCTGCCGCAATTCCGCCGGCGTGGTCGCCCTGCTGCACCCGAGCCATGCCCAGAGTGGAGAACGCGGCCGCGAACGCCGGCTCCAGTTCCAGGGCCTCGCTGCAGGGGGTCACCGCCTCGCCATAACGACGGGCCATGAACAGGATTTTCGCTCGCGTGACGCGGATCAGCGGGGCGACCGGGTCCAGCATCTGCGCACGATCGATCAGCTTCAACGCCTCGTGGAAGTTCCCGAGCTGCGCCTGATGCCGTGCAAACCAGTGATGGGCGGCCGCGTTGTTCGCATCCAGCGAAAGCGCCTTCCGGTAGTCAGCTTCGGCCTCCGGCCAGTTCCACTCGAAGTCGTTCAGGAGAATCGCGCGCGCGACATAGCCGTCCGCCAGTTGATCATCCAGTTCCAGAGCGGCCGTCACCTCCGGCCGTGCTCTCGCCGCCGCTTCGTCGCCCGAGATTGCGCCGATCTTCCCGAGATAGATGTAGGAATCTGCGATGCCGGCGTGCCCGAGCGCGAAGTCGGGATCCGCCTGCACCGCCTGCTGGAAAAGCGCCCGCGCTTTCTCGACCGATTCCGCGGTGCGGCGGTTTAACAGGTATCGGCCGCGCAGGTAGAGGTCGTAGGCCACGGGATCACGGGTCGGGGGTTCGCCCAGCTGCCGCCGTTCCTTTGGCTGCAGCCTCACCTGCAGAGCCTTCGCCACTTTTTTGGCGATTTCGTTTTGCAGCGAAAGGATGTCCTGATCCGTCGACTGATAACTCTCAGCCCAGACCTGAAATCCGCTGGCCACTTCGCTGAGGGTGGTAATCACCTGCGTGGTGCCGCCGCTGCGGCTGACGCTTCCTTCCAGGATGTGTCCGACCCGGAGCTGCCGGCCGATGGTCACGGAGTCGGCCGGGCGATTTTTGAAGGCGAAGGCGGCGGAGGAAGGCGGGACGCGCAGGCCGCCGATCTTGGCGAGCGCGTTGATGATCTGCTCGGTGATTCCGTCGGAGAGATACTCCTGGTCGCCGGTCTCGCTGCGATCTTGGAACGGCAGAACGGCCACCGAACGCTCGGCCGCCAACAAGGGCCGAGCCCACCACATCGCGACGAGGCTCCCCACCAGCACGAGCGCGAGCAGCAGCGCTGTCCACGCCGTCGCCGGACGGATCCGCCGACG
Source organism: Chthoniobacterales bacterium (assembly GCA_013694595.1). Classification (GTDB taxonomy): domain Bacteria; phylum Verrucomicrobiota; class Verrucomicrobiia; order Chthoniobacterales; family UBA10450; genus JACCTI01. The sequence continues at coordinate 6,598 of JACDCC010000270.1, forward strand.
CGAACCCGCCTCTGAATGGGCGGGCGCCGCGGCTTTCTTCCACCTGGTCGGCTTTTCCGGATTGCCCAGAGTGTCGGTAAAGAAATTTACGACCGTAAGCTTCCGTCCGTGTTTCACCTCACATTCACCGAGCTCATGGAGGTGGGGATGCCAGCGGGAATACGGGTCGAGATCGTCCGCGACCCGTTTCGAGAGTAGGATGTGGCCGGCGTCTCCGCAATCCATCACGCGCTGCGCCGTGTCCATGCCGGCGCCGGCGAGATTCGAGCGGTCGTTCACATCCCTGACCTGGTTGATCGGACCGCTATGAATCCCCATCCGCAGCCTGATCTCCGGACGGCTCTTCAGTTCCGCGCTGATCTGCATCGCGCACTCCAGCGGCGCTTCGGGATCACCGAAGAAGACGAGCGCCATCCCGTCGCCGGTCGGGAGCCGGGTGAGCGTCCCCTCGATTTCAGCGGCCCGGAAGCGCGCGGTATTTCGGACGATCCGCGTCAGCTCCGCCATGGTGCGGCTTTGCTCGTGGATGAGCAGCATCGAGTACGCCACCACGTCTATCGTAAGAACGTGAGCGATCTCCAGCTTGAGATCTGGGTCCGTTTCCGCAGCCATATCTGGGATCTCCGACGTGCGACTATTTGCCGCCGTCCGCCGGCAAAACTCAAGCTTGATCTGCGTTCGGGTCGAGACCATTGCCGAAGCTGGCAGCCGAGCGACGTCTACTTCAAGGGCTCCTGCGCCACGAGCTTTTCACAAGTGCGGATGCCGGCAGTCCACAGGCGGAAACACGGTCAGGCAGCGGGCGCGAATTGCAGGAATCGTCGCCAAAGCGGTGTGAGACGGATCACATCCTTCTCCCCCACCCCCGGCCATTGGCTCCCCTTTTCCCGCTCGATCAATCCGAAATCGAGCAGCGGCTCGAGCACGTATCCGGCCAGAATCCATTCCTCGGTTTCGAACTCGGAGACCATCGTGGCGCGGAGTTCATCGAGCACGGGCGGCAGGAGCACCATTTCAGCAAGGCCGCGGACCGTCGTCCAGGTCTGCCCGATCGAGTCGAGCCGCCAGAGAATGACGCCGAGCGTCGCTTGAATCCCCGGCACATCTCGGAAAGGGAAGAGGGAGCGCAAATCCATTTTGCGAAAAAATGTGAGGAAGAGGTGCCGATAAAGCGAGCCGGCCTCTTCGTCGGCGAGGAGCTCGCGACCGCGCGCGGTGACGCGGAAATGTTTCTTCCGGCGGGCGATCAACCCGCCGAACTGGCAAACCTCGCGGAGCAATTGCAAGTCGCGCACGTCCGCTTCATTGATCACCTTATTGAAGCGCCGGGTGGATTCACGCGAGAGGCCGGGCATTACCATCGCCTCGAGCATCCGGCCCGCGAATTCTCGATTCAGATTACCCGCGGCGGTCGCGGGCGCGCCGCCTCCCTCCGCGAGCATTCTCAGTAAAATGCGCGCGTTCTGGAACTGCGAGGCATGCTCCACCTCCGCGAGCGTCAAATCCGTCCGCAGCCGCAGCGGACTCTCCGGCTGTTCCCAATCCGCCAGGAGAAGTCCGCCGAAAAAGAGATACCGCGCCGCCGGCCCGTCGCTTTCGGATAAATCGGAAACCATGGCATTCCTTCGCAAACCGGGCGCATAAATCAAAAGCAGATTGCAGCGCGCAGGATCTGAGCGCATCCCTGTCAATCCCGATCCGAAGTAACAAGAGCTGCTCCCAAAGCATCAAGAAATCGCCCCGCCGCGCCGGCCCGTTCAGCTACCCGAGACGACAGCAGAAACGCCCGAGGTGCGGACGTTTCACTTGATACCTGTCGCGAAAACGGTCTGGAAATGCGGGCTTTCTTTTTCTCGCGAAACCACGGTGACCTCGATTTTCGTGAATCCGCTCTGTTCCAGCATCTGGTGCAGCTGCACCTCGCTGAAGCCCAGCCAATGATCCGCGTAAAGCTCCCGCGCCCGCTCGAATCTGTGGCTAAGAAGGTCCAGGATGACGAGCCGTCCGCCTGCTCGTAAAATGCGGTGCGCGCCTGCGATCGCCCGCTCTGGATGAATCGCGTGATGGAGTGCCTGGCTCAGCACCGCGAGATCCATCGTGCCGCTGTCGATCGGCGGATCCTCGATGTCACCAAGGCGATATTCCAGGTTCGCGAACCCATGCCGTGCCGCGAGTTCCGACCCGAATTCCACCATCTTTGGCGCGTTATCGACCGCGATCACTTTCCGCGCAGTCTTTGCCAGCAATTGCGAAAGAGTCCCCTCGCCCGCACCCAGATCGGCCACTTCCACAGGCGGGAGCAACGAGATGAGCGTATGCGCCAGCGCCTGCCAGGAACGCCCCGGCACGTAGCTGCGGCCAAATTTGCCGGCGAGTTCGTCGAAATATTCGCGCGCTTTATCCTTCCGCTTGCGCAACACGAGCTTGAGCGCTGTCTGGTCGTTCGCCGTCTCCGGCAGCTCACGCGCTAATGTGCGGGTCAGTTCGTTGATCTGCGCACGCGCCGGGTTGACCTCTGCTTTGCGGGCGAGTCCGTAGTAGACGTTCTTCCCAGCGCGTCGGTCGTCCACGACGCCGGCACGTTTGAGCTGCGCGAGATGGCTCGAGATACGTGACTGCCCCATTCCGAGAATTTCCTGTAACTCGGCGACGGAAAGCTCCTCCCGCTCGAGCAGGAGCACGAGGCGGAGTCGTGTCGGATCGGCCAGCAGGCGCAGGAAATTTAGAGTTGACGACATGGGCAAGTGATCAGACGATACATCTACGCATCATGATTGGTCAATATGATGACCAGTCTGAAGGATTCAGGGTTCAGGGTGCAGCGAGAGCGGCCCCCGGGGCTTCTGAACCCGGAACCCTGAACCCTTTTTTCCTAACATATGGCTCGTCGCTTCATCTTTTCATCAGAATCAGTCGGAGAAGGTCACCCCGATAAGGTTTGCGACACGATTTCTGACGCAATCCTGGATGCCTGCCTGGAGCAGGACAGAAACAGCCGCGTCGCCTGCGAGACATTCGCGAAGAGCCACACGGTGATCGTCGGTG
>JACDCC010000287.1 GCA_013694595.1 Chthoniobacterales bacterium
ATCTTCCTCACGGCACTTCTCCTCGCAGTTCCTGCTTTCGCTCAAAATCAGGGCGATCTCAAAACGGAGAAAGACAAAGTCAGTTATAGCATCGGTCTGGATATTGGAACGACTTTCAAGAAGCAAGCGATGGATATCGATCCGGCGGCGCTGCTGCGCGGCCTGCAGGATGCGACCACCGGCGCCAAGCCTCTCTTGACCGACGATCAGGTCAAGGAAACGATGACGGCCTTTTCTAAGTCGATGATGGAAAAGCAAACTGTGGCCAGCAAGGAAGCCGCGGAAAAAAACGGGGCCGCCGGCGAGAAATTTCTCTCGGAGAACAAAGGCAAAGAGGGCGTGAAGACGACGGCGAGCGGCTTGCAATACAAAGTGCTGAAGGAAGGGAACGGACCAAGCCCGAAAGAGACCGACATTGTCGAGACTCACTACAAGGGAACGCTCCTGAACGGCACCGAATTTGACAGCTCCTACAAGCGGAATGAGCCCGCCTCTTTCCCGGTCAACCGCGTGATCAAAGGCTGGACCGAAGCGCTGCAGATGATGAAGGTCGGCTCGAAGTACGAGCTCTGGATTCCGCCGTCGATCGGCTACGGTGAACGCGGCGCGGGCCAGGACATTGGGCCGAACGAAACCCTGCACTTCGAGGTCGAGCTCCTCGGCATCAAGGCCGGCGATCCGGCTTCTGCTGAAGCAGCCAAGACCGACGCGAAATAAGGCGTCGCGACGACGGCGAAATCACTGCGGCGCGGCGGCAGTTTGCCACGCGAGCCGTGGGGCATCGCCCCAAAGATCTTCCAGGCTGTAGAACGCCCGCTTCTCGGCATGGAAGATGTGCACGATTACCTGCATGTAATCGATCACGATCCACTGGCTGGCAGGGAAACCGTCGACTGCCGCCGGGCGCACGCCGTGGTCTTGTTTCACCTGCCCCTCCACTTCGTTCGCGATTGCTTTTAGCTGCGGCTCAGAGGTCGCGGAGCAGATCACGAAGAAGTCGGTGAAAGTGGAAATCTCCCGGAGATCCAGCACCACGATATCCTCCGCCTTTTTGTTCGACGCGAGTTCGGCGCAGGCTTTCGCTAAATCTTCCGAGGTTATCTGTTGGGCTCCTGGTAGAGCCGGTGGTGCTCGATCAGTTCGGCCACCGGCGGTGGTACGAGATAACGAACGGATTGCCCGCTGGCAACCCTGTTTCTGATTTCCGTTGCTGAAATTTCGATGCGGCGGCTGATGGCCTGAAACGCCGTCGCCGGTTCTGCTGCTCCTCGTTGCAGCACCACAAGCGTTACCTGCGTCAGCAAGTCATCGATCCGATGCCACGTGTGGAGCCGGCCAACATTGTCCGCCCCGATCAAGTAGCAGATTTCCAGCCCCGGATCGCGCCGCTTGAATTGCTCAATCGTATCGATCGTGAATGACGGGGGCGGCCGCTGCAGCTCCACCTCGTCGACGCTGAAACGCGGCTCGCCTGCGATCGCCGCCCGCAGCATTTCGACGCGAAGCATCGCTGGTGCCGATGCGCCTTCCAGCTTGTGCGGCGAAAGCGCGGCCGGAACGAACACGACGCGCTCCAGGTGCAGCTGCTCCATCGCGTCGCGGGCGAGGATCAGGTGTCCATAGTGGATCGGGTCGAAAGTTCCACCGTAGATTCCAATCCTTTGCACTGCTGCAGTCAGCCACAGGATCAGCTGCAAGCAACGTCCGGAGCGCAGATCAGGTCGATCCCAGCGCGGAAAAGCATCCTCAGCACAAACTCTGCTGGATTGATCGCTTCGCGATTCTAGATTCGAGCCCGATGAATCGCGCTGCACCAGGCCAGCTTCTCCTCGCGGGAGTGCCAGGCACGGAATTGAACGCCGAGACCGCCGCCCTCTTTCGCCGTGTCCAACCGGGCGGCTACATCCTCTTCGGGAGGAACATCACCACTGCGCCGCAACTGCGGAAGCTGATCGATGATCTCCGCGACCTCAGTGAGGTCGAGCCGATCATCACCATCGACCAGGAAGGTGGACGCGTCTCGCGCTTGCGCTTGATCGGTAACGAGCCGCCGAACGCGCAACAGCTGCGCGAGAAGGGAGACGTTTCGCTCGTGCGGGAGCACGGCACGATCACTGGCCGGTTGCTCCGTCTGTTCGGCTTTAATCTCGATCTGTCTCCGGTGCTCGATATTTCGTTTGATGACGAAGCGGACAACTCGCTGCGCGGGCGCTGCTACGGGAATACGGTCGCGGAGGTGGCGCGGTTCGCCGACGCGTTCAATGTTGCGCTCCGCACGGAAGGCGTCGGCAGTTGCGGGAAACATTTTCCTGGCTACTCCGGCGCGATGGTCGATGCGCATCACGACCTGCCGCGGATCGACAGGACGCGTGAGGAACTGGAGCGCGAAGAGCTGGCAGTGTTCCGGCAGTTCGCCGCGCGCGTCGATAGCATGATGATCTGTCACGGCTGGTATCCGACTTTCAACGCGGAGAAGCTGCCGGCCTCGTTGTCGCCCGCCGTTGTGACGGAGCTCTTGCGGAATGATCTGGAGTTCGAAGGTCTGGTGATGACGGACGATCTCGATATGGGCGCGATTTACAACGAGTACAGCCTCACGGAAACGATCCGAATGGCCATCACCGCGGGCAACGACATGGCGATGATCTGCCACCGAATCGATGCCTTCGATGAAGCGCACCGCGTTCTGACGGAGCTGCCGCCGCCTGAGGTGGACCGCGCCCTTGAGAATATCGCGCACTTCAAAGAGGGAATGTCACCAGCGCACGATTTCTCGGAGGCCGCGTTCCGCCAGCTGGACGAACGAGTGTGGCAGCTGCGCGTCGAGGTGCTCGGTGCCGAGCGCGCCGCAGAGCGCAGTCCGGAAGATGGCAAACGTTCTCCCGTGGAGATGTACTAGTTCGTGCTGGTGAGCGGCAATTGACGCCGCCAACGCGACCCAATAATCTGCGCGCGTGCAACCGGAACTCGAGCAGCTGCTCATCCTGCAGGATCGCGATCAGAAGATTAAGCGGATACGGAACGAGATCCGCACCGTGCCGCAGCAACGCGCGCAGCTCGAAGCGCAGCTCGCCGCCACGGCCGCGGGATTGGAAGCGCTCAAGCTGAAAGCGCGGCAGGTGGAAGTGGAGAAGAAAAACCTGGAGCTGGATGCCGGCACGCGCCGGGAAAGCATCAACCGACTGAAGACGCAGCAATACGAGACGCGCAAGAACGAGGAATTCCGCGCGATGGGGAACGAGATCGAACGTTACGAGAAAGAGATTCGCGGGATCGAGGACCAGGAACTGGAGCTGATGGAGCAGGCGGAAAAGCTCAAGGGAGAGGTCGCAGTGGAAGAAAAAAGCGCGGCCGGGGCGCGCGACTCGGTCGCGCGGCAAGTGACTGATCTCGAGGCCAAGGCGGCGGCGTTGCAGGCGCGGCTGGAGGAGCTAAACGCCGACCGCGCCACGATCGCGAGCACCATCGATGAAGACGTGCTGAGTCGATTCGAGCGGCTGTTTGCGAGCAAAGGCGACGCCGCGGTCGTGGCGCTGGAGCACGAAGTCTGCACCGGATGCCACATGAAAATCACCACGCAGACGGCGCACCGTGTGAAAAACGGGCGCGAAATCGTAAGCTGCGAGCAGTGCGGCCGGATCCTTTACTGGTCGGACTGAGAGCATCTCTGGTAGGGCGAGACTCTGTCGAGCCTGAGAGTTGCAGCGCGAGCACCCAGGCTCGACGGAGTCTCGCCCTACCGGAAGCGACCTAAACGTTGAAGCGGAACTCGACCACGTCGCCATCTTTTACGACGTATTCCTTGCCTTCGATCCGCAGCTTGCCGGCTTCACGTGCTTTCGCGAACGAGCCGAGCGAAACAAGGTCATCGAAATGCACCGTCTCCGCGGCGATGAAGCCGCGCTCGAAATCGGTGTGAATCACGCCCGCCGCGGCGGGCGCTTTATCGCCTTCCCGAATCGTCCAGGCACGGGTCTCTTTTTCGCCGGTCGTGAGATAGGTACGAAGACCGAGGAGATGGTAAACCGCGCGGATCAATGCACCCACGCCGCTGCCGGCCACGCCGAGATCTCGCAGGTATTCCTGCGCTTCTGCTTCGCTCAGGTCGACCAGCTCGCTCTCGATCTCTGCGCTGATCACGACGGCTTCGCTCCCGAAATGATTACGAGCGTATCCCTGCACCGCGTGCACGTGCCGTAACGCGGCATTCGACTCGTCGCCTTGCGAAATGGGCGCGAGGTCCGACTCGGCCACGTTGCAGGCGAAGAGTGTCGGCTTCGAAGTGAGGAGGAAAAACTCGCGCGCGATCTCACGCTCGTCATCCGACAGTTCGAACGTGATCGCCGGCTTCCCGGCATCCAGGTGCGGCAGGAGCTTCTCGATGATCACGCTCTCGGCTTTGGCTGTTTTCGAGCCGGCGCGGACTTCTTTTTGCAGACGATCCTTCCGCTTCTGCAGCGATGCGAGATCCGCGAGGACGAGCTCGGTATTGATGACCTCGATGTCGCGGATCGGATCGATCGTGCCGCTGACGTGGTGAATGTCGCCGCTCTCGAAGCAGCGGACCACCTGCACGATCGCGTTTACTTCACGGATGTGGCTGAGGAACTGGTTCCCGAGGCCTTCGCCCGCGCTGGCGCCTTTCACCAAGCCGGCGATGTCGACGAACTCAATCGCGGCCGGGATGATCTTCTGTGATCCGGAAAGCTTCGAGAGCACTTCGAGGCGCGGATCGGGCACCGTGACGACGCCGAGGTTCGGATCGATCGTGCAGAAGGGGTAGTTCGCCGCCTGCGCTTTTCGGGTGCGTGTGACTGCGTTGAAGAGCGTCGATTTTCCGACGTTCGGCAGGCCAACGATTCCAGCGCTCAACATAAGGCGCGCAGGTTACTGCGGAACAGGTTGCGCCGCAATGCGCGAGCCCCCTGTAGCGGCGCGTCTAGGACCGCCGAATTCCAAAGACGTAGCAAAGCCTGGGGCCCTCGGCGGTCATAGACACGCCGCTACAGGGACGACCGCTCCTTCTGTGCGAACAGCAACCTGAGGCTGTTCAACACCACGATTACCGTGCTGCCTTCGTGGGCCAGAACGCCCAGCGAAAGCGGAATGCCGCGGGTCACAGCGAGAAGTGCCATTACCACAACCGTGCCGAGCGAAATCGCGATGTTCTCGCCGATGATCTTCTTCGCGCGCCGACTAAGCGCGTAAGCGGTGACAAAGCTTTCGAGCCGGTCATTCATCAACACGACTTCGGCCTGCTCCATGGCGGCATCCGAACCGCGCGCTCCCATTGCAATTCCCACGTCTGCCGCGGCGAGACTGGGCGCGTCGTTCACGCCGTCGCCGATCATGGCAACTTTCGCGCCGCGCTGCTTCAATTCCTGGATCGCCGCGACTTTCGCTTCTGGTGATAACTGCGCGCGCACTTCGTCCACGCCCGCCTGAAGCGCGATCGCGTTCGCTGTTTCGGCCCGATCGCCGGTCAACATGACCGTGCGAATTCCTGAGTGACGCAACTGCTCGATCATTGCGCGCGCTTCCGGGCGCAGCTCGTCGCGCAGCAGCAATCGTCCGCAGAGTTTAGGGCCGGCGACCCAAACCTCGGCCACGTCGGTCTCGTTAGGCGTCACTGCAGTGCAGGGGACTTCTCGCATGGCCGAAGCAACAAAGCGGCGACTACCGAGAACGTAGAGCAACCCCTGATGCCGCGCGGTGATGCCGCTGCCTGCAACCGATTCAGCGTGGGTGAATTCAACAGCGGCAAGACCGCGCTGCGTTCCGATCTTCTGAATTGCGCGGGAGAGGGGATGATGCGACAAACGCGCCAGGTTGTAGGCGGCAGAGACGACCGCGTTCTCTTCGCCAGCGAAGGTCTCGATGCGCACCGGAACAGGAATGCCGGCGGTGAGAGTTCCAGTTTTATCCAGCGCGACCGTTCGAACATCCGCGAGGGTTTCGATCGCAGCTCCACCGCGAAACAAAACCCCGCGGCGCGCGCCTGACGCGATCGCGGAGAGGATCGCGGACGGCACGCTAAGCACGAGTGCGCAGGGCGACATGACGACCAGCAAAGTCATGGCGCGGTAGAAGGCGCTGGCGGTGCCGGCTCGTTCTACAAACGCTGGCCAGCCGAACAGCAGCCAGCCGACAAAAAAGAAAGCCGCCGACGCGCCGAGGACAAAGTAGGTGTAGCTCGTCCCGAACCGGTCGCTGAAGCGCTGCGAAGGCGCTTTGAGGTGCTGCGCCTGCGCGATTAAATCCACGATTTTTTGCAGAGCGCTTTCATGCGCCGGCCGCAGCGCTTCGCCGTCGATTACGCCCCAGGCATTCAGGGTGCCCGCCAACGCCACATCGCCCGGCTGCTTCGCCACCGGCCGAGCTTCGCCGGTCAGGTTTGACTCGTCGCACGCGCTCTCGCCGCGCGTGATCCGCAAGTCGACCGGCACCTGTTCGCCAGCTCGCACGCGAATGTGCATTCCAGTGGCGAGAGATTCGACTTCGCGCTCCATCTCCTGGCCGTTCTCGAGGACAGTTGCCGTCTTCGGTGCGCCGCGGAGCAGTGCGCCGATCTCGCGCTGCGTGCGCGCGCCGGCGTAATGCTCCATCGCGCCGGAGGCAGAAAATAGAAAGAGTAGCAAGGCGCCTTCATGCCATGCCCCGATCGACGCCGCCCCGAGGGCAACGGCCAGCATGAGGAAATGAATGTCGAGCTCGGCGCGTCGCAGCCGTTGCCATGATTCGCGGGCGGCATCCCAGGCGCCGCAGAGGTAGCTGACGGCGAAGAACGAAAGCACGATGCTCGCAGTCGCTCCCATTCTTTGCGCCGCGAGTGCAGCGAGGCCGAACAGCAGGCAGGAAGCTGCGCGGACGGTGAGCCGCTTCCATTCGTCAGGGTCGATGTCCGCGCCGCTGCTGCCGCAGCAGCCGGCGCGCGGCCAGCGCACCTGGTTCCATTGCCAGAAACGCGTGGCAGTGCGGCACGTCAGCTTCTCGATCACCGTGCTGCCGAGCACCTCTTTCACCACGACGTTGGCATCGCCGACTTTCCGCGACGGAGGCTCCCCGCATTGCTCGCAATTTCCAACGGCATCAAGCACGCCGCATTGTTCCTTCCGCCCGGAGACGGCGGCGCTGACGCGGTCGGCGATTCGATCTCCGCTGTCTTTGCCGAGCGTCGCGATCGAGAGCAGCTCGTTCTCCGGCTGGAAAGCGACGGCTTCGAGCTGCGGTTCCTCGGAGAGCAAGCGCGCCACCTGCTGGTACACGCAGTGATCGTCCGTCCGCGGCACATCGGGCGGAGCCGCCGTCTGCTTCTGAGCGTGGTCCCGCATGCGCGTTAACAATACGCTGCTCTGCCGCTGTTCGAGCGAAAAGGAGTCGGGCCGCCGGGATTCGAACCCGGGACCTCTTGAACCCCATTCAATTTCGCCGTGCCTCGTAAACGACCGTTTCCCTCGTAGAAAAGTGTTGGTTCATTACGATAGTTCAACAAACTATTGGACTATAAGGGCACCAAAGGGCACCATTGATTTGCCAATGAAGGCACCTCGATTCAGATCAGTGAAGACCCCAAAAGGTTGGCGTGTCAATGTGCCAGGCGCGTTAACCGGTAGCGGCACACGCTCACGCCGATTCTTCGCGAGCCGCGAAGAGGCTGATGGATTCGCGGCGAAGCTTCGCGTCCAGTTGATCGAGCGCGGCACCAGTGCGCGCATCCTCGCGCCACAGAAAGCCGACGCTGCGCTGCGTGCGTTTGCACTGCTTGGCGAGGACGCAGAACCTGAAACGCTTATCACAGCGGTTCGCGAATACGTCGCGCGACACGACCGGCGCTTGGCGAGCGTGACGTTCGAAGATGCGTTTCAGCAGTTCGCAGACGCGCAGCCACGCAGCAGCTCCTACGCTCAGTCATTGCGTCAGTATCGGACGCGCCTCAGCTCGTTGCACGGCAGCATGCTCTGCGACATCAACGCGCGAGACATCGAATCGGCAATGGCTGACTTTCGGCCGACGGTGTTCAACTACGGCCTGCGGATTCTCGGCGGCCTGTTCAACTACGGTCGTAAGCGCGACCTGTGCGCGACAAATCCGATTGAGAAGCTTGATCGTAAGAAGCTGCCGCCAAAAGAGGTAGAAATCTACGCGCCTGAGCAGGCAGCGGTGCTCCTCAATAGTGCAGAGGCTGCGATACTGCCGTGGCTGGCCGTTTGCATGTTCGCAGGACTACGAGCGAGCGAGGCTCGGCAATTGGTCTGGGGAGACATCGATTTCACAGAGAATTTCATTCGCGTCCGGGCGGCCGTCTCCAAGACGAGGAGCCCGCGTGCAATCCCGATGGAAGCGAATTTGCGACAGTGGCTGCTACCCTTCCGACGTGAAGACACGGCGCAGATCGCGCCGCAAGGATTGAACGTCCTGCGCTCGCAACTGCGCGCTGCACATCGCACGTCTGAAGTTCCGCAGATCAAGCACGGACCGCGTCACAGCTACGCGTCCTATTTGCTGGCGCGTGACGGCAGCGTAGACGCGCTGTTGCTGAACGTCGGGCACACTGACGCGACGACGACATTCCGGCACTACCACCGCGTGGCTACAGCACGGGCGGCGAAAGCGTTCTGGAGCATCCGGTCGGCACTGTCGCTGTCCGGGAAAGTTGTTCTGATGACGCGCTAGCCCTTTTTCTTCTTCGTCGCGGCGTTCGGCCAAGTCTTGATAGTGACCTTGCAGTTTTTACCAAGCCGCTTCCCTTCCACCGCTGCCTGCGCCAAGCTCGTCAGCGCATCGTGGTCAACGATCGGAACGTCCATGCCGGCGTCAGTCATCGCTAAATCGCGGAGCAACGGAGATCCCTGCAACGCGTCATCAGCGGTTTTATAGGCGCGTGCGTCGACGCCGAACTCCTCGGCACATTCGTCAAGGAACGAGCCGAAACGCCACTGGAAGAGCGCCAGCTTGCTTTGGTCGCCAGCTGCCGACGCCACGCCGATGACCCTCGGAATGAAGGCAGTGGTGACGAGTGTGTGTGTTGGATTTGCACGGAAGAACGCGAAGGAACTGCTGTCGTACGGGTTTCCCGAGATGTCGACTGGCGGCCGTTCGATTGGCCCCATCAACCAGTCGAGTGACACTCCAGTCTGGAGAGAGATTTGGCGAGCGCTGTCTTCGCTCAGCTTGATTAATCCGGCGGACACCTTCTTGACCCACGAACGACTGCGTTCTGCTAGGCGCGCGAAATGATCCTCACGTCCGTGATATTCCCCGAGCAGTCCGCGAAGGACGGCGATGGTCGTTTTCCGCTGCGATAGTGCCATAGGTGAACTATTATGGTGAACTACGGGCTAGTCACGACATCTTTATTGAACTATCTATATGAACTATGAAGCAGTTCAATTACTTGACGACGAAGGAGCTGGCGAAGGAAATCGGTAGGCCGGTCTCGACAATCCAGCGGTGGACGCGGATGCGGGTCATTCCGCAGATCCGCGCCGGGTGGAGGACACGGCTCTATGACCCATCAGCCGTTCGACGAGCACTCGAGAAGCTCTCGGTGACGGAGGTCTAGAGATTAGATCACCGCCAACTGATGATGTGCAACGACGATTCCCAGAGTTCGAGTGTGCCTAAATTAAGCGTTTTCAATGGAGACGGTAGTCGCTCGGTCGACCGTCTGCGCAACATCCTCGGTGCAGACGTCGTACTTTTACGCTGCGTTGGAAAGCGCCCTAAGGACAAAGGGTGGCAATCGTTTACGGCAGAACGCATGACTCAAAGCGATCCCGCGTGCTGGAGGGGCAACATTGGGGCGCTGCTTGGCCGTAATTCTGGAGATCTCTGCGCGATTGACATCGATTGTGACGAAGCCGTTGCACCGTTCTTCGAGCGAAACCCACGGCTCTTACGCAGCGCGCGCATCCGAGGTGCGAGGGGCTGCAAAGTCTTCGTCCGAATCGTCGGCAACTATCCTGGCAAGTTCACCATCGGAGACGAAGACGATTCGTTCAGGAATTCGATCGAGTGGCTCGCCAACGGGCAGCAGGCAATCGTTCATGGACATCATCCAGACACGAAGGAGCCGTATGTTTGGGAGTGCGAATCAGCGCCGGTCGAGGTGCGATTCGAGACGATTTTATTTAAGCCTTCAGGAACCCTTCGGTCTCAGAAGACTGCAACCACTGCGGGAACTGCATCTCACTGCACAGACTACGCACCACTGAACGCACTACATCCACTGCATAACATCAGGCGGCGGAAGGCGATCATGGCCGAGCTGAATGCAATCGATGTTCGCCTCGGTGGAATATTCGAGAACAACGTGGAGCAATACTACCCGGCTCGACGTGGGCAGCGACACGGCACCATGATCACCGCGGTCGAATTCCTCTATCGGTTCGCCAGTTCCCGCACCGTTCGGCTGCTACTCGACTACTGGTATCGGATTAATGCGAACGTGTTCCAGACGAGCCATGGCGATCACTTGTCCGAGGTTGATGCCGCTATCGCGGGCACGGCTGCGCGCTACCTCGCCAGTCTTCCAGCAGATGAGCGGGAAATCTACTTGGCGCTCTCGGAGCAGCAGAAAGACGCGTTCCGCATCGCTCGGGATTTAGCTCAACGTCGCGGCGGCCGCTTCTATCTTGCTAGTGGTGACCTCGCGAGACGAATTGGGATACCAGACATGGCAGCATGGAGAGTCCTTCAGTGGCTGGTGAACACCGGCGTATTGCTACCTTTGTCCCGAGGGAGCAAACGAGCTCCAGGTCAGAGCGGCAAGGCTGCCGAATTCGAGTGGTTTCAGCGTCTTGACGCTTTTCGAGCTGATCAGCAACAGCAAGCGCGAGCTACGAGCGCAAACGTTTTAACGGCTGCTTGATGCATCATACGTCGAGCACGCCTCAACCGATGAGTGAACCATCGCTCATCGAATAGTCAGCAAAAACCCACCCGATGAAAAAACAGACCGATGAGACCATCCCCTGGCGTAAGTGCAGAATACCGCGCTCTCAGCCAAAAACCGCCGCCGAGGTTCTTCGGCGAATAATCGCTCCAGACGCTGATCTGGAAGAATTGCTTGGTCAAAGCAAAGATTGGAGGACCAAGCTGTGCGCCGGAAAAATCCCGGTCACGCGCGCCATCGCAATCCAGATCGAATCAGAGACCGGAATCGCATCCAGTTGGCTACTGGGAAATCCGGATCAAACGCCTGTGGATGAATCGGGGAGACCATACACAATCGAGACGTTCCGGTGGTGGCGGTCGATGATCCAGGACGGGGAATGGCCACGGCGTAAGGCAGCTAAACCGTCCGCGTTCCTGCCGCAGCTCGTTGCTGTCGGCTGCGCAGCCGGGAAGGCGGGCAAGCTTTCGCTGTTTCTTGAGGGACTGCAGTCATTTATCGACGACGCGAAAATGAATTTTGGCACCGACTGTATGGCCGGACGGAGAGCTGCCTCGGCTCTCGCGAAATCACCGCTGTTAGAAAGGGTGATCCTGCACGACGACGGCTTCGATTCGAAGCACTTGGAACCGATGTCCGACCCCTTGACCCTCGCGACGCAACGCGGTGACTCCAAAGTGTATTATGAGATGTCACGTATCGATCAGTTCTGTAGGAGATGATACCCCGACCTTTCTTAAAGTTGCAGCACGGCGTCGACCTGCCGCTTCGCAATCATCGCCACGAGGCGTTCGCTCGGCGGGTGGTCACTGGAGAGTCCCTCACCCAAGCCTACCGACAGGTCTATGGCACTAACGCCAAGGCAGCTGGTGCTAACGGCGCACGATTGATGAAAAATGATAGCGTTATAAGGCGTGTGGGGTGGCTGCAGACGCAATCTGCGACATCTGCGGTGATGACACTAATCCAGCAGCGACAGTATCTTGCGCGGGTTATCAGAACCCCGATCGCACAGGTCAATGAGGAGAGCGATCTCTGCCAGCGCTTCAAGCGAACGGCGCGTGTGTATAGCAAGGCAATGCCGGACAAGCTCTGCGCCGTAAAACTCGATTGTCAGCTAGCAGGCTATCTTCCGATGCGACGGGGTCGGCGGCGAAATAACAAACCGTAACCCAACTGAACACACCACCCACCATTATGAGACTACTACCGAACGACCAAGAACACCTCAAAGCCGCCGAAGGTTTAGGTGAAGCTCGGGCTCTACTGCGAAGCTACTACGGAACTCGACGCGATTAATCTTTACGGGCGGGCTGAACAGAAATACTTGCCGTGCGCCTAGCGATCCACCTCGCCCAGGAAACGCTGGCAGCTGATGCATGACACCGTGGAACGGCTAGTGCAGCAGCCAGGATAGCTACTGCTTCGATCGCAGCGCTGCCGCTGCTGGAGAAAGCACAAGATCACCGCCACAAAAATGAACATTGAGCCTTCGGCGCAGCACGGGACGTCAGTGGAGCGACTGCCCGAAGGATCATTACCCGTGATCATCGATCCATTCTCGCGTCTCGGTGATGAAGTCGCTGGGGCGACGCCGGATGAGATCGCCTTGAACATGCTGCGTGTCGTCCAACTGAGTCGGCGGCTTCGCGCGACTCTCGTGCACACTCCGCCGGATCTCAGCGCTGTTTTCGAGTGTTACACGCTCAGTCCGGAAGCACGAGCTGCGCTACGTCTCGCCGCAACGATACTCGCCAGTGTGAGGAGACGAGGAAATGCGCAATTCTCGGAAACTTGTGATCTACAAGCACAAGAACAAACCGGGTTGGTATTTCGATCACGAGAAATATCCAGACCAGCAGAAGGCTTGGGAGGCGTTCCGCAGCGGGATGATCGAGGCGTTCTCGATAGCTGAGGCTGGGCGCTGGGATGAGATCGATGACATCGAGGCGCTGCGTCACGGACCAGCACTGCGAGTCAAGGC
>JACDCC010000315.1 GCA_013694595.1 Chthoniobacterales bacterium
AGCACGTTACTCTTCGGCGTCAGCACGTGGGACCCGCTGACGTTCGGCGCGATCGTGGTGCTGCTCGCCGTCGTCGCGTTCCTGGCGGCGTGGCTGCCAGCGCGGCGGGCCGCAAACGTGAATCCGATCGTCGCGTTACGAGCGGAATGAGAGAGGCGCGGCAACAACAACTCTGGGGAGCGCAGGCTGCCAGCCTGCTGTTCGCGGCAGCCTGCCGCGAACATTCGGGAGACGTTGTCTCGCCATCGAGCCGCGGCTTTTTCACGACGCGCCGCCGAGCGCGTCCCGCAAGCTGCCGGACGCAGCAGGCTGGCAGCCTGCGCTCCCCAGAGCTGAACTTCACGCGCCATCCATGAGCGGCTAACCGGCTTTCACCCATGCAAAATCTCCGCTTCGCATTCCGCCAGCTGCTGAAGGCGCCGGGCTTCACCGCCACCGCGGTCTTCGCGCTGGCGCTCGGGATCGGTGCCAGCACCGCGATGTTCGGTGTCGTTTACGCCTTCCTGCTCCGTCCGCTGCCCTTCGCGCAGCCGGAGCAACTAGTCATGCTGCAATCGCGCAGCACAAAATCCGGGAGCGATTTGGGCGTCAATTACCTCGATTACCGCGATTGGAAACAGCAGGCGCAGAGCTTCACCGACATCGCGTTCTTCAATCTCCGCTGGAACGGCAACCTCGAGGCTCCCGGCGGCGCGACGGAAACGCTCAAGACCACCTTTACGACGGCAAACCTGTTCGCGCTGCTCGGTGTCGAGCCGATCCGCGGCCGCAACATGTCCCCTGATGACGATGCCGCCGGGGCAGCGCGCGCGATGATGATCAGTCACCGGCTCTGGATGAAGTCATTCGGCGGCGATCCGGCAGTGGTCGGGCGCGAGGTGCGCCTCGATGGCGAACTGCGCACGGTGCTCGGCGTGATGCCGCCGGGTTTCCGTTTCCCGTCGCAAACCGACATCTGGGTTCCCTCGGGGCAGTTCTTCGCGCAGATCGGCGGCCGCTCGTGGCGCGCCGATCAGGCTGTGGCGCGGCTAAAGCCTGGCGTCACGATTTCCGAAGCGGCGGCCGAGATGTCGCTGATCGCAGAGCGAATCGCGCAGACGCACCCGGACACGAACCGCGACATCGGCTTGGCAGTGGTGCCGTTGCGCGAACACTGGGTCGGCAATGTGCGCGGCTCCCTCGTGCTGCTGCTCGCCGCTTGTGGAGGCGTGCTGCTGATCGCGTGCGCGAATGTCGGGCAGCTGCTGCTGGCGCGCGCGAGCACGCGGCGCAGCGAGTTGCTCGTGCGAGCCGCGCTCGGCGCGAGCCGCGCAGCACTCGTTAGGCAACTGCTCACCGAAAGCGCGCTCCTGGGATTGATCGGCAGCGCGTTCGGCGTGCTACTGGCGTTCTGGCTGGTCGATGTGGTCCGCGCCGCGATTCCGGTGGAGCTGCCGTTCTGGATCCGGATCGATGTTGATCCGATGGTGCTGGCGTTTACGATCGCAGTCTCCCTGGCGACTGGGCTGCTCGCTGGTTCGCTGCCGGCGTGGCAGGCGACAGGTGTCAATGTTTCCGACGCGTTAAAAACCTCGGGCGCGGGCAGCACCGGCAGCACCCGGGCCGGCGCGCGCACCCGGCAGCTGCTGACCGCCGCGCAAGTCGCGGTTTCGGTGGTGCTGCTGGTGAGCGCGAGTCTCTTTCTGCGGAGCATCGCACGATTGCATGATGTCGCGCCGGGGTTCGATCCGCGGCAGGTGCTGCTGTTCGAGGTGAATCCCACGTTTCGGAACGAGCCCGCGCAGGTGCAGGTGGATCGCTACACGCGCATCCTCGAGCGGCTCGCGCAGCTGCCGGGCGTCGAGACGGTGGCGGCGAACAACAGCCCGCCGTTCTACCCGCAGCGTCCGTGGAACCGCCAGCAGCCGGTGGCGGAAGGGCAAACGCTGGAGGAGCACTCCGCGAATGCGCGCGTCAATTTTCAGACCGTCAGTGCGGATTACTACCGGCTCCTGCACATTCCGTTGCTGCGGGGGCGTGTTTTCGATGCGCGCGATCATCTGAAGGCGCCGCACGTTTGCATCGTGAGCGAGAGCCTGGCAGGGCGTCTCTGGCCGGAACAGGAGGCGCTCGGGCGCCGTCTGATGTTTGGCC
>JACDCC010000316.1 GCA_013694595.1 Chthoniobacterales bacterium
GTCGTCGACGGCGGCAGCCCGGCGGGAAGGTTTTTCCTCGGCACCGTCGGGGTGGGGCGCTCCTACCTCGCGATGCGCGTCCGCGTCACCGATGTGGAACGTGGCGTGGTGGTTTACGAATTTGACGTGGCGGGCGGAAGCCGGCTGCAAGGCAAGCGCGGAACGATTCGCGCGAGCGGTCTCGGCCGGGCGACTCCGTTTGACCTCGTGAACGCGGCAGAGCGGATCTACCTCACCCTGGATCCGAACCCGCACCGCTACGGCGAGCGGGCTGACATCGCCCTGCGCTAAGTACGTTATTACCGCGGGTGAGATCGCGGCGGGAGAGGGCGTGATCTCCGGCTGAACGGGAGCAATTCCCATCGGCAGTTTGATTGACGGTTGCCAATCAAGTCGCACCGACTAAGGTGCTGCCGATCAAGCCCCAGCCTGTGTTCAACCGCACGTTTACCGCTCTTTTGGCCGTCGCTCTCCTGGTCGCGAGCAGTAGCGGATTATTCGCTGCTCAGGCCTATATCATTGTCGATTCGAAGAGCGGCCACGTCCTGCAAGAGCGCGGGTCGCGGGACAAGCGCCAGGTCGGGAGCCTGACCAAAGTAGCCGCTGCCATGGTAGTGCTGGATTGGGCAGAAAAGCGCGGCGGAGATCTCGGGCAGGTGGCGACGATCCCGCCGGAGGCGTTCGTGAACACCGGCGAAAACAACATCGGCTTTCAGCCCGGGGATAGTGCTGCGCTGCGCGATCTGCTCTATGCGGCGCTGGTGCAATCGGACAACATCGCCGCCTACACGCTGGCGCATCATGTCGGCACGGCGCTTCAGGGTGTAGTGCCGGCGAGCGGCGGGGGTCCGGTCGGGACATTCGTGAGCCAGATGAACGCGCTCGCCAGGAACTTGAAGATGCAGCGCACGCGCTTCGTGAACCCGCACGGCATCGACGCTGGGGTGAAGCCGATGCCGTATTCCACCGCTGAGGACATGGCGCGTCTCGCCCGCTACGCGATGGGGAAGGCGGGATTTCGGTTCTACGTTTCGCAAAAAGAGCGGCAGATTTCGTTTACCAGCGGTGGCAGCCGAAAGGATTACATGCTCCGGAACACGAATGAGTTGCTGGGCACCAACGGCGTTGAGGGCGTGAAGACCGGCCGGACCGCACGCGCGGGCGATTGCCTGATTCTCTCTGCGCAGCGCAAGTCTGAGGTGATCCAGCACAGCGAGACGAGCGCGACCGTTATTCCGCGGCACCTGATCATCGTGCTGCTCGGCAGCGCGAACCGCTTCGCCGAGGGTGGACAATTGCTGAACACCGGCTGGCAGATGTACGATCAATGGGCCGCAGCTGGCCGACCGGTCGACGCCAAAAGAGCGCTCTAATCCCCGGCCGCGCGGAAGAGATGAAGCCGCGGATTGGGGTTCTGACGAGCGGCGGGGATTGCCCCGGGTTGAACGCGGTGTTGCGAGGTGTCACGCTCGCGGCGGAGAAGTTTAACTACGAGGTCGTCGGCTTTCTCGACGGTTTTGAAGGTCTGCTGCCGCCCGGCAATTTCATGTTACTGAATCGGCGCAGCACCAGCGGCATCATGCCGCGCGGAGGCACCATTCTCGGCACAACGAACCGGGGGCATTTCGTCGCGAAAGTGGGCGCGGGTGATCGCGCAGTGGTTCCAGCCGACGTGATCGCGGCTGCGAAGCGGGTGCTCGCGGGCGAGCGCGTCGATTCATTGATCATCGTCGGCGGTGATGGCTCGATGACGACGGCACTGCAGTTGCAGGAAGCCGGCATCGACTGCATCGGCGTGCCAAAGACGATCGATAACGATCTGGAGGCGACGGCGATGACGTTTGGTTTCGATTCTGCGGTTGCCTCGGTCACCGACGCGCTCGATCGCCTGCATACGACCGCCACGAGCCACAAACGCGTGATGGTGCTGGAAGTGATGGGCCGGCATGCCGGCTGGATCGCGTTGCACGGCGGACTCGCCGGCGGCGCGCATGTGATTCTCATTCCCGAGATCCCGTTCGATTTCGATAAGATCTGCGACGCCCTCAGGATGCGCGACACGCGCGGGAGCATCTACTCCATCGTCGTCGTGGCCGAAGGGGCGCGCGCCGCCAAAGGGCAGGTGGTGATGCACCCCAGTGACGAAGGCGAATACCGGCTCGGCGGGATCGGCGGCGTGGTGGCAAACGAAGTTGCCGCGCGCAGTGGGAAAGAGACGCGCTGCACCGTCCTCGGCCACCTCCAACGAGGCGGCGCGCCGACGACGCTCGACCGCATCCTCGGTACGCGCTTTGGTGTTAAAGCCGTGAACCTGATCCATGAGCGGCAGTTCGGTTCCATGGTCAGCTACCAAAACTACCAGGTGCGCCATGTGCCGATCGCCGACGCCGTGAATCGGCTTCGCCTGGTCCCGCCTGACGGCGAGATGGTGCAGACGGCTCGGGACGTCGAGATCTCCTTCGGCGACTAGCTGGAGCGTCTGCTGTCTCAGCGCAGCCTCCGATCAAAGATGTCCGCTGAGACAGCGGAGGCGCGAAGCACCATCAAAATCAGATTGGCGCGCGCAAAACTCAGCGCGTAGCTTCGCGCTACTAGAACCTCGCCGCACCCTCATGATCAACGTTCTCCGCAAAAATCAGAAAGCACTCATGATCGTCATCGCGGTCCTTTGCATCCCGTTCATCTTCTATTTCCAATCGGACACGGTCGGAGTTGGTGGGAAGCACTTCGGCCAGATCTACGATCGCCCCGTCTCGATCGTCGAGTTCCAGCACAACGCGCGTCTCTTCAACCTCGCGCGGGAGCTCGGCATGTTCAGCTTCATGCAGGACATGGTCACGGGCGCCCAGAGCGAGGATCAGGTCTACAGCGAGTTCACCTGGAACCGCCTCGTCCTCCGACACGAGGCGGAGCGGCTCGGGATTAAACCTGCCCCGCACGAGATCGGAAGCGTGGTGCGCGATCTTCGCCCGTTCCGCGGCCAGACCGGCTTTGACATGAACAAGTACAACGAGTTCACGCAAAACGTGCTGCCGGCCATGGGCTTCACGGAAGACCACATCGAGGAGCTGGCGGCGGATCAGTTGATGCTGACCAAAATGAAAGACCTCCTTGGGACCGGCGTGCAGATATCGGAGTCGGAAAGCCAGCAGAACTACGAACGTTCCTACGGGAAGCTCAACGTGGCGGTGGCGCGATTGAACACGGAGGAGCTCGGCAAAGGCGTGACCGTGGGCGAGGAAGACATCACGAAGTACTACGAAGCGAACAAGGCGCAGCTGAATACGGAGGAAAAGCGAAAGGTGAACTTCGTCAGCTTCGGCCTCGACGAGGAGCAGAAGAAGCTAACCGGCAAAGAGCGCGTTGAAGTGCTGCAGAAGCTGGCCGATCAGGCGAGCGACTTCAACCAGGCGCTGCTCGAGAAAGGGGCTGACTTCCAGCAGCTCGCCACCAAGTTTCAATTGCCGGTGAAAGTCACTGAAGATTTCACGCGCACGGCTCCAGACCCCCAGCTGGCGGCGAATCCGCAGCTCGCCGAGGCGGCGTTCGCGCTCAAGCCGGATGCGTCCAACAGCGATGCCATCCAGGCGGGCGACGGATTCTATGTCCTCCATCTCGCGAACGTCGAACCGGCGCGGCCGCTGACCCTCGAAGAAGCCAGGCCGACGATCGCCGCCACCTTGAAGGAGCAGCGCGTGCGCGAAGTAGCGGCGGCCAAAGGCACCGAAGCCGCCCAGAAGATTCGCGATGCAGTGAAGGGCGGAGCGCCAGCTGAGGCTGCGATCCAGCAGGCGGGACTCACACCCGAGAAGCTGCCGCCATTCGCGCTCGCCGATCCGCCGGCGATGAGGATGCAACCGGGCCAACAACAGCCAGAGCCGGAATCGCCCGACCTGCAAATGATCAAAAGCTCCCTTGCGGAGTTGAACCCCGGCGAAGTCACGGACTTTATTCCGACCGCCACCGGCGGCGCAGTTGCGGTGCTGGCGGGGCGGGAGCGGCCTGATGCCGGCACCTACGAGCAAACCAGAACGTCGTTCAACGCGCGCGTCCTCAACAGCAGAAAGCAGGTGGCTTTCGCGGAATGGCTAAAGGAACGGCGCCGCGAAGCTGGCGTGCAAACGCAGGCGGAGCCGGAGGCGCCGGCGAACGCAGGATAGCTCCGCGGCTGCGTGTGCTGCCCATCCACGCTTGGAAACGCTGGACGAGATCTTTGATGACGCGAACGGCGATCTCGCGATCGGCGAGCTGGAAAGCGCGGTCG
>JACDCC010000317.1 GCA_013694595.1 Chthoniobacterales bacterium
CGCAGCCAAAAGCCGAGCAGCAACGCCGAATAGCCCGAGTGCGTGCCGAGCTGCACGATGCGCCGCACGTGACTGCCCATGACGAAACCCTGCAGCAGCGACATGATCGGCACCGCGCATTCACCGATGAGATCCTTGCGCGAGGTGTCGGCATACCACTCCTCGATGATCTGCCACTCCTGGTCTGTGAGGCTCGCGTAGATCGGCGGCACATAGTCGTTACCCGGCAGGCGATGCCACCAAAAACGCGGCTCGGTTGACGACGAGAAAGCGATCGAGCGTAGCGGCCCGTCCGATGCGCTCATCTTGCGCGCACGGCAGAAGCTTTGTCCCACTTCGGCACGCTGGCGTCGATCGGGAGTTGCTGCGACTGACGGAACTCCGCGATCTTCTGCCGATCCACGCCGAATACCGTTCCTTGCGGCTCATAGCGCTCGAGCAGATCGCCATAGTGATCCATGAAGTGGTGGACGAGCTCCGTCTCGAAGAGATTGGTGGTGTTGATCATCGACGTGCCGTGGTGCCGGTAAAGGCAGAGCGTATTCGGCACGAATGCGACCGGCAGATCACGCTGCGCGAACTTGAGCCACATGTCGTAATCCTCCCAACCGAACCATCCGATTTGGCTCAGGTGATTGTCGTAGCCGCCGAGGTCGAGCAGCGTCTTCCGGCTGAACATCGCCATCGCATCGATGTAGGGATACTGCACGAGGATTTGCGGATCGAAGTCGAAGTACGAGAGCAAGCCGACGCGGTTAGTGGGTGTTCCGCGGAAGCGACAAAGGAGGCTGTACGCAGCGGCGTAGTGACCTTCGGAGATCACTTGCAGGAGCTGCCGAAGTCCTTGCGGATAGATAAGGTTATCCGCATCCATCATGAAGACGTACGGAGCGCGCGCGATGCGCAGGCCCGTGTTGCGCGCGTCAGCGAGGCCGGTGTTGAACTTTTTGTCGACGACGCGAATCGGCAGCTCCGAGGTGCGCTGCGCGTGCCGAGCGCGATCGAGTGAGTTGTCGGTCGACGCGTCATTGACGATGACAATCTCGGGCGCCTCTGCGAGTTGCTCAGCTGCGCGGGTGACGCTGGCGATGCATTCGTCGATGTGATGCGCGTAGTTATAGAGCGTGATTAAGACCGTCAGCTGAGGTGCTTCACACGCGCGAAACGCATCGTTGTCGTGGATCTCGAGGACTGATTCTCCTCGCGACCGCAGCTGCTCCTGCTCGTCAAGGCGCGCCTTGTACGCTTCGCGCTTCTTGATCACAGCGGCTCGTTGCTCGGCATCAGAGCTCGTTGCGGGGACGGTGTGGCCGGCAGGTTTCCTGAAGAACTTACGGACCTTGCTGGTGCCGATCGCGACGTCTTTCTTGAGCGCTCCCGCGAGCAAGCGCCGGGTGTAGTGCGACATTTCGCCCATCAGCTTGGGTGGCAGCGGTACGGCCGGTGAATCTAGCGTGAGCGGCGGGGGCGGTATTTTGCCGCTGCCACCGATTGTCTCCGCTTCCGCGGCTTCAAGTGCCTGGACTTGCTGTACGAACGTTCGACACGTTTGTGCCTGGCGGAGTTGCGTCTCGATAAACTGCAATCCCGCGAGCGCGATCACTTCACATTCTTCCGGATGTGCGAGGTAGTACTCGCAGCACGGAATCAGGTACTCCGGCTCTACCATGATAAAATGCTTGCCTGGCACGAGTGCACCGTAGCCTTTGCAGGTCTCGGTGATGATGCAGCAGCCATTCGCGAGACCCACAAGCATCCGATGCCACTCGAAGTACTTTTGATCCGAATAGTGCACGTTCAGCAGGATGCGCGACTGGCTCAGAAGCTCATTGCGCCGCTCGATGCTGAGATAGCTCTTCGTGTCCTTCGTCTTCGCGAATCCGAGAGGCACGAGACGAAGGTGGCAGCGGTGCCGGGCGAAGAACTCCGCATGCTCGGCAAAGAACTCGTCGCGGCGCTGGGTCATCGAACCGAGAAACGTGATGTCGTGGGACCGTTCGCGATGCGGGATCTTTTTCGGGTGAGCTAGGACCGGGTGGTAGCCGAGCTGGAGCTGTTGGGCCGGCAACCCACGGGCGCGGTAGGCCGCGACGCCGAGTGGGTTGATGTCGGCGACGCCGCGAGCGTAGCTGCCCCACTGCAAATTGCTTTGGAACCAGCCAGTATCCGGTTGCTCCGTGCAGAGCAGATACACGTCGTAAGTGAGTCTTCGAACCACCGGACGCGGCAAGCGCTGGGTCAGGAACAAGTTGTAGTACTCGTGGGGCGTCACCACGATTTGCATCGTGTCGGCGGGCGCTCGTTCCTTCGGGACGCCGTCGAGGTGCAACGTCGCTTCGCAGCCAAGTTCACGAAAGCCAGCCGCCACCAGCTCACCAATTTCGATGATGAACAGGTTCGACTTTTTCGTCGCGTAAAGCTCCACGCGTTTGATCGTGAGCGGCTTCGAGACGGCCCCCAAAGCGATCGCGGGGCTGTGCGGTTCGGATTGCGCCGGAACAGCATTCGGGTGTCGCGCGGCGAAGGCCTGCTTGAGATAGAAAATCAGGAAGCGCCGGAAGTTCGTTAGGCCGGTCCACGAAAGACCCGCCATCGGCAACGCTGAGACGGTCGCCGTGGCGAATGTCCGCCAGACGCGATCGTGATCGAGAACCTGGAAGGTAATGTCGCTGCGACCGAGACGGAGCCGGAGTTCAACGAGGAAGCCGCTCGCCTCTGCGTCCGGTAGATGGGGAAACGCAGCAGCCACATCGGGACGGCTGCGTTTGCGCCGACCCCGCACAACGGTGCGACCGAAGAATTGACGCTTCACAACGGCGCGAATGCCGTGAACCGGCTTTCCCTCACGATGCAAAAACCAGCCGTGAATGTCCGCTTCTCCACCGAAGATGACCGGCTCAATGGGCGCGTCGAACCGGAAGGCGTAATCCTTCGCCGGATCGGCAGCAGCTGGCTTAGCGGCGGATGTCATTGCGGAGAATTGTAGGGCGTCTGTGCCAGACGCCAAGCGATGTCGCGATTCAACGTAGATGGCGTTTCACAGAAACGCCCTACACGCGGGTCTTTCATGGCTTCTCCACGCGCGGCGGAAAGGCGAGCTTGAACTCCCGATTGCTCTCGATCGACAGGTTCGGGTTATAGAACGGATCCGCCTCCAAGACGTGGCCCCACTTCTTCTGCATGTAATCGACCTCCGCGAGGAACCGGCGCTGCTTCGTGCGCGTATCCTCAAGCCCACGGCTGGCGGACTCGTGATGCGCGAACTCGGCGTGTGGTGTCCAGACCACCCAAAACCCGGCGTCGCGCAGGCGGAGGCAAAAATCCACGTCGTTGAACGCCACTGCGAGATTCGTCTCGTCGAGACCGCCGAGTTGTAGATAGACGTCCTTCCTCAGGAGCATGCAGGCGCCTGTCACGGCGGAGAAATTCTGAGTCAGATGCGCTCGTGCGAAGTATCCGTGCTCCTTCTGGATGCCATGGTGCGCGTGCGTCGCCACTCCGCCGACGCCGAGAATCACGCCGCCGTGCTGCATTTTGCCGTCCGGGTACCATAATCGTGCACCGACGGCACCGATCTCCGGCCGCGCGGCGTGACTGATCATTTCGCCGAGCCAGCCGCCATTCATCACTTCGAGGTCGTTGTTCAACAAAGCCACGAACGAACCCCGCGCTCGTGCGACTCCGAGGTTGTTGAGGCGGCTGAAATTGAACTCGCCGTCGACGCGCAACACGGTCACACGCTCGTGGGTTCTCATCGTGTCGAGGTAGTCGAGCGTCTGCTGCTCGGCGGATTCGTTATCGACGATGATCAGTTCGTAGTTCGCGTATTCTGTCCGACCGCAAATGCTTTCGATGCACTGCCGGAGCAGGGATCCGCGATCGCGTGTCGGGATAATGATGGACACCAGCGGCTGGTCCGGCGGCGGCGAATAGATGACCCGCAGGTAATTCGCATAATGCGGCACGACGCGCGCGACGATCCTGCGGCGGTCGACGTGCTCCTGCATCGCACGAATCGCAGCTTCGTGCGCGTATGGCTTTGCCGCAGCGAAAGTCGCGGTGCTCTGCTCTGCAATCCGCCAATGGTAGAGCACGTGCGGAATGTGCCGGATCTGAGCCGGCGCGATCTGCTCGACGCAGCGCAGGGTCAGATCGTAATCCTGCGAGCCTTCAA
>JACDCC010000329.1 GCA_013694595.1 Chthoniobacterales bacterium
CCAGCGGCCAAGTGCTCTCCACGGACACTGGCTATCGGCGCGATTACAACAGCGACGCTTATGCCGATTATTTCGCAAATGACGCGACCATGTTCCCCGTCCATCGGAC
Source organism: Chthoniobacterales bacterium (assembly GCA_013694595.1). Classification (GTDB taxonomy): domain Bacteria; phylum Verrucomicrobiota; class Verrucomicrobiia; order Chthoniobacterales; family UBA10450; genus JACCTI01. The sequence goes on from JACDCC010000329.1 coordinate 110, forward strand.
GCGAAAAGAGTTTCCCGCGAAAACTTGGGTGCTCGGCGTGATTGCGGGCGGCAAGGCGAAAGCGTACCCCATCGAACAGTTGCCTGATGGAAAAGTCGTCAACGACATTGTCGGCGGACAGCAGCTCAGAGTCGCTTTCCATAAGGCCGAGCGGCGTCCGGAGGTGCGCGATGCCAGCGATGCGGCCGTGCCGGCAGTGATGGTGTTTTGGTTTGCCTGGCAGGCGTTCTACCCCGGAACCGAAGTATGGCGACGATGACTCTGCCATCGGCCACCACGCCACGGGCTGACACCAAATCAATCGTCCCGCCTGCTGTTAGCGCGGAACAATGGGACCTCGCGCAGCGCATCCACCGTAGCATGCTGCCACGCGATTTCCGCGACGAACGCGTGGAGGTCGCGGTGCGTTGCGAGGAACATGACGTCCTCGGAGGCGATTACTGCAGCCTTTTCAAAACGGACGACGACAAGCTCTTTCTCTGCATCTGCGACGTGACCGGTCATGGTGTCGCTGCCGCCTTGCTCGCTGGCCGCATCAACAGCTTCGTCCGGCAGGAAGTCACGACCGCGGGACACCCGTGCCAGGTCGTCGATCACCTGAACCGCTTTGTCTCGAGCCATTTCTCCGGGCTCGGGGTCTATGCCAGTTTCTTTTGCGTCGAAATCGATCTGCGTTGGCAGGGCGTGACCTACGCAGGTGCGGGACATCCCGCGGCGCTCCTTTGGCATAACCGCGGAGCGATTGAGCGTCTTGAATCAGGCTTGCCGCCGATCGGTATTTCCGCCGACATGGGGCAGAGTTGCCGGCTCGAGAAGACATCGGTTCAGCCTGGCGACCGACTGTTTCTTTTCACGGACGGCGTTACGGAGACGCGAGACTCGGCAGGTCGGTTTTTTGGGATTGAAGGAATCGAAGCTGTCCTTCGTTCACTGCCGGCAGACACTGAGAGCGGCGAGGCGCTCGACCAGATCTTGTCAGCTCGCTGCCGTTTTTCAGACGGCGAGCCGGCCGCCGACGACGTGCTGGCGCTGGCGGCGCGTTTCTTTTGATTCAGCAAAGGGATGCAGAGACAAGAATAAACGGTATGAGCAAGCGCAGCATTCGTTATCCGGCAGCAGGTGACAGCGACGAGAGTCTCGGGCGCGTGGTTAACGCATTGATGGGCGCGCTCGAACACATCGAGAGCGGCGGCGAAGTGCAGATTTATCTTCGACGGCGCAGGCACACAGGCGGCCGCGGAATTCGCCAGGCCTGATCACAATACCACGAGCTATTCGAAAAGGTAAGCGACCGGATCAGCGGCCTTTGCAGCTACTGCGCGGGCGCATTCAAGGTGAAGGATAAAATCGAGGCCGCCAATCTGCCGCTCAGCGATCAGTTCAAAGGCCATCCCAGTTTCAAACAGCTTTTGGACGCCGGGTACGCCCTGCTGACCTTTTAGGCAGCGATCATCTTACAAGGTCAGCACATGCCCTGAGCGCAGCCGGTTCCTGCGCGCTACTTCGCGATTGATAACGTGAAACATTAGGCGCCTGCGCGAGAAGGGCGGATGAAATCTGCGCGATTCATCACCTCACGAAAACCCGGCGGATGGAACCAGCCGTGCCGGATCACAACTTTGCCATCCATGCCAATGAGATAAGCGGCATTCGGCGCCGCGCCGTAAGCCTTCCATACTGCGTTCTCCAAGTTATCGACGACGATCGGGGCGCCGAGACCGAGCGCATCGCGGCACAGAGTCGCCAGCTTCACTCGATTCCTGTAGTTCTGCGGTTGCGCAACAAGAATGCCGTCCCGGCGATTGTCGCTCGTGACCCATTCCCGCCCAGGCCGGTAAGGGCTGGGACTTCCTTTGGGATGAGCTTCAACGGTGTAGAGGACGAGAAAGGTGACCCGATCCCCATAATCCGCGTGCATCTTTCGCAGCTCTTCGGCCCACCCACGAAACGCGGGACAGGAATAACTGCCGGTGATCAGCGCCACCGGCTTCTGCGCCCGCACTTCTCCGGCGCGACGGGAATAAAGCCGGACATCCATCCCTCATACAGTGGAGGATGAGGATCCGAGCAATGGCAGTGTGCATGTTTTGCGCCCTGGGAAGCTTGGCGTGCCTGGCGCAGAGTACGCGCGGACGTGGCGAGGTCACCGAGCGCGACGGAAAGCGCTGGCTTTTCGGCGGCGAAGATCCACGCCAGGATTTCGACGTCACGCAGTTCCGGCTCGATCCGGGCCAGCTTCATTACGGACTCGGCCGGGAGAAATTTTCCGCGCTCATCGCGCCGCAGTTCCTGTCAACGAGCGAGGCGAGTC
>JACDCC010000331.1 GCA_013694595.1 Chthoniobacterales bacterium
CCGCTGACGGGAATGCACGTCGGGTGGATCTGCGTGAAACACGGATTCGCGAAGAGCGCGCCCTTTTTATAGGCGCGGTAGGTAGCGGTGACGTTCGAGCCGCGCGCGTTCGTCGACAGATAAAAGACGTTGCCGTAACCGCCGGTGGCGAGCACCACCGCATCTGCGGCATGCGTCTCGATTTTTCCCGTCTTCAGGTTGCGCGTGATGATCCCTTTTGCGTGACCATCCACCAGGACGACGTCCAGCATTTCGGTATGCGTGAACATCCGGACGGTCCCGGCCGCGATTTGCCGGCAGAGCGCCTGATAGCAACCGAGGAGCAGTTGCTGGCCGGTCTGTCCGCGCGCGTAGAACGTGCGCGACACCTGCGCGCCTCCGAAGGACCGGTTCGCGAGCAATCCGCCATACTCCCGCGCGAATGGCACGCCTTGCGCGACGCATTGATCGATGATTGCGGTGCTGACTTCCGCCAGTCGGTAGACATTCGCTTCGCGTGAACGGAAATCGCCGCCTTTGATGGTGTCGTAGAAGAGGCGGAAGACGCTGTCGCCGTCGTTTTGGTAGTTCTTGGCGGCGTTAATGCCGCCTTGCGCCGCGATACTGTGGGCGCGCCGTGGACTGTCCTGGAAACAGAAACACTTCACGTTGTAGCCCTGTTCGCCGAGCGTGGCTGCCGCGGAACCACCAGCCAGACCGCTGCCGACGACGATCACTTCGAGCTTGCGGCGGTTGGCCGGACTAACGAGACGTGCGTGATCCTTGTAGTCGGTCCATTTCCTGTCCAGCGGACCAGACGGAACTTTCGATTCGAAAGTTCCGATCATAACGCCTGCGTCGGCTTCACCAATCCGAGGAGGACAGCGAGCGGAATGGATGTGTAACCGGCGAAGATCAGCCAGGCGAAGATGCGGCCGGCGGTGGCGAGCTTCGGCGTTAGCTTTTTGTCGTTCAGCCCCAGGGACTGGAAGAAGCTGGACGAGCCATGGCTCAGGTGGAGCGCGAGGAGGAACATCGCTACGATGTAAATTCCGGAGACGAGCACGTTTTGGAAGCCGTAGACCATCATCGAGTAAACGTCGTAGCGATTCAGCGGGTCGGCTTTTAACAACGCGAACCGCGGATCTGTCACGCGAACCGTGAAATGCGCGATGTGATAGATGATGAACGCGAGCAGCAGCAGCCCGCTCAATCCCATCGAGCGCGAGGCGAAAGTCGCCTTCACGTGGTCCTTCTTCGCGTAGGCCTCCGGACGCGCCTTCCGATTGTCAATGACGAGCCGGATCGTGAAATAAATGTGCAGCACCACGACCGCCAGCAGGAAAATCCGGACGACCCAGAGCAGCGGCCCAAGCGCGCGCAATCCTTCCGCGTAGCGATTGACCGCTTCGGGGCCCAGGAAGATCTGCAGGTTCCCGAGCAAATGTCCCACAATAAAACCGATCAAAATGATGCCGGTGACGGCGACGATGATCTTCTTCCCGATCGAAGAGCGAGAGAAGGCGGAGAGATGATTCACGTCGTTTTCAGCAGCGGTTTCGCTGCGAGTGAGTGAAACTAAAAGCCGCGATTCGCACGGTCAAGCTGCCGGAGCGCGAAGCGATGACGGTCTACAGACACAGAACGCGCAGGTGTCATCCCGAACCGCGAAGACGGTGAGGGACCTCACGCTCGCAGTGGTTCTGACACGAGCGGCCTCGGTGCGAGCCATCAGCCAGGATGACACGCTCGACCAGGTGAGCCGCGAGATCAAGACGCGGCATTCGAGGTGCGGTATCGCACCACGCTTTGCGGTTTCTCCGACACGCGGAGGTAGATTCGGCCGATGTATTCACCGACGATCCCGAGCAGGAGCAGCTGCGTCCCCGAGAAAATCAACAGCGCCGCCATGAGCGAACCCCAGCCAAGCGGTTCTTCGTGGATGTAGTGATTGATGAGAACGCCGACGACCGAGAAAAACCCGACCGCGCTGACGGCGATCCCGATCAACGTCGCAATCCGCAGCGGCATGACGGAGGCGTTGATCAGCATGCTCATCCAGAGTCGCAGCAAAGCACGCATCGTGTAGCCGCTTTCGCCGCTGGGGCGCTCATCGTGGCGAACCCGCACGACGCCGACGTTCTGCGTCACCTGAAAGATGAGAGCGTCGATGTAAGGATACGGATTGGCGCTCTTTCCCACTTCGTCGACCACCAATCGCGACATGCAGCGGAAGCTCGAGAGATAGAGCCCTTTCGGTTTATCGATGCTCCAGTTGGCGAGGAAGTTCGTGAACCAGCTTCCGAAGTTACGCCATGCGGAGTGCTTCTTCTCGTCGTAAGCCGTGTAGACCACGTCGCGCTTTTCGCTTTGCGCGGTGTGCAGGAGCTTCGGCACTTCGGACGGAGGATTTTGCAGGTCGTCGTCCATCGTGATCACGAACTGGCCGGTGCTGGCGCGCAATCCCGCGAGCACCGCGTTATGTTCGCCGAAGTTCCGCGACAAGCTGATGAACTTCGCGGGTACCGGGCAGCCTTTGATCAATTCCAACGCGGTCGCCTCCGTTGCGTCGCGGCTGCCGTCGTTCACGAGCACGATCTCGCTGCCGCCTTCCACCGGAATGGCGCCCAATTCGCGGATCAGCATCGGCAGCGTCGATACGGAATTGTAGAGCGGGACGACGATGCTCAGAGTCGGGCGAGCGGCGTTCATTTCTGTGAAACTGCGAAGAGCGACGTACCGAACGGGAGCGGCACGCGTCGGCTGGTTGCGAGCTCGAACTGCGCGATGCCACTCAGCAGCGTGTTCAGCGGCGGCCACATCGGCTTGAGATCGGAGCGAACGTCGGGCTGCTGCGCGCGACCGCGGCTTGCCCAGCGCACCGCCGCGACCGCCGGCATCAGCGTCATGTTCCAGTAGCTCAGGCTCTCGATCGTGAAGCCGGCGTTGCGCAGCAAGGTGGAGAGCCGCGGCTTCGTGTAGCGGCGCGCCATGTTGGTGGCCGCGTCATGGCTGCCGCGGAGAAAATCGAAGGCCGCCACGTTAATGATCAATGTGCCTCCGGGACGTAAGACGCGGTGCATCTCGCGAACCGCTTTCTGATCATCGATCCCGTGCAACACAATCACATCGAGTGAGAGCACCACATCAAATTCTTCATCGCCGAAGGGCAACGCGTCCGCGCTTCCCTGCACCAGCTCCGCGCCGATGTTGCGGTCGCGCGTCAGCTCCAGTGCGCGCGGGACGTAATCCATCCCGGTGAGCGATGCCTCGGGGAAATGTCGCCGCAGGCGCGCCAGCATTCCGCCGCTCCCGCAACCGGCGTCCAGCAACCTGAACTCAGGGTGGGGTGGTTTGATGGAATCGACCACATGACCACGCAGTCCACGATACCACCAGAGGTCGTCCTCCACGGAGCGCATGGTCTCAATTTCGAGAGGTGACATGGCGGGTAAGTTCTGGCGCGAGGTCAGCGATTAATCCAGCCGATTATGGCGTCGCATGTGCGCGCGACGTCGTCGTCGTGGAGCCACGGATGAATCGGGAGGCACAGTAACTCACGAGCTGCTTTCTCGGTAACGTGAAGCTCGTTGGCGATTGCGATCCGGCCTCGATACGCGGGCTGCAGGTGAATCGGGAGAGGGTAGAGGACGGCCGTTCCAATCTGCCGGGCCCTCAGGTGGTCGCGGAGCGAATCGCGGTCGGGCAGCCGCACGACGTATTGATGATAAACATGCTGCACGTCCTCGGCCGGGCGGGGCAGCACGAGACGAGTTCCACGGAGTGCCGCGTCGTAGGCCGCCGCAATCGCGACGCGCCGCGCGTTGTCGGCTGCGAGGTAGCCCAGCTTCACACGCAGAATCGCCGCCTGGAGATCATCCAGGCGGCTGTTCATCCCGGCGATTTCGCTGATGTAACGCTCTTTCCACCCGTAGACGCGCAGCTCGCGTGCTCGCTCGGCGAGGGCGGCATCGTTGGTCACAACCGCGCCGCCATCGCCGAGCGCGCCCAAATTTTTCGTCGGATAGAAACTAAACGCAGCGGCATCACCGAAGGTACCGACCTTCCGGCCGCCGATGGTGGCGCCGTGGGCTTGCGCGCAATCTTCAATCACGCTCAAGCCAGCGGCGGCGGCGATCTCGAGGATCGCGACCATGTCTGCGGGATGGCCGTAAAGGTGAACGGGAATGAGCGCCCTGATCCGACGCTCGCCATTGGCCGCGATCGCTTCTGTCAAACGTGCGGGCGAAAGGGTGAGCGTCTCTTCGTCCACGTCGACTAAAAGCGGCGACGCGCCAGCGAGCTCGATCGCGGCCACGGTGGCAACCGCGGTATTGGACGTCGTGATGACAGTGTCGCCGGGGCCGATGGCGAGTGCGCGCAGCGCGAGTTCAATCGCGTCCGTCCCGTTGCCGACCCCGATGGCATCGGTCGTGCCCAGCCACGCTGCCCACTCCGCTTCGAAGGCGTCGACCTCGGCACCGAGGATGTAGCGACCGCTTTCCAGCGCAGCCGCGATCGCGGTGTCGATCTCCGTCTTTTGCGCGAGATAACCGGCCTTCGGATCGGTTTGCAGGACGGGCTTCATTTCAGATTTGGCTCTGCTGTAGCGGCGCTCTGTGAGCGCCGAATGCTCTGCGCGGGATCAAGATGTCGGCGGTCATAGACCGCCGCTACAG
>JACDCC010000359.1 GCA_013694595.1 Chthoniobacterales bacterium
TGCAAGGCAGTTGGTCCGCCTGCCATGATGCCCTGCACCATGTACGGAGGCGTGCCAAACGTTGGCGGAATCTCGCTCGCATCGAGAACGCCGAGCCGTCCGCTTGTTCCGGCTCCGATGTAGAACAGCCGACCACCGTTCGACAGCGTGGCACTCGCGACATCGACCGCCGCGACAAGATGTTCGCGGGCGGCAGCGAGCGCTTGCCTAACGAGCTCTTCCTCCGTCACGAACAAGTCGACCAACTCGCCGTTGGAAAGTTTATCGAGCCGCGTTGAGCGCGGGTTCCGCTGCTCGGTTGTGGCAACGGCCAGCTCGGGGAGCGTGCGCTGCGTCGATACGGCTGCAGGTTCTTCCGCGGCGCTGGCCGCGGCAGCGTCCGGCAGGTCACGCGCTGCCAACCATGCAGCTCCGAGCGCGCCAGACGATCTGCAAACAGTGACACGTGCCGCCGGGAGGATCTTGCCCAGGTGTTCCTGATACAGCTCGCCGTATTCCGGGTGATGTACGAACAGCCCGCCGGTCAGCTGCACCTCCGGTGCATCGAGCTCGAGCCGCTTCGCCACGGAACCGGTAAACGCGGCGAGGATCTGTGCGCCACCGTGCATCGCACTCAGCATCTCCTTGTGGCCGCGCTTGGCCGCCTCGAACACGACCGGTGCAAGCATCGCGACGGACATCTTGTCGGCCGTGGAAGCCCACGCGACGAGGTCTTCGAGTTTGTTCAGGCAGAGCCGGCGCAGAATGCTTTGCGACAGCTCGCCCACGCGTTGATCGATGTCGTAATCGGACAGCACACGACGGAGCGCCTGGACGGCGAGATTATATCCGCCACCTTTGTCGCCCAGGAGCTGACCCCAACCGCCGGCTTTCTCGATTCTGTCGCCGCGCCTGCCCGTCACAGCCGAGCCAGTGCCAGCGATCACGGCAATGCCGTCGCGCGCCGCAAATGCAGTCGCGAATCCCGAGGCGCGGTCGCTCCCGACCGCGATCTGTGCGCCCGGCCAGCGGCGCTCGCACAGCCGGCGCAAACGCGCGCGATCGGCCTCGTTCGCGCACCCCGCCAAAAAGACGCCGACGTGTGTCGCTTCACCAGGAAGCACATCAAACATGCGGCGCAGCGCTTCGTCCGTAGTGAGCCGGAGATTCGCCGCGGGCAGCATCCCACTTTTGATGTGCGCGCCATCTCCGGAAAGGAGCGCCCATTCCGTCTTTGTCCCGCCACCGTCGACGCCGAGCACGCGCCGCTCGACCGCTGACGTTGATTCAACGTGGCCGCTCATCGCTTTAAGTCGCCCGCGGGCGGCGCGTGGTCTTACCTACTCAACGCCAGCTCGCGCTCGTTCTCCGCGCCTTCCGCCGGGAACTGTGGCTCGGAAGCGCGACGCCGTCCCGCGGCCGTGAGCTCGCCGTCGGCGCCTTTCTCGGCCGCCAGGCGCATGCCGACTAGCTTGCTCACGCCGCGCTCTTCCATCGTCACGCCGTAGAGCACGTCGGCCTTCGCGATCGTGCGCTTGTTATGCGTGATGATGATGAACTGGCTCTGCTCCACGAACCGGTCGAGCATCTTGATGAAGCGGTTAATGTTGGACTCGTCGAGCGGCGCGTCCATTTCATCAAGAATGCAGAACGGGCTCGGCCGCACCATGTAGATCGCGAACAGCAACGCGACCGCCGTCATCGTCCGCTCACCTCCCGAGAGCAGCGACACCATCTGCAGCTGCTTGCCCGGAGGCTTGGCCATGATGTCGATGCCGCAGTTCAACGGATCACTTTCGTCGACCAGCGCGAGGTCCGCGCGTCCGCCACCGAACAGCTCCGCAAACATTTCGCGGAAGTTCACCCGCACCTGCGCGAAGGTGTCGGCGAACAGCTTCTGCGTCGTGTTGTTGATCTTCGCGATCACGTCGAGCAGCTCCTTACGCGAGGCGGTGAGATCGTTGTTTTGCGTTTCGAGGAAACGATGACGCTCCTCGAGCTCATCGTATTCCTGCACGGCGTCCAGATTCACCGGCCCCATGTTATCGAGCTGACGCGTGAGGTCGGTGATGATCGAATCGAGCTGCGCGGCAGTGATTTCCGCCGCAGCGCCATTCTGCGCTTCTTCTTCCGAAGAGACGGCGGGTGTCGCTTCAGGAGCCTCTTCCGTCCCCGTTAAGCGCCGCTTCATTTGGACGCGCAACGTCTTCTGGAACGCGTAGCGATCCGGCGCGAACTCGCGGAGGTCGAGCTGATAACGTCGCGTGACGTGCTCCAGGAGATTGTCGACACGCAACTGCAGCTGCGTCTCGCGGACCTGCTGTTTCCCGCGCGTGTCATGCAGTTCGTTCAATGAAGCGCGGATGGCGTGAAGCTCCGCTTCGAGCGTGTTGACGGCGGCGAGACGCGAAGCGCGTTCCTGCGCGACCGTGGCGACGTTCTCCTCGGCAGCAGCAAGGTCCGTCGCCTGCGACTCAAGTGTCGCCTCAGTTTGTTCGGACTCGATGCTCTGCAACTCGATCCGGCGTTCGTAGTTGCTGATATCGACGCGGCGCGCATCGATCAGCTCCGCGAGCTCGGCCGCGCGCGCGGCCATCGGCTGGCGCTGGCTGAGCAAATTCTCATGGCGCTGTTTCTCCGTCGCCACGGCGAGCCGCAACGCCTGTAGCTGCTCTCCCGTTTCCTCTTCATGCAACCGCGCCTGCTCGCTCGCATCAGCAGCAGCCGCCCGTTGCGCTTGCTGATCGGCGACCGTGCTCATGAGCGAGGCCAGCTCCTGCTCTAGCTGTGTGATCCGATCATCGGCAAACCCAGTTTGTTGCTCGAGTGTCGCGCGCTCGGTGTGCGATTGCCGCAGCCGATCGTCGGCCGCCCGCAGTTGATGCTCCATGAGAAGGATCTGCGCGGCGGAGTTGGATTGCTGAACGTGGGCTGCTTGATGACGCCCGCGCGCCTGCTCGAGTTCGTCGGCAGCGGACACGATTGTCGCCTTCGCATCATCTCGTCGGGTGGCGAGCGCCGTCATCTCCGTTTCAAGATGCGCGACTTCCGCGGCGGTTTCGCTGATCAGCACCTTCCGACCGAGCAGCGAAGTCGTGGCGCTGTTCGCCGTCCCGCCAAAGACGATGCCCGCAGTGGAGATGAACTCGCCGGAAACGGTGGCGAATTGCAACACGGAGTGCTCGCGCTTCAGCCGAATCGCGGTCTCAAGGTCAGCCACGATTGCAACCCCACGGAGCAAGCGCCTAACGAGCGGCGCGAGCGCTTCGGGAGCGGAGAGCTTGTCGATCGCCCACGCAATTGCGCCCTGCGGAAGATCGATCAAGTGATCATCGCCGCCGGCCGGTGTGAGATCGGCGAGCGCGAGAGCCGCCTGACCGAGGCTGTTACCGGTGACGTTGCGGAGAATCTCGGCTGCGAGCGTCGGATCCTGCAGCACCACCGCGTGCATGTTGCGGCCGAACGCAGCTTCGAGCGCGGGGACGAACTCACGATCGACGTCGAGGCTGGAAACGAGCGCCCCGGCGATGGCAGGCCGGATGCGCTCCGGATCATCAAGGCCTTTCAGGACGGCTTGTGAGCCTTTCGCCAGACCTTCGCCTTCTTCGTTTAACTGGCGCAGGATCTCGAGACGCGATTGCTTTTCCGCGATCGCACGTTCCATCCGCGAGACAGCCTTCTCGGCTTCCGCGAGATCATGCTGCCGGGTCTGCAATGTTTCTTCGGCAGCACGCAACGCCTGAAAGAGGCTCTCCACGGTTTGCTGCTCCGTCTGATGAGCGGCGCGCGCGCCGTCGAGTGTCGCCTGCGCTTCGTCACGTGAACGCGTGGCGCTCTCAATGTCGGCACCGAGATCAGCGATCCGCGCGAGCGTCGCATCGCGACGTGTTTTCGTCCCGGCTATCTCATCGCCCAGCACCGCGACACGGTGTTCGGCTTTCGACAACGAGAACTGTAGCGTCTGCAGCTCTGTTTCACGCGCACTGCGCTGTGCCCGAAGGCTGGAGGATCTTTCGCTTAGCTCGGCCAATTCGTCCTGCTTCGACGCGAGCAGCGCCGTCGTCTTCTCGATCAACGCGTCGGCCGCACTGATCTGATTCGCCTGCTCCGTGCGCTTCGCTTCGGCGGCAGCAATGTCGCGTGTATAACGCTCGATGAGCTCCGTAATTTCCTGCGCACGCTGGCGATTGAACTCGGTCCGGCTGCGATGCGCGGACATCTCGCTGTGCAATCGCTGCACCTCAGCGCGCGCGTCCCCGATGCGCGCATCGATCGCGTCCAGCTCACAACGTTTGCTCGCGAGTTCGTTCTCGCTCGTTTCGATCCTGGCGAGCGTCTCGCCTTCCACTTCCTCGAAGCGCACGATCTCGGCGCCGCAGTGGTTCAGCTCGCTCTCGAGCTGCTCCAACTTGTGACGCGACTGATGCGTGTCGAGCACCTGCAGATCCGTCATCAAGGTCTGGTAACGCCGCGCCTTGCCAGCCTGCCGCTGGAGCGAGCCGATCTGGCGTTTCACCTCTTTGATGATGTCGCCGATGCGCAGGAGGTTCGCTTCGGTCGCCTCGAGCTTCCGCATCGCCTCTTTTTTCTGGCCCTTGTACTTCGTGATCCCTGCCGCTTCTTCGAACACTGCGCGCCGATCCTCCGGGCGCGAGCTGAGGATCAGGTCGATCTTGCCCTGCTCCATGATGGAGTAGGCGCTGCGGCCGACGCCGGTGTCGGCAAACAGGCTCTGGATGTCGCGCAAACGGCAGACGGTCTTGTTCAGCAGGTACTCGGAGTTGCCATCGCGATAGACGCGGCGCGTGACGCGGACGTCGTGCCAATCAACCCCGAGCTCTTGCGCGCAATCGGTAAACGTCAGCGAGACTTCAGCGAACCCGACCGGCTTGCGTGAGTCGGTCCCGTTGAAGATGACGTCAGCCATCTCGCCGCCGCGGAGGGCTTTGGCAGATTGCTCGCCGAGGACCCAGCGGACTGCATCGAGGACGTTCGATTTACCGCATCCGTTGGGGCCAACAACGGCGGTGACGCCTTCGCTGAAGTTGAAAGTGGTCTTGTCGGCGAAGGACTTGAAGCCGACCAGTTCAAGCGAATGGAGGTGCATGTGAGAAGGGGCGTAGCGGCCGTTGAACCTGCTTATCGCAATTGGATGTGGGCGACAAGCTTTTTTTGGGCTGCCGCTACAAGATGTTGTGGTGCGGCTGGCGTCCACAACAGAACGGCTGCGGGGGTTCGAATGACATCCGGGAGCAGACCGTCTCATCGACGTGTCAGAACGATTGGGCAAAGGCTGTGAAGATGGTTTAGGCTGCGCGTCTATGCGTCCCAGCCATCTCGAAGATTACTACCAGCTGCTCCGCTTCCCGAGCGTTTCTACCGACGACAAACACAAAAAAGACGTCGCGAACTGCGCGCAATGGCTGGTGAAGAAGCTCACCGCAATCGGGCTGGAGGCGAAGCTCATGCCTACGCCGGGCCACCCGGTGGTGTGGGCGAAGAACAAGCATCAAGCCGGACGCAAGACGGTGATGATTTACGGCCACTACGATGTGCAGCCGCCGGACCCGCTCGAGCTGTGGGATTCGCCGCCATTCGAGCCCGTCGAGAAGAATGGCTACGTCTACGCCCGCGGCTCGACGGACAATAAAGGGCAGATCCTCGCCCACATCCTGGGGGTGCAGGAGACGATGGAAAAGGATGGCGAGCTGCCGGTGAACCTGCACTTCGTGATCGAAGGCGAAGAGGAGATCGGCAGCGGGAACCTCGGTCCGTTCCTGAAGCAAAATCTTGATGCATTGAAATGCGACGTGGTGGTGGTCTCCGATACCGGCATGGTGGCGAAGGGCGTGCCGACTTTGAGCTATGGGTTGCGCGGTGTGACGGCGCTCGAGATCAAGATCACCGGCGCGAAGATGGATCTGCACTCCGGGATGTTCGGCGGTGCAGTGGCGAATCCGATCACCGCGCTCGCGCAGCTCCTTGCAACCGTGCACGACCGCGAAGGGCGGGTGGCGATCCCCGGCTTCTACGACAAGGTGAAGCCGCTCGAGGATTGGGAACGCGAGATGTGGCGGAAGCTGCCTCTCGACGGCGACAAGGAAATCCTCGGGGAGACCGGCTCACCGGATCTTTTCGGGGAGGCCGGCTACAGCACGCTGGAGAGGCTTTGGGCGCGGCCGACGGCGGAGATCAACGGCATCGGCGGCGGCTATCAGGGACAGGGGACGAAGACGGTGATCGCGAGCCATGCGATGGCGAAGCTGACGTTCCGGCTGGTGCCGAACCAGGATGGGCCGGAAATTCTCGAGCTGGCGAAGAAACACCTGCGCGCCAACCTGCCGAAAGGCGTGACGATGGAGATTACCGACGGCCACAGCGGCCCGTGGTATCTTACGGATCCACATTCGGGCGACGGGCAGGCGGCACAGCGCGCCTTGCACGAGGCGTTCGACGGCAAAGAACCGGCGCTCATTCGCGAGGGTGGGAGCATCCCGATCACCTCCCAATTCCGCACCATCCTCGGTGTCGAAACGCTGCTCCTCGGCCTGGCGCTGTCGGACTGCCGCGCGCATTCGCCTAACGAGAACTTCCCGCTCGAGAACTTCGAGGCGGGCATTCGCCTGAACAAGGAAATCCTCAAGGAACTGGCGCGTTGAAACGGCGCTTCTGTGGCTGGCTGCTTCCGATTACCTTGGCGTGTGCCGTGGCGTTCACGTTCGGCGTGGCCCCGGCGGAGGCGCAGTCGTTAGGCGACAAGATCAAGAGCGTCCTCAATCCCACCCCGCCGCCGAAGAAGCGGAAAAGCACCACAGCGACGACGAAGAAGGCATCGCCGACGCCTTCTCCATCACCGAAAGCGAAGAGCTCTCCGTCGGCCACGCCGACTCCGACGCCAAAGGCAGGCGCGTCACCAAAAACAAGCCCCTCGTCCAAGACAACGCCATCCCCGACACCGACCCCAGAGCCTTCGGTGACGCCATCGCCGACGAGCTCGCCATCCCCTTCGCCGAAGGGCAAAAAGAAGAACGGCTCGCCCTCGCCAACACCGTCGCCGAGCGCGACGCCAAGTCCCTCGCCCGAGGCGACGCCCACTCCGGATTCCTCCCCGACGGTCACTCCCGAAGCAAGTCCCTCTCCGGGCGAAACTCCGAAGCCGTCCGCATCGCCGGAAGCGAAAAAAGATCGGCCGGCAGGAGTCACGATCGCGCCTAACGAGTTAACAGATTTCGAGAGCTACTCGCCCGCGGTAAAGAAGCTCGTCGAGTCGTCGCTCGCGCTCGCCGGCCGCAATCTCTCCTACAAGTACGGCTCCGCCGATCCCTCCGCCGGCGGGATGGATTGCTCGGGGTTCGTCTATTACATCCTGCGCGAGAGCGGCTTCACGGATGTGCCGCGCGATTCCAGTCAGCAATACGTCTGGGTGCGCAAAGCCGGCAAGTTCGAGGCCGTCGTCAGCAACAGCGATGACTCCTTCGAACTCGCGGAGCTGAAACCGGGCGATTTGCTTTTCTGGACCGGCACGTACGACATCAATCGCGATCCGCCGATCACCCACTCGATGATTTATCTCGGGCGCGAGAAGGGGAGTGGGCGGCGGATCATGGTAGGAGCGAGCGATGGGCGTGTGTACCGCGATCAATCGCGCTACGGAGTCAGCATCTTCGACTTCAAGGTCTCGCGCTCGAAGCGGGCGGAGACGAGCGGTCGCCGCCCGACGTTTGTCGGCTACGGACGAATCCCGGGGCTGGGCGACGGTTGATCAGCGGCCGGCAACGATGCCTCGGCAGGCACCGCATGGATGGCCACGTTGCGGTAGCTCTTCGCCGCCACCACGGCGATTACGGCAGACAGCAGGAAGATCACCATTCGTTGTTCAGCGACGGTGAGATGGAACACCGGCCATAGTCGCTTGATCATGCCGCGTAGCGGATGGGATCCGTGAGCCCCGCCTCGCGAAAGCCTTTCAGTCGCAGCTGACAGGCGTCGCATTTGCCGCACGAAATTCCGTCGACGTCCGGATCGTAGCAGCTGTGGGTGAGCGCAAAATTCACCTCGAGTTCAGCGCCTTTCAGCACGATGTCGGCTTTGGAGAGATGGAGCAGCGGCGCATGCACGCGCACTCGCGTCCCCTCCACGCCGGACTTGGTGCCGACGGATGCGAGATGCTCGAAGGCCTGCAGAAACTCCGTCCGGCAATCGGGGTAATCGCTATAATCGACAGAGTTCACGCCGAGGAAGATGTGAGCCGCGCCAGTGACTTCACTCCAGGCTAGCGCGTAGGAGAGGAAGATGGTGTTTCGGGCAGGAACATAGGTGACCGGGATTCCGTGGCCATGACCAATCTCAGCAACGGAGCGCTCAAGGGGGACAGGGATGTCGTCCGTCAGGGCCGAGCCGCCGAAGACGCGGAGATCGATCTGAGCCACACGATGATCGCGGACGCCCGCTGCTTGCGCGACACGCCGGGCGGCGTCGAGTTCGACCCGATGCCGCTGGCCGTAGTCAAACGAGAGCGCGTGCGGCTCGAATCCGTCGCGCTTCGCGATCGCAAGGGTCACTGCCGAGTCGAGGCCGCCGCTGAGCAGCACGACGGCGCGCTTCATCGGCCGTTTCGGCCCGACTCTTTGCGCGCGCTCTTGCTGGCGGCGTATTCCGCCCGCACCGTCAGGCCGATGCCGCCGCGAGGCGAGAATTCGGCGGTCACGACCGCTTCGCGTGGCGCGCAAGCTTTCACGAAATCGTCGAGGATTCGATTCGTCACCGCCTCGTTAAACGCGGCCTGGTTGCGATAGGAGCCAAGGTAAAACTTCAGCGATTTGCTTTCAACGCAGAGGCGATCCGGCACGTACTCGATCACCACCTGCGCAAAGTCCATCTGTCCCGTCACCGGGCAAAGCGAAGTGAAATCCGCCGTTTCGAATCGAATGCGGTAAGGCCGTTGCGCCGGGCTGGGGAAAGTTTCGAGCTGCGCCTCGTCCGGCGACGCAGGCAGTCGCGCCTCGCTGCGGCCGAGAAGGGTGAGCGGCTTGGAGGGAGCTTTAGCCACGCATGTCAATAACGCTGATCAGCAGCGTTCGCAATTTGGCACTTTGCGGTTCGAGCACACGCAGCAGCAGCCGGTGATGCGAATCAGAGTTACAGCTGAGTTCCCGCGGCCCGGCCGGGCTTTTCGTCCCTGCGAAAGCGGCCGCCCGAACAGGTTCTCGCTGTTTGGTTTGCTCATGGATACTCAGATCGCTCACCGGCATTCACTGCGTATTTTGTGCGCAGATGACAACATTGAACTGGTCGAGCTCCTCTCGGACATGCTTCGCTTTTACGGGTACCGTGTGAAATGTGCGTACGACGGCACCCGGGCGCTGAGGACGATCTCCGCCGCGCCCGATAAATACGACCTTCTGATCACCGACATGCAGATGCCCGGGTTGAGCGGCCACGATCTCGTGGTGCAGGCGCGCGACACCGGGTTCCACGGGAAAGTCATCGTGTTCGCAGGTGCCTTGTCGCTCGAGGAGCGTCAGCGTTTCGGCGAGCTCGCGGTGGAGGCGATCGTCGATAAGCCGGCGGATCACCGCCAGTTGATCAGCGTGGTGGCCCGGCTCCAGACGGAGCTCTGGGAGCACGCCAGCGCCACCGCGGCCTAACGAGCGCTAATCCGGGAGGCGCAGCATCGGATTGTTGAGCGCGCGCTCACGGTCGCCGGTCTTGTTGTAGTTCCAGTAGTCGACCTTCAGGTTGCGTTTCATCTTCAGGCGGCTGCCGTCGGCGGCTTTCCACTCGCGCAGCAAGTGCGGAGGATCGCGATCGAGGATGAACTCATCGCCGCCACCTGCGTGTTGCACCTTCACGTTGATCGCCCGGCGATCGGCTGTGAAGGACACTTTCGCAGGCTGGAAAGTGAAGCTGTCCTTTTTGGAATTGATCGCGCTGCCTGCGAGCTGGATCTCGAATTCCGTGCCCGGCTTCGTGAAATCGATCGTGCGAACGAGCCACGGCAGCTCGTCGTAGAAATGGCCGTTCGGCGGTGGCTTCACCTCTTCGGTGCCAGCGGCCATTCCATCCCAGTAGGTGCGGAAGTCGTAGGTGAACTGGTCCCCGTGCCGGCGCGCTTCCTTATAGGTGTTGCCGCAGCTGTCGTTGCTGGTGAGCGAGAATTTCAGCAGCTGTGAGTTGTCCACCCGCCAGAAGCTGGCGTGCATCTGCTGGTAAACGTAGAGGCCAGTCGGCACGTGCAGGATCTGATTCATCTTTAGCACCGCGATCGTGTCGGGCCGCATCGGTCCTTCCGGCTTCACGAGCTGTTTCGGGTCGAACGGCTCGCGCACCAGGATGTGCAGCACCTCGCACTGACGCGGCTCGCCGTAGCGTACGATCTCTGCTCCGTAGATGCTGAACTCGGCTTTGCCGTCTCCCCAGTAATTGTTGTTCTGAAGCAGGGCAGGGGAGAACTGCGCGGCGGCGTTGCTGATGCCAATGGAGAGGAGGAACGCCAGCACGCTCGTGAATTTCAGCATCGGGAAACGTCCAACGTTCAACGTTCAACGTCCAACGTTTCAATTGCGGAAGACCTTGGATTCGGCCTCGAACAGGGCGCCGGCACCCATTCGGCTTGCGCACAGCGCAGGCTGTTGAAACTTTTGTTCTGATGCACGACCACGAACACGAGAACGATCGCGACTGCGACCACGCGCAACAGACGGCCGCAACAGGCGTCGCGAACGCGGCCGTGATCGATCTTTTCGCGGTCGATCAACGGGCCGGTGAGGTGCTCCTCGTCATGAATGAAGAGCGGCCATGGGATGGTTCCGATCTGCGGCTGCATGAGCTGCAGGAGAAATTCAACGCCTACGTCTCGTTCCTCCTCGATGGCGAAATGCTGGCTGAACATCCGGAGCTCGCCGGAAAACCGGCGCGGATCGAACTGCGTTGCGTGGAGATGCCGGACGATCGCGCAGTCGAGCTGCTGGGAATGATCCACGACCAGCTCGAGTTGCAGGAGATCAAAATGGAAGTCCTGATCGCAGACGACGGCAGCTGCGGCTCCGGTTGCACCTGCCACTGATCGGCTCAGGATGGCCGGCGGTGCACGCCTCCGGCAATCCCTCGCCTAATACGTCAGGAACGAAACAACAGGATCCGGCTCGAGCTTTGCGCGGCCGTGCAGGAACTCCAGCTCGATGAGAAATTGCGCCTCGATCAGCTCGCCGCCGACCTTTTTGATCAAGGTCGCCGCTGAGGCGGACGTCCCGCCGGTCGCCAGGAGGTCGTCGATCAACACGATCCGCTCACCGGGATTGATGCTGTCGATGTGCATCTCCATTTCCGCTTCACCATATTCGAGCGTGTAAGCCGCACGTTCCGTCTTGTAGGGCAGCTTGCCCTTTTTCCGAATCGGCACCAAACCGATCCCGAGTTCATAGGCCACGGCCGACCCGAAGAGGAACCCACGCGCGTCGATGCAGACAACTTTATCGACCTTGAGCCCGCGGCAGCGTTCCCGGAACAGATCGATCGCGGTGCGAAAGAGAGCGCCGTCGCAAAGGATGGGCGTGATGTCCTTGAAGATGATTCCCGGTTTCGGAAAGTCCGCGACATCGCGCACGGCGGCTCGCAATTTGGCGAGGTGATCGGAAGCCATGGCGCGATGCTACCGGCCACCGATCAAACGTCAACGGCTGCGATCCAGCGTGCGTCGCCGGCCCCGCAGCAAAAATCTATCCGCTCCTGGCCGCAACATGCGACCATTTTTCCCGCTCTTGACGAAATTCAAAATAAAGTCTCCCATCGAACCCGTGACTCGCCAGACCAAAAGCATGATGAAGAAGCTCGCCCTCGTGGGCGCCTTCATGCTGTTGGCCGGCAGCCTGGCGAAACATCGCGACGCGCGCAGCTCGCTGGCGCCGGAATCGCTAGCCCGCGCCATCGAGACGCGAAACACTCAGCTCCTAGAGCTTTGCTTCTCGGAGAAGATAGATGTGAACGCTCCCGGAGCGGACGGTCGCACGCCGTTGTTGATCGCCACGGCGCAGCAGGACGGCGCGATGGTGCAGCGCCTTCTCGAGGCCGGTGCTAAACCCGACATCACTGACCCGAACGGCACGACGCCGCTTCTCCTCGCGATTTCCCAGCAGGATGGCGCGATCGCGCAACGGCTTCTCGATCAAAAAGCAGACGTCAACATTGCTGATCGAAACGGCACGACACCGCTCCTGAAAGCCACCATCGAGCATGACGCGACGACGGTGCAGCGACTGCTCGACGCGGGCGCAAATGTCGACCTGGCGGATCGCAGCGGGACAACGGCGGTGATGGTCGCGGCGACTTACGACAATGAAGAGTTGCTCCGCGCCTTGGCCTCACGATCATCAAATCTCGACGCCGCCGATGCCGGTGGGAGGACCGCAGCGCATCACGCGATCGCTTCGAGAAACCAGGCTGCGGTGGAGCTACTCCTGCCGGCTATGGCGGAGATTCAGCCAGCCGTTGGCCCGACAGGCAATCTGGTGGAACTCGCGTGTGAGACCGGCGACGAGAGGATCATCGAAGCAGTTCTGAACCGCGCGCCTTCCACGCTCGAATGGACGCCGGGCACGTATCGTGCACTCGACGTCGCACTGACAGCGAAGAACGGCCAGCTGACCAGGCTGCTCATCAGCCGTCACCCGTCACCTCCGATGAAGCCGGGCACGAACGTGCCGCTTCTCGCGCACGCGATGGTGGCCGATGATACCGCACTCGTGACCGCGCTGCTAACAGCCGGCGTGAATCCGAATGTGACGTTGCCGGTGCCACACGACAAAGCGTTCGTCGCCTCGATCAAGCCGCAGTACCTGCGCAGCTTCGCGATCAGCGATGAAGGAATTACGATGCTGATGATCGCCGCTGGTCTCGGGCGCGAGGATTATGTGCGTGCTTTACTCGACGCCGGCGCGGAGCGAAATCGCTCCACGGTGAAACACAAGATGCTCGCGCTCTACTTCGCCGCGCGCACTGATAGCTGGCGTTGCATGCAGATGCTGCTCGGCAGAGGGCCGGCTCCCAGCGAGCTGCGCATCGAGATCTCGCTCGCGGCGCAACGCGCGTCCGTGATCAAGGACGGCACTCCGGTTTACCAAACGGCTATTTCGTCGGGGCGGACGGGCTTTGCGACGCCTTCCGGTGAGTTCGTCGTGACCGACAAAAAGCGCAGCCACAAGTCGACCATTTACCACGTGAACATGCCCTTCTTCATGCGGCTGAATGGGCTGGACTTCGGCCTGCACCAGGGAGCCGTGCCGAACTATCCCGCATCCCACGGCTGCATCCGACTGCCGAGTGAAGCAGCGGTGAAGCTGTTCACAGAGATCCCGGTCGGCACGGTCGTGATGATCAACTAAGCGCGGCATCTCACGCCGCCGGGCGCAGCTGTGGAAGTGTTTGTTGACTGTCAGTTGGCCCTCACCTGGCGCTGCGCGTCCTCCTCTCCCTGAGGGAGAGGATTGAGGTGAGGGCGAATCTGCCGTGCAGGGTGACAATGCGCGAACACTACCCGCAGCTGTTGTCCGGGTTCGTTGCGCTTGCTCTTTCTACGTCCGGTTGATGTAAACGCCGGATGAGAAATCTTTGCGCGGTGGTGGCATTCGTAGCGAGTCTCGTGACGACGTCCATCGGCGCACCGGCTCGGACGAATGTTCGGACGATCGCGAATCTCCCAAACTTCCCGAAGGAGACGTTAAAACGAATCGTCAGCCCCAAGTTCTACCGGTCGCTGCTGATCTCGCCAGTCGAAAGTTGGGTCGTCGTCCGTGGGCAGCTCGTGGGAGGCGGTTCGCAGGTGCACGCGTGACTCACTCAGAGCTCGGCGGTGTCTACGACGATTTTGCGCTCAAGCTTGCCCCTGGCTTTGGCATCAGCGGATTCGGCCACACCGATCGGCAAGCGCCAGCTACCCCGGTGCATCTCCACCTCGTGATCTATAAGATCGCCGATGGCAGGATGGCGCTCTCGTTTCCCGTCTCCGACGAGGCAGGCGGGAATCAGATCGAGTAATATGGCTCGGCCTTCCTGGCGGTGGAGAAGGACGGCAAATGGCCCGAGATAGAAGGGCCGAAGCCGCGCCGCAGGTAAGCCACGGTTAGTTGCACCGCGGAGGTGCGGCCGGTAAGCTGGCCGCTCTCGATGGATCGCTCGCTCCTGATCGCCGCCACCGCCTGCTTTCTCGTGGCTGTCGTGCGGACGCTGCTCGCCTTGCGGGCCGGCGTATTCCGGCCTGGACGTTTCAACTTCGTCGCCATTGCTTGCGGTTTCCTACTACAGACGGCGTTTCTGTGGGTGAGAGGAAACGCAATCGGCCGCTGCCCGATTACAAACCTCTTCGAGGTGTTCACCTTCCTCGCGTGGTCGATTGTGCTCATCTACATGCTGGTCGGACCGGCCTACCGTCTGTCGCTGATGGGCGCATTCACCGCCCCACTGGTGTTTGGGATCCAAGCCCTCTCCCTGGCAGCTCCTATCGACGTTCCGCACACCACGCGCGTGGAAGCGAATCCGTGGCTCGAGTTTCATGCTTCAATGTCGATGATCGCATATGGGGCGTTCGCCCTCGCCTGCATCGCGGGGCTGATGTACCTCATCCAGGAGCGGCAACTGAAAACGCGACAGCTGCACTCGGTCTTCCATCATCTGCCGCCGCTGCACGATCTGTTCACTGCGATCACGCGCTTGCTCTGGCTCGGGTTCCTGCTCTTCACCGCCGGATTGGTGAGCGGCTTCTTCACCGGGCAGCCGCTGCCGGTCTTAAAGATGACCTGCGCCGGGATCGTATGGCTGTTGTACGGCGCGATCCTGCACGGACGCCACCTGCGGAAGCTGGCGCCAAAACGTGTCGCCGCTCTTTGCATCGTGGCCTTTAGCGCCGCGGTCACCATCTTGTGGGGCATCACCTTTGTGTCGGAAAGCCGCCCGCTCTGATGCACCTCTTCTGCGTCGGCCTTAGCCATCACACTGCGAACGTGGAAACGCGCGAGCGTTATGGGACGCACTCTGACGCCGATGCGCTCCGCACCGCTGCTGGCTGCGCCGAAGCGCTGCTGCTCACCACCTGTAACCGCGTGGAAGTTTACGGCGCATCAGAACAGCCAGTCTCCACGGACGCCATCGCACGGTCGCTCCTCCGCGAAACGGCGATTGCCACCGCCACGAACTCGCCGACATTCTACCGCTACGAAGCGGATGAATGCGTCCAGCATCTATTTCGCGTGGCCTGCGGTCTGGACTCGATGGTCCTCGGTGAGACGGAGATCCTGGGCCAGGCGAAGAAGGCTTATGAAGCCTCGCGTGCATCGGGCGCCGCGGGGCCCTGCCTGCACCGGCTCTTCCAACGCGCTTTTCGCGTGGCGAAACAAGTGCGCAGCCGCACCGACATCACGCGGGGTGCGGTTTCGGTCGGCTCAGTCGCGGTCGATCTCGCGGTGAAAATCTTCGGCGATCTCACCGATCGCAAGGTGCTGCTGCTCGGTGCCGGCGAGGCCAGCGAACGCACCGCCCGGGCGCTGATCTCGCGTGGGGTGCGCGATCTCCGCGTCAGCAATCGCTCGCTGGAGCGGGCGGCGACTCTGGCCTCCGCGGTGGCGGGCGAAGCGGTGCCATTCGAGCACTGGCCGGCGCAATGCCGCATGATCGACATTCTGATCTCCTCCACGTCGGCCGAGGAGCCGTTGCTCACCGCGGATCTCCTTCGGCCGATGATCGAGGAGCGGATCGATCGGCCATTGTTCATCATTGATATCGCCGTGCCGCGCGACGTGGCGCCGGAGGTAAACAAAATGGAAGGCGTTTACCTTTACGACATCGATTCGCTGCAATCGATCGCTGAGCAATCACTCGCCTTGCGCCGGCAACAGATCGCCGCCGGCGAACAGATCATCGCCGAGCACGTGAGCGACTTCGGCAGCTGGCTGCGCCGCGGGTCGATGACGGTCCGGCCGGCAGAGAGCATGCTGCATCGTCCGCTGACGGAGGCACAGTTGCGCACATCCGAATCGTGAGCCGGATTGTGCTCGGCACGCGCGGGAGCGATCTCGCGCGCGCGCAGACTTCGATGGTGGAAGCGGCGCTCCGCAGTGCGCATCCGGGCCTTCGTGTGGAGTGGAAAATCATCACCACGCGCGGCGACGAACGAGCGGCGCCGGTCGCTGAGCCGCTCGAGCGGGGCGCTGGACGGAAAGGACTTTTCACGAGCGAGATCGAACGCGCGTTGCTGGAAAAGCAGATCGACGTGGCGGTGCACAGCGCCAAAGACCTGCCGAGCGACGCCAGTGCCGGCCTGGAAATTTGCGCCGCCTTGCCGCGCGCCGCGGTGGAGGATGTCCTGGTGGCGAAGGAGGATCGCGACGCGGCCTCGCTGCCCATCGGAGCGACGATCGCGACGGGCAGTGTGCGTCGCCAGCATCAACTGCGCGGCTGGCGGAGCGACGTGACGATCGTGGATGTGCGCGGCAACGTCCCGACGCGATTGCGCAAACTCGCGGCCAACAACTGGCAGGGGATCATCCTCGCCCGTGCGGGACTTGAGCGGCTCGGATTTGACTGCTCGGGCAGGGAACTCCGGTTCGAGGAGAACGCATTCACAGTCAGCGTCCTCCCGCGCAATCGGTTTCTGCCGGCTGGCGGCCAGGGGATCGTCGCACTGCAGGTGCGTGCCGATGACACTGAAACGAAGCCGCTCGCCGCGAGTGTAAGCCACCCCGAAACGCTCCTCTGCCTGCGCGCGGAACGTGAGTTTCTCCGGCTGCTGCAAGGCGATTGCGGAACGCCGGTGGGCGTGCTCGCGACGATTCAATCTGGAATGATGGAGATGCGCGCGGAGGTTTTCGACGAGCATGGTGGAGAGCGACGCACGGGCAGCTTGCGCAAACTCTTGCAGGAGGCGGAGCCGGAAGAAATCGGCGCGGAACTTTTAGAGCAAATCCATGGGCGATAAAAAAATGGCAGCGAAGTGTTCACTCGTCGGCGCCGGGCCGGGCGATCTCGGGCTGGTGACGCTGCGCGCGAAGCAGTGCATCGAAGAGGCGGAGGTGATCGTCTACGATTACCTCTGCAATCCCGAGATGCTGAAGTGGGCGCCTGAGAGCGCGGAGAAGATCTATGCGGGGAAGAAAGCCGGTGAGCACACGCTGACGCAGGAGGGCATCAACGCGCTGCTGGTCGAGAAGGCCAATGAGGGAAGACGTGTCGTGCGTTTGAAAGGGGGCGATCCGTTCGTCTTCGGTCGCGGTGGAGAGGAAGCGCAGGCGCTCGCGGCGGCCGGAGTGCCGTTCGAAGTGGTGCCGGGCGTCACGTCCGCGATTGCGGGGCCGGCCTATGCCGGGATCCCGATCACGCATCGCGGGAGCAATTCACACGTCACATTTTTCACCGGCCACGAGGATCCGGCGAAGATGGAAAGCTCGCTTGATTTCGCCGCGCTCGCGCAGCTCGGCGGCACCCAGGTGATGCTCATGGGCGTGGAGCGGATCGGCGCCATTTCGAAGAAGATGCTCGCGAGCGGAATGCGCCCTGAGCTTCCGGTGGCGCTAATCCGCTGGGCGACCACGGGGCGCCAGGAGACGCTGGTCGGCACGTTGTCCGACATCGCTCAGCGCGTAGCTGCGACTGGTTTCGAAGCCCCCGCGGTGGCGGTTTTCGGCGACGTAGTGTCGCTGCGGGATGAGCTGAATTGGTTCGAGCAACGGCCGCTCGCCGGCAAACGCGTCGTCGTCACGCGCACCAGAGCGCAGGCTGGGGTTCTGAGCGAGCAGTTACGCGTGCTGGGTGCGGATGTGCTCGAATTGCCGACCATCCGGATCGAGCCGCCGACAGACCTCCGCGCGTTCGCCGAGCTGGTGCAGGATGCGCACGCTTACGACTGGATTGTGTTCACAAGCCCGAACGGCGTGAACTCGTTCTTCGACCTTTTCTACAAGCTCTACGATGATGCGCGGGAGATTGGCGCCGCCAGGATTGCGGCAATCGGGCCGGCGACAGCGCAGCGGGTGAAAGATTTCCGCCTGCATGTGGACCTGCAGCCGGACGAGTACGTAGCGGAGGCAGTCGTCCGGGAATTCAAGAAGGAAGGTGGAGTGGAAAATCTTCGGATTCTCCTCGCTCGTGCGGAAAAGGCGCGGGACGTGCTTCCAAGAGAGCTCTCTGCCATGGGCGCTATTGTCGACGACGGAATTGCATACCGAACGGTCCCCGAGACCCGCGACGATAACGGCGCGCGCCGCCGGCTCTCGGAGGAAGGCGCCGACCTGATCACTTTCACGAGCTCCTCGACGGTCGAGAATTACATGGCGCTCGGGCTTCCATGGCCGAGAGGCATGCAAGTCGCGAGCATTGGGCCCGTGACTTCAAAGACGGCGCGGGACCTGGGCCTGACGGTAAACGTCGAGGCCCGACGGCACGACATACCCGGCCTGGTGGAGGCGGTTCGCAAATTTTACGGAACGAAATCCTGACGATGCCCTCAAACGCAGAGATCAAGCTGACGGACGAATTCGCCTCTGCGATGCAGCAGCTGAGCGCCGAGGCGGAGAAGACGATTGCGCCGGTCTTGAATGGAGCAGACGCGGAAGAGCAGACCGCGTCAGCTGAGGTCGCCGAAGGAGTCGCCGCGTTGAACGACCGGATGAAGGCGATGGAGGAGATCCTCGCTGACCGGCTCGAGAAACTTTCCAGCGGCCAGCCGGCCGAGTCGCCGGAGTTGGCGGCGCAGCTGCGACGGATGGATGAGCACCTGATGGCGCTGCGGAACACCGAAAGCGTCAATCATCGCCTCTTCAACAACCTCCATCAGGAGCTAAAGTCGTATCGGGACAATTTTCTGCGCGACTCGCTCCAGAAGCCGTTCATCCGCGATCTGATCGTGCTGTTTGACGATCTGAGCAGCCTCGCCGCGCAGATGCAGAACACCGCTCCTCCCGAAGCGAAACGCGGTGCGCTGCACCAGTGGTGTGAAAATCTCGAAAACTCGATCCATTCCGTGGTCGAAATCATGAACCGCATGGAGGTCAATGAGATCGAGCAGAAGGAGATGGTCGACCGCACCTTGCACAAAGTCGTCAGCTACGAACCGGCAGACTTCGTGGAGGACGACGGCCGGATCGTGATGCGTGTCCGCCGTGGCTTCGTCTGGCGCGGCCAGGTACTGCGACCGGAAGAAGTTGTCGCCAAGCGCTACAGCTAGGCCGGAACGCTCTTGGCGGAGGCAGTTCCGCGCACGGGGAGCCTCGCGGGGCGTCCTCACGGCGAGAGTCATCAGTTTTGCCTAATTACTGACGAATTAGGCATGGAAACTGCAGATAGAAACACTGCTGAATCGTCACTCGGGCGATTCGCGTTTTCATCTTCACTATAATGTCACAACGAAAAGCAATCGGGATTGATTTGGGCACCACCTTCTCCGCGGTCGCGCACATCGATCAGTACGGAAAGCCACAGATTGTTCCGAATTCAGAGAGCGAGCGCATCACGCCGTCCGTGATTTTGTTCGATGGCGGCAACGTTTCTGTTGGGACGGTTGCGAAGAACAGCTCGGTCGCCGAGCCGGAGCGGATCGTCGATTTTGTGAAACGCGAAATGGGGAAACCGCGTGAGCTGTTTCACCGGGAATTCGAAGGGAAAGTCTACTCGGCGGAAGAGCTCTCAGCGCTGATCCTGAAGAAGCTGAAAGCCGATGCCGAAAAATATCTGAAGGAGCCGGTCACCGATGCGGTGATCACGGTCCCGGCGTATTTCAACGACGCGGAGCGCACCGCGACGATCACCGCTGGCCAGCTGGCGGGATTAAACGTCCTGCAGATCATCAACGAGCCGACTGCGGCGGCTGTGGCTTACGGCCTCGATAAACTCGACGAGGACCAGACCGTGTTCGTCTTCGATTTGGGCGGCGGCACGTTCGACGTCACGATCATGCGGATCGAAGGGCACAAGATCGAGATGCTCGCCACCAATGGTGATCATCGCCTTGGCGGCAAGGACTGGGACGACGTGATCGTCAATCTCGTGGCCGAAGAGTTCGACCGCGAGCACGGCGAAAACCCGTTGCTCGATCTGCAAAGTTATCAGGACCTCCAAAGTCGCGCCCTCGCTGCCAAAATTCAGCTCTCAAGCCGCCCGCGGACTGCCATCATCCACAGCTACAACGGCAAGAGCGTGAAGGTGGAATTGACGCGGGAGGACTTCGAACGCAGAACGCGCCACCTGGTGGAGAAATGCAAGACGATCTGCGAGATCGTGATGCAGGAAGCGAAGCTGGAGTGGAGTGAGCTGGGCAAGATTCTGATGGTCGGCGGCATGACCCGGATGCCAATGGTTCGCGAGATGATCACGCAGCTGTCGCCGATGCCGGTGGGCGACGACGTGAACCCGGACGAAGCGGTCGCGATCGGCGCCGCCGTTCAGGCCATTCTCGTGATGCTGCAGGAAGAGCAAACCTCCGGCGAGCGCGTGCTGCCGGAGGATACGAGGCAGCAATTTTCATCGCGCGAAGGCGCCTTGATGCAGGTCACGAACATTACGTCGCACACGCTTGGCGTGGTGCTCTGGGATGAAGGTCAGCTCCAGGAGTATGTCTTCCCGATGATCGGCAAAATGAGCGCGATTCCGGCAAGCGCGAAAAATTTCTTCGGCACCGCGAGCGCCAACATGCCGCGCGCCGTCGTCCGGATCGTGGAAGGCGAGAGTACGCTGCCTGCAGAGTGCACTCCGCTTGGTCTTTGCGATGTAAAGCTGCCGCCGTTTTTACCCAAAGGTTCGCCGGTCGAGCTGGTTTACGAATACAACGCGAACCAGGTGCTGGAGGTTGCAGTTCACGCGGCGGGCAACCAAACCAAAGTCTCGATCGAGAGAAACACCGGCCTCGCTCCCGCGGAAATCGCGGCGGCCGCCGCCGGGCTCGCGGAGCTTAATGTTTCCTGAAAATGCTCGACGTGGGCGCGCATTTCCCTCTGCCGCTGCCGGACGATCCCAATAAATGGGACGGCTGGAGCAAGTATAAATCGGCGAATCTCTACGAGCGGCTCTGCCTTGACCCACTCGAGAAGCCAAACGACGACGCGATCGAAGAGCATTGTCGCGAGCTGCTGCGCTGGTGGCAGAAAAAATTACCGCTCAAGAACCAGCCGAGCAATCCCCTCGCTCAGCTGCTCGGCCGTGGGCTCGACGAATCTTCACGTTATCTGACCGAAGCGCGCGTCGAGTTGCTCGACCCGGAGCGTCGACGCCAGATGGACGAAGAACTCGCAGTGCAGGCGCAGGAGCAGGCCGCGGGTGAATTTCACAAGTATCTGACGTTCGCGCTCGCGGACGGAACGCTGACCGTCGATGAGGAGCTGAATCTTCTGCGGTTCGGTCGTGAACATCGCCTGAGCGACGAGCAGATGAACGCCTATATCGAGGCGGAGTTGCGGGACAGCGGGGCGCGGCGGGTTCTGCCAGCGGCAACCGCGCCCGCCCCGGCGCCCGCTCCCGCGCGGCCGATCGGTTCGAACCCGCAACCGCGAGCACCACGAGTGCGCGCCAATCGCGATCCGCGCGAAGAATTTTTGCGCATGCTGCGCCTAACGGGCCTCGATAGCGAGGGCATGTCCGACGAGACGCGTGATGCGTTTGTGAACATGGCTGAGAACCTCGGAATCGAGGTCGCAGACGCCGAGGATCTCGTTGATCAGTATTTGGACGAGGCAGACCAGGTGGCGAACGCGGCCGTGCCGGCTCCCGCCGCCTCGCCGCGACCGGTTGCCGCGCCGGTGGCTCCGAAGCCAGTCAGTCTCCATGCGCCGGCGGCGCAGCCGGCGCCGACGGAACCAGCCAACGACGAGCAGCGCTTCCCGACCTACGTCAATTCGGTTGGCGCGCAGATGCTGTTCGTTCCCTCGGGCGAATTTGTGATGGGCAGCGATGCGTTCGACGCCCCGCCTAACGAACGGCCGTTGACGAAGATCACGCTGAGCCGCTTCTATATGTCGCGTTTTCCAGTGACGAACGCGGAGTATGAGCAGTTTGACCCGAGCCATGCGCGGAAGCGCGCGGCGGGCGCGGGCGCTCAGCACCCGGTGATCTACGTGAGCAGCCTGGAAGCGATCAAATATTGTCAGTGGCTTTCCACCCGGGAACGGCGGAAGTACCGCCTGCCGACGGAAGCGGAATGGGAGTACGCAGCGAAGGGAACCGACGGTCGGAAATACCCTTGGGGAAATTATGATCGACGTGGCGACGTGGCGAACTTCGCCGACCGAAATACCGTGTTCGCGTGGAGCGATTGCGAGATCAGCGATGGCTATGCAGAGAGCTCACCGGTAGGAGCGTTCCCGCTGGGAGCGAGTCCGTTCAAGATCGAAGACATGGCCGGTAATGTATGGGAATGGTGCCACGATTTCTTCGAGGATTACCGCGGCACGCCGAAGGTAAACCCGCGTGGAGCAACTGCGGGCGCGAAACGTGCCTATCGTGGTGGCAGCTGGAAGTCGCGATTCAATAGCCTGCGCACGACCACCCGCGGCAGCAACGTGCCGAGCTACTCGTGCAACGATCTCGGATTCCGGATCGCGTGCGACTGCGAGTAGCGGCGGACTGTGCCGCGCGAGCAGTGTAGAAGAGGCCCGGCCCGCAGCCTGCGTACGCAGAAACGGCGCTCTGAAGAGCGCCGCCAGAGCAACAAATCTAACTGAATCCGGTCCTACGAAGGATTGAATCGGAATTTCGTCCGTCCCCGCTTGGCGTTCGCCTTCGCCTTGCGGCGGGTCTTTTGGGTCGGTGTCTCGAAAGCGCGCAGACGGCGGACCTCCTCCAAAATTCCTTCGGCATCGAGCTTGTTTTTCAACCGCTTCAAGGCGCGGTCGACTGGTTCACCTTTGCGAACAATGACTTCTGGCATGGTAGTTTTCCTCGATTTCGAACGAATAGCGCCGGCCCGACCGGTGTGCCGAGCATACGCAGCCGGTTCCGGAGCGTCAACTCTTGTGAATAACTTTCCCTAGGGGGCGGCGGCGGGCTTCGCCGCGGTTGCTGCTTCTGTCACTTCGCGGCGTAGCGTGTGGGTGCCGCCGCCACGCGCTTTCGTCCACCAGAGCACCACCGGTGAAGCGATGAAGATCGACGAGTAGGTGCCGACGAGCAGTCCAATCAGGATCGCCAGGGCGAAGTCTCGCAAGACGGAGCCACCAAAGAGGAACAGGCAGATGAGCGGAATCAAAGTCGCGCCGCCGGTCAGGATGGTACGGCCCAGCGTCTCGTTGATGCTGGAGTTCATGATCTGCTCGATCGACCCGCGCTGACCGCGCGCCAGACCTTCACGGATTCGATCGAAAACGACGATGGTGTCGTTGATCGAGTAACCGGCGATCGTCAGCACCGCGCCGACCATGGTGAGGGTTAACTCGCGGCCAAGCAGCGAGAAGATGCCGACTGTAATCAGCACGTCGTGCAGCACAGCGACGATCGCTCCGACCGCGAACGAAAGCTCGAACCGGAAGGTGACGTAAATCAGAATCCCGAGGAGACCGAGGCCGAGAGCCCAGAGAGATTTCCTGGCCAACTCGCCGCCGACCAGCGCGCCCACGCGGTCCGACCCCTCCACCTTGAACCCGGCGTCCGGCATCGCGGTCATGATCTGCGTCTGGATCGCGTCGCTCGTACCCATCGGGCTGCGGATCATGACGTAGTTGCGGTCAGCTTGTTGCGACTGCTGAATCGAGGAGTCGTCATCAATCCGCAACGGCTTCAGCGCGTCTCGCACATTCCCGACGACGACGGGTTTTGCGGTGCTCAGCGTCAGGAGATCGCCGCCCCGGAAATCAACCCCGTAGTTGCGCTCGCCGCGGACGACGAATGCGGTGGCGCCGGCGATGAGCAGCGCGAGCGAGCAGATGACCGCCAGCAGGCCGTGGCGCAGGAAATTGAACTTCTGCGTCGGGATCAAGTTCATCATTGAAATGCGCTTGATCCGATCGGTATCGATCAGGAGGCCGGCGACGTTGCGACCGACGATAAGCACCGTGAACATCGACGCCAGAATGCCGAGGGTAAGCGCGATTGCGAAACCCTTCACCGGGCCGGTGGCCTGCCAGAAGAGAATGACCGCGGTGATGAGCGTCGTGACGTTGGCATCGAAGATGGCGCTGAACGCCTTATCGTACGCAGCCTGGTTGGCGACCTTGAGCGATTTGCCCAGCGCCAGCTCCTCCCGCAGCCGCTCGTAGATCAGCACGTTCGCATCCACCGCCATGCCGATCGTGAGGATGATACCGGCGATACCGGGGAGCGTGAGCACGAAGTTGAACATCGTGAGCGCGCCCAACAGCAGTAGCAGGTTAATGAGCAACGCCAGATTCGCGATGACCCCGACAAGTCTGTAGTAAATCAACACGCCGACCATCGTGATCAGCAGACCCACCAGCCCGGCGAACACGCTCGCGCGAACGGAATCTGCGCCGAGCGTCGGCGACACGCTGCGTTCTTCCTCGATGCTGACCGGCGTCTGCAGCGGATTCTCGAGCACCGTCGCAAGTTCGCGCGCTTCCTGTTCCGTGAAGCGCCCCGTGATCTTGGCCCGGCCGCCGTAGATCGCGTCGCGAATCACCGGTGCCGACTGGATCCCGCCGTCGAGCACGATCGCGAAACGGAAGCCCTTGAACTTCTCTGTGATGTCGCCAAAAATCTTCGCCCCCTCGCTGTCGAACGTCATATCGACCGCCCATCCTTCGTTCCCGAAGCTGGCAACGGCGTCCGTGACACGATCGCCACCGAGATCCGCCTTCTTCTTCACGAGCAGTCGCTCAGGCTCCGCCTTCTTTTCCTTTGTGCCGCCGTCCGGCTGGTACGTCTCGATGCGGTACTCCGGCGGAATGACGTCCGTGCCGGCCTCGATCGCGGCGATCCGCTCGCCGTTATCGGGGTAGACCATGCGGAATTCCAGCTGCGCGACTTTCGACAGCTGCGTCCGCGCCTCCTGGATGTTTAAAGCCTCGAGCCCGGGGATTTGAACGAGAATGCGGTCCGTTCCGACTGGTCCGATCACTGGTTCGCGCCCACCAAATTTGTCGACGCGCTGCCGGATGACCTCGACCGCCTGGCCGAGCATCGTCTGATCGACTTCCTTCTCGCCACCGACGAGCCGGAGCAGGAACGAGGTACCGCCGCGAATATCGAGCCCGAGCGCGATCTTCTTGTGCGGCGGGTAAATCGTGAGGGCGCTGAAAACTACCAGCAGCACGAGTAGCGCCGTGGCGATGAGCCGCTTCCGCAGGCCGCTGTCGGTCGCGAAGTACCAGAAGAAAAGGACCAGCAGAAGCAGGCCGATGGCGAACGTGAGAGTCGGGCTCATTTCTCTGTCTCTGCTTTCAAGACGCTCGTGACGGCCGATTTCTCCATCTCGATCTTCACATTATCAGCGACTTTCACGATCACCGTCCGGTCCTTGACGTTGGAAATCATGCCGTGAATTCCGGAGACAGTGACGACGTGGTCGCCGGTCTTCAGCGTGCCGATTAAGCGTGCCTGCTCTTTCTGCCGTTTCATCTGCGGCCGGAAAAGCAGGAAGTACATGATCACGAAGATCAGGATGATCGGCACGAACGACGCGAGGGGGCTCGGGCCGGGTGCCGGCGCGGGCGCCTGGGCGAGAAAGGTGAGTAGCATGAGTAAGGTGTCTGCGAGTCTCAACGCTCGAATTCCGGGGAGGCGGGGCTGAGAAGCGGGCTGTTATTGAACACGGACGCGCGGGAATTGCAAGGGTTGGCGCTGGCCCGCGGCTTCGCCCGCGCGAGCAGGCTCTTTACCGCGATGACTTCCGGAATTCGGCGAGGCGTAACCGGCGCCGCAGGCTCTGCGCAACCGCGGCACACTGTGGATGCGGGAAAACGATCCGCCCTTCCAGCATCTCCGGCGTCAGCTTCGTCGCCGCAATGGCATACTCCGCGGCGTGGACATTCTTGTTTCCCGGCGCGACAGCGACGAACCACCGGCCCTGCTGCGTCTGAGCCCGCTGCGCGAGGACTCTCCTGTCTCGGTCGCTCAGCTGGAAGGTGATGCCTTTGTCGTCCTCAGAAAGTGCGACTTCCTGGAAGTCGTACACGTCCAGCGCGCTCTTGGCGTTCCGCAACGCAGCTGGATCGGGTGACTGCTCGAACGGTCCGTAGATGACGAAGAGCGGGACTTCGCGGCTCGCCCAGGAGAGATTCGTCCAACGACGCAGTTTCGCGCTCTCGTTGAGTCGTCGCTCCGGAAGCGGCTCGGCGGCGACTGCAGTGACAACGACCGCAAACAGCAGCGGCGCGACGATGCGAAACGGTTTGGCGAGATTGAAGGGGATCATTACTTGGGAGGCCTGGCTGGAGCCACCGCTGCGAAGGTGGCGCCGGAAAAGCGAGGCATCGCGAGCCTGGGCGGCACGGATCAACACCAGCCTGGACGCGAGGCTCCGCGGCCGGATGGCGAGCGCGAGGTAGCGCTCAGCGCCATCCGCGCACGGCCATGAGCGGCGGGTTTTCGTACGGGCTGATTGGTTGAGCGGTGGGCAGCTCCACCTTCTCGGCACTCAGCGCGTGATGGCGAAGAAAGTAGCTGATCTGCATGTTCCACGAGCTCATGTAGGCGCCTTCATTCCAGCCGAATGATTCATAAGGCGCAGGCGCGAAGAGCGGCGGCAGTTCGCCCTCCGGCGGAAAACGGAGGGAGCCGATAATCCATACGCACCGGCCCGACTTCAGCGCCGCTTCCATCGCCCTCAGGACAGGCTTGATCGGGTCCATGTTTTCCATTTGCGTCTTCAGCACGTCGTAGCGCTGCACGCGAAGATCTTCGACCGGCGGGATGGTCGCCCGGGCCGCGGCGCCTTTGTAATAGCGATCGAACGTGATGCCGAGATACCACGGCACGATGACGATGACGTCTTCGGTCGCGGCGGTCTCGTTTAGCTTTTGCGCGATCAGATCGATGTTCGTCTGGCGCATCTGGAGCGCGTTCCAAACCGGCATGGCGCCGACCAGCGCGACGGTCGCTGTAAGCAGGAGCCGCGCTGCATCGCGGATGAGGTGGGACGGAATGGTGCTGAGACTTCCTTCGATCGCGATCGCCAACAGCCCGATCAGCGGCAGATAGTACCACGGCTGGGTTGGATAGCTGACGAACTTGAGAAAACCGAACGAGGCCGCGACGCTGATGACCAGCGCGAGCAGGCTGTACAATGCGAGGTCGCGCCTTTCATTTTCCACCGAGCCGGAGCCGCCAAATTGCACGAGCAAAGCGACCGCGCTCGCCATCACCAGCAGAACGATCCAAATCCAGCCGGCCACCGGACCCGCGCCAGAGAGTGCTTCAAAGAGCCGGGTCCAAAAAATGGACAAATCAAACTCACGCATCGAGACCACGTCCCAACTTCGCGCGCGCTGGATTGGATCGAGATAAGGGAGCAGCGAAAGGGCGGCAAGACCTCCGATGCCGAGGATGATCAGCGTCCGGCGCCAGTGACGGTTCCGGGCCGCGACCGCGGCCCCCGCGAGGCCGATCGCGAAAAGGACAACCGCGTTGTGGTAAAGCGCCTGCGCGCTCGCGATCGCGGCGAGCGCCGCGAGAATAATGGTGCGCGCCGATGCTGCGGTCGCGACTTTCCAGACCAGGCCGAAGGTGAGCAAGGTCAAACAAACGCCAAGCCCGTAGGCGCGGAGCGAGTCCCCTGAGCGGATGACGACCGGACTAAACCCGAGCAAGGCGAGCGAAACGAGCGGCGCGGAAAACTTGAGCCACCTCGCATTGAGCCAAAGCACGGCGACGATGGAGAGGCCGATGGAACAGCCGAGAACACGGAACGCGAAGTCAGAACCTGCGCCCAGGAATTGAAGAGAGCGCACGACGAGCGGCCAAAGCATTGGGAACGATTCGAAGGGCAGATGCGCCCAGATCTCGGAGATCGAGGGCATGCTCGCGAGCGCCGCCGTATTCGCCTCGTCTCGCCAAAGTCCGCCCGCTTTCGAGATGTAATAGAGATGAAAGAACCCGATCACCGCCGTGAGGAGGAGAGCGGCCGCCTGAAGGATCTTCGAATTCATGGCGCGGGCTTTACCGTGATTGGAGAATTCGCGCGGTAAAAGGTGATGCCTTTGTCGTCCTCAGAAAGTGCGACTTCCTGGAAGTCGGACACGTCCAGCGCGTTCTTGGCGTTCCGCAACGCAGCTGCATCGGGTGACTGCTCGAATGGTCCGTAGATGACGAAGAGCGGGACTTCGCGGCTCGCCCAGGAGAGATTCGTCCAGCGGCGCAGTTTCGCGCTCTCGGTAACTCGTCGCTCCGGAAGGGGCGCGGCGGCGACTGCAGTGACAACGACC
The DNA here is from genome assembly GCA_013694595.1 of Chthoniobacterales bacterium. Classification (GTDB taxonomy): domain Bacteria; phylum Verrucomicrobiota; class Verrucomicrobiia; order Chthoniobacterales; family UBA10450; genus JACCTI01. Next base: position 28,323 of record JACDCC010000359.1, read on the forward strand.
GCAAACCGCAGCGGCGCGACGATGCGAAACGGTTGGGCGAGATTGACGGGGATCATCACTTCACATACTCGCCCCACACCGGCTCTTCCAGTTGCAGCTCGGGATCGTCGATCTCGCTGCGATTGATCTGCTCGTATTGCGGCGCGACTTCCGCCCACGGCCGCAAGCGCAGCGTGATGCGCTCGCCCGGGCGAAGCCGCGCGGCGGGCGTCCAGACATTGTCGCGCATGCTCCAAAGGTAGACGATCGACTGGAGTGATTCGCTTTCGGCGCGGCCGGGGATCGCCATCTCGGTGAGGTGAACCGCGGTGATGTGATCTTGATACGGAACGCTGCCCGGCCGCGGCACCGAGCCGACCGCTTCGACCGTCCCGGTCACTTCCACCGTCTCACCGGCGGCCAGTGTAAAGAAGCGCGCAGGGGCGGGCGTTCCCAGCTTCAGATCGAGGAGTTTCCAATTCCCAAACGCCAGCTCGCGGGCCGCGAATTGCCAGATCAGGAGCTTCTTACCGGCGAGTCGATCGCGTCCGCGCGCGAGTTCGTTCGCGAGCATCTCGCGCGTGGCGAAGGCGGCGTCGCTGTTGCGCAGGATGGCGTCGAGCGGCCGTCCGCCGAGCGCGTCGCTGAGATGCTCCGCGAGTCCCGCGGATTCGCCCCAGCCGAGCGCTGCGAGCGAGAAGATGTTCGCGAAGCTGTCGCCGAGCAGGAGGACATCGGCGTCGCGGCTCGGGCGCCAAAGGTTATCGCCCATTGTGACCTGCCAGATGTTTACCTTCTGCGCCGGGTAGGTTTGTTGTTCTTCCGGGAGCTTCAACATCCGTGCGATGTCTCCGCGGCCGGTGATTTCGGTCCGCGACACTTGCGGCGCGCGCGCTCCTTCCGCCGGCGGCAGGTTCAGCGAGGCGGCTAATTGCTGCGCGACGAACTCCATCGCCTCCGGTCGCCAATGGGTATCGGCTTCGAGAAACTGCGGCGCGTTGTTCCCAGCGGCTTTCCGCTGCATGAGCAACGGCGCCGGATCGAAGACGCGCACGCCGGCCGCGGCGAGCTGTTGTTGGAAATCGCGGAACGACGGGTTCCCGAGCAACGTCCCCGCGGTCGCGCTCGCGCTCAGCCGCTCGCCTTCGTCGGGATCGGCAGCAGCACGAGGTCGATCCCGCGACTCGCGAGTTGATCGCGGAATTGCACGATCGCCTTGATCGGGTCGGGCTGGATGCCGGCGCCCGTTGAGCGACGCGCAGATCAGTTCCTTTCTCGACCGGTTTGTGGCTGTAGCGCGGACGGGCCCGGTTCGAAAGATCATCTGGATCGCGCCGCCGGATTCCAGCGCGATGGCTGCGAGAGCGCAGGCGCGCGTCCACCGCCTGATCGAGCAAGGGGCAAAGCGTCGACGTTTTGAAGTCATCGATTCGAGGGAAGTTACGCGCTACGTGCCCGGGAAAACCGGCGGCGACGGCGTTCATTACAACAAGGAGGCCTCGCAGGCCTGGGCGCAGGCGATCGAAAGCAGGCTCGCCTCGAAGCTCGCTGGCCAGGCGGCTAATCGTTAGCGCGTCGCTTTCGACGGCGGCCGGCTTCCGCGGTGGTAGGGCGAGACTCCGTCGAGCTTGGAAAAAAAATGGCTCACGCTCAACGGAGTCTCGCCCTACCCTCTGCGAGCGGTGCCGATGCCTTCGGCGCGCTGCAACCCCCGGCTATCGGTCGCTCTGACCTAAACCACGACGTCACGCGGCCGGTAATTACCCACGAAAGTTCGCCGGAATTCGCCGAACGTTCCATTCTCGATCGCCGCGCGCGTGCGGCCCATCAGGGTGAGATAGAAGTGCAGGTTGTGGAGCGTGATGAGCCGCAGCCCAAGGATCTCTTCTGCCTTGATCAGGTGGCGGATGTAGCCCCGTGAAAAGTCCGCGCACGCGGGACAGGTGCAGCCTTCTTCGATCGGCTCTTTCTGTAGCGTGAACTCGGCGTTTTTCAGGTTCAGAGTTCCTGTGCTAGTGAACGCGGTGCCGTTCCGCGCCAGGCGCGTTGGCAGCACGCAATCGAACATATCCACGCCGCGTGCGATCAGCTCAATCATCTGCGGCGGGGTGCCGAGCCCCATCGCGTAGCGCGGTTTGTCGGCGGGGAGGAACGGCTCGCTGTTCTCCACCGCGAGCATCATCTCCGGTTCCGGTTCGCCAACGCTGACTCCGCCGATCGCGTAGCCATCGAAGCCGATCTGCACAGTCGCTTCCGCACTCTCTCGGCGCAGATCGGCAAACGTAGCTCCCTGCACGATGCCGAAGACGAGCTGAGGTGTAGAGGCGGGTGTCTCACCCGCTTGCCGCGCGTCGGCTGCGGGTGAGACACCTGCACCTACAGCTGCCGCGTCCTTGCACCGCTTCGCCCACCGAATCGTCATCTCCAAACTCCGCGCGGCATATTCATGCTCGCACGGCCACGGCGGGCATTCATCCAGCACCATCGCGATGTCGCTCCCGAGTGTTGCCTGGATCTCCATCGCGATCTCCGGCGAGATGAACGTCGGCGTTCCATCCAGGTGATTCTGAAACCGCACGCCGTCGTCGGTGATCTTTCGCAATTTCGCGAGCGAGAAGATCTGATACCCGCCGCTGTCGGTGAGAATCGGTCCATCCCAGTTCATGAGCCGGTGCAGCCCGCCGAAATGCCGGATCACCTCCAAGCCCGGCCTAACGAACAGATGGTAGGTATTCCCGAGAATGATCTGCGCCTTCAGTTGCCGCAGCTCCCGCGGACTCACCGCCTTCACGCTTCCCTGCGTCCCCACCGGCATGAACGCCGGCGTCTCGATCACACCGTGAGCGGTCGTGAGCCGCCCCCGCCGCGCCTTCGCCTCAGTCTTGATTAGCTCGAACATGCCAGGCGGAGCTTCGGAACGAGCGCTCTGCGCCGCAAGAGCGATTCCCGAGCCTCACCGACAGCAGAATTGACAAGCCGGGTTTCACCTCCTCACAATGCCATCGGCGGGTGGAGCCGCCTTTATCGGTATCGGAGCGCCGCTCGCCTCTTCGCCGCATCCCCTCCGCGAGAAACTCGCCGCCGCCGATCCGCCGAGCGGCTGCGGCTCGCCGCCTGGATCATGCGGGAAGCCCGCGTCGATCAAGCGTGGCAATTCCTTACTCTGACCGAAGTCGCCGCGTCATTTTCCGTCCCCGCCCCGAATGCTTGGGCGCCGGCGCAGGCTTTGGCAATACCTCCTGCGTGCCGCCCGTGAAGTGGGAAGAATCTAGCGCGTGCACTCCGCTCAAACGCGATTTCCTCCGCGCCTGGTCCACGGAGGATCAACGCTTCTTCCTCGCCGGCGGCAGCGCGCTCGGGCTCTTCCATCTCCACCATCGCCTCTCGTTTGATCTCGATCTTTTTTACCCGTCAGGAAATCGACGGCCCATGAATCACAAAACCAGGTTCGCCGCATCGCCGCGCGGATCGGCACCGAGTGCCACGCAGTCCGCAGCGCACGGGATTTTTATCGCTTTCGCCTGACCCGTGGGACGAGCGCGAGCTTGTCGATTTCGTCGTCAATCGTTCTCTCAGAAGCTCGAATATGCGAGCGCAGCTTCGGAAAGTGGCCCGCTGCCGCAAGACGAATCCGGCACAATCCGCCACCTGCCGGAACGCTCGTCTGCGGGAGCCCGCGGCAAAGCGTTGAAATTGCGGAAAATGTCCTTGTCTTCTCTCCTTGAAAAACTCAGCATCGGCGCATGAAGACGCCCCTCACGTTTCTTATCTTCGTATTTCTACTCGGCACCACTTTCGCTGCGCCGCCGGAATCCGTGAAGGGCCGCAGGATCCAGGAAGTGAACCTCATCCCGCAGAGGGTGTTGAAACGATCGATCAGCCCGAAGTTCTATAAGACTCTGATGATCTCTCCGATCGATGGATGGGTAGTCGTTCGCGGCAAACTCTCGGGCACCAGAGTGTTCGGTGAAAAGATCGTGCGCTCGGACCTCGGCGGAAAGTTCGACGAGGTGGCTCTCCAGGTGGTGCGCGACATCAAGATCATGGGCGACTACAAGCTCGATAGCCAGATCAAGACCAGCTCCGTTCTTCTTCACCTTCTGATCTATGAAATCGCTGACGGAACGATGGTGCTTTATTCGGCGACGTTGGCGGACGCGGGCGGCGATCAGGAGGACTACTTCGGCTCGGCCAAGCTGGCCGTCCTGAAAAAAGACGGCACTTGGACCGAGATAAAGGGGCCAGCTACTCTCGGCAAGGGATTGACGGTCAGAAGCTCGGGCTTCAGAAGCAACAAGATCGCGTGGCAGATGGAGCGGCTCGTTCCTATCGGCAGGTGATTTCTGAACCGGACGCCTTCGTCGTGATCTTGCGCAGCTTCACAAGCGAGCAGACCTGGTAACCGCCGCTGGCCGTCAGGTGGGCCCGTTCCAGTTCATGAAGCGATGCAAGCCGTCGAAGTGTCGGATGACTTCAAATCCGGGCCTGACGAAATAGTGGTATGTATTCCCGAGAATGAGCTGCGCCTGCGGTTCGCGCAGCTCACGCGGGCACCGATAGTGGTGCGATCGTGTCTGCGGACCGGGATCGGAACGACGCCTGATGCTCTACTTCGACGCTGCGTATATCGCCAAATTCTATCTAGACGAACCGGACTCCGGTTCCGTGCGTGCTCTGGCCGAAGACGCCGGCGAAGTCGCCTGCTGTCTGCACGGCAGGATAGAGGTCGTGACCGTGTTTCATCGCAAACTCCGCGAGCGAGCTTTTCCTCCGAAGTCATTCGCCGCTTTGTGCGCACAGTTCGAGGCTGACTGCGACTCTGCCGTTTGGGAATGGCTGCCAATCACCGCGGCGCTCGTGGGTCAGCCTCTCGGAACGTCTTCGCCAGCGCGGTCGAACAGGGCTTCAACCGAATCTACTCCAACGATCGGCGTCTCATCGCAGCCGCGTCGCACTTCGGCTTGCGCGGCGAGACTGTTTGACGGCGGGGTTCCGTTCACGGTGGCGGCGGATTGCCGCCGCCGACCTTGTGTTTGCATGCTGCACAGCTTGCGCCGGAACGAAGGGCGAGTTCTCAAGTGGAGCGCCTAATCATGGTCCCGCCGCTCAGCCGATTCGACGCATTTAAGTCAGGCTTGCTACGTCCGGGCATCTGTAATACTGAAAGTAATACGTGAAAACGGTAACCCTGAAGATCCCAGACGAGCTCGACTCCAAGGTCCGCCGCGCGGTTAAGCGGCGAGGTGAGACTTTCTCAAATCTCGCGCGACGCGCCTTGCTCCGGGAGGTGGAGGAGCATGAGACCGACTTCGCGCGTCTCGCTGCGCCATATCGCGGGATGTTTGAAGGCCCTGCTGATCTTTCGACGCGCGAGGGCTATGGCAATCACCACGATTGTTGATGCTGGACCGCTGATCGGCTGGTTCAACGCCGCTGATCAATGGCACGCGTGGAGCGTTTCAGTTCTGTCTGGCCGACGGGGGCCGCTGCACACGACCGAGATCGTGCTCGGGGAAGCATGCTGGCAGCTCGGCGGGAACACCCAAGTCGCACATGCCTTACTCGATCTCGTGAGGAAACGCGCGCTCGTGCTGGCCCGGATCTGGCCGGAACACCTCGCTGATACGCAACGCGCGATGCTCAAGTATACGAACATGGATGCTGCCGATGCATCGCTCGCGATTCTGGCGGAGCAGGCACCGAAGGCGCTGCTTGTCACGATCGACCGGCGGCATTTCGAGCCGTATCGCGCAGCTCGCAAACGGCCGTTGAAGCTCGCGCTGCCCGCCTGAACAGCCCTCAAAATTGCGCCGCCGGCCGCGTATTCGTATTCCGTGAAGAAATTGCGCTGAAATATTCTTGCGGGCGCTCCTTTCGTTCCTATATTGCGCGCTCCCCGCATCAGGTGCGTGAGGCAAGTGGACGCGCCCGGTGCGTTTTTGTTGTCGCCCGATTCCAGTGGAACGGGCGGCTTTTATTGTAACGAAGATGCCAACGATCAATCAGCTCATTCGCAAAGGACGAAAGAAGATTTCGGTGAAGTCAAAATCACCGGCTCTGAAGAATTGTCCGCAGCGCCGCGGTGTGTGCACGCAGGTGATGACGCGCACGCCGAAGAAGCCGAACTCTGCGCTGCGCAAGGTGGCGAAGGTGCGGTTGACGAACGGGCAGGAAATCATAGCCTACATACCCGGCGAAGGGCACAATCTGCAGGAGCATTCGATCGTGCTCGTGCGTGGAGGTCGCGTGAAGGATTTGCCCGGTGTGCGTTATCACATCGTGCGCGGAACGCTCGACAGCCTCGGGGTTGACGGGCGGCGCCGGAGCCGTTCGAAATACGGCGCGAAACGTCCGAAGGCTGGTGCTGAGGCAGCGGCGGCGGGCGGCAAGAAGAAGAAATAAATTTCAGCTCTCTAGAAGTACGGAAACGGAAATCACATGTCTCGTCGGCGGAAAGTCTACAAAAAGGAGGAGAAGCTCGACTCGCGCTACGGCAGTGTCGCGGTCGCTCGGCTGATCTCTACTGTGATGAAGCGGGGGAAGAAATCCCTCGCAGAGCGAATCGTCTACACGGCGATCGATAAATCCCGCGAAGGTTCTGACGCGGTTGATCCTCTCGAAGTTGTAAACAAAGCGCTCGAGAACGTCCGTCCTCGTCTCGAAGTAAAATCACGCCGCGTAGGCGGTGCGACATATCAGGTGCCGATGGAAGTGACGCCGGCACGCCAGGTCTCCCTCGCGATGCGCTGGATTGTGACCTATGCCGACAATCGCCGCGGTATGCCGATGGCAGATGCGCTCGCCGCTGAGCTCAAAGACGCTGCGGCAGGGCAGGGGAACGCAATCAAGAAGCGCGACGACACTCATAAAATGGCGCAGGCAAACCGCGCCTTTGCACATTTCCGCTGGTAAGGAGCAATCGACGCATGATTCCGCGCAACACAGCTGTCATCCCGAGCGAAGTCGAGGGATCCCGTGGCGATACGTTAAAGGTAATTCAGCGGGATTCTTCGACTCCGCTGCGCTCCGCTCAGAATGACAGCGGGGCTTTCGATTCCCAATCAGAAATCGGCAATCAGAAATCAGCAATCTGATCATGGCTACTGCGACTTTAGAACAATCCGCGACGACGAATCCCAATTCGCCGAACCGCAAGTTCCCGCTCGAGAAGACGCGGAACATCGGTATTGCCGCGCACATCGATGCCGGCAAGACGACGCTAACCGAGCGCATCCTTTTCTACACCGGCATGATCCACAAGATCGGTGAGGTGCACGAAGGCACCACCGTCACCGACTGGATGGAGCAGGAGCGCGAGCGTGGGATCACGATCACCTCCGCTGCGACGACGTGTGCCTGGATGCAAAAGCCGGAGCCGGGTGTTTACAAGATGTTCGATGGCATCAAGATGCGCGTGAACATTATCGACACGCCGGGGCACGTCGATTTCACCGCGGAGGTCGAGCGTTCGTTGCGCGTGCTGGACGGTGCAATCGCAGTCTTCGATGCGGTCGCGGGAGTGCAGCCGCAGTCCGAAACCGTCTGGCGTCAGGCGAACAAGTATCTCGTTCCGCGCATCGCGTTCATCAACAAGATGGATCGCGTCGGTGCCGACTTCGATGCGTCGATCGATTCGATGCACAAGAAGCTCGGCGCAAACGCGTGGCCGGTTCTGATTCCGCTCGGCAAAGAGGATTACCTCAAGGGCCAGCTGGACGTGGTGAACCGTAAAGCGGTTTTCTATCTCGACGACGACTCGATGGGTTCCACCTACGAGGTGCGGGACATTCCTGACGAGAACAAGGAGCAGGTCGACAAAGCCTACACCACGTTGGTAGAGCAAATTTCCAATCTCGACGACGAAATCGCAGAAGCGGTGCTCGAAGAAAAGGAGATCACTCCGCAGATGCTGAAAGCGGGTATCCGTCGTCAAACGATCGCGAACAAGTTCGTTCCGGTGGTCGGTGGATCTGCTTTCAAGAACAAGGGTGTGCAGTATCTCGTGGATGCGGTGATCGATTATCTTCCCGGTCCGCTCGATATTCCGCCCGCGGTCGGCATGGAGCCGGACACGCACGAGAAGATGGATGCGCCGACGGATGACAACGGGAAGTTCTGTTCGCTTGCGTTTAAGTTGTGGAGCGATCCGTTCGTCGGGAAGCTCGTTTTCTTCCGCGTTTACTCCGGGTCGCTGAGCAAGGGCGACAACGTGTACAATCCGCGCACGAATAAGCGCGAGCGCATCAGCCGGCTGATCCAGATTCAAGCGGACAAACGCGAAGATATCGACACCTGCTATTCGGGCGATATCGCTGCGATCGTCGGGATCAAGAACATCACGACGGGCGACACGCTCTGCGACGAAGATTTCCCGATCCTGCTCGAGCCGCCTTCGTTTCCTGACCCAGTTATCTCGATGGCGATCGAGCCGAAGACGAAACAGGACCAGGAGAAAATGGGCGTCGCCCTGCAGCGGCTCTCTGAAGAAGACCCGACTTTCAAAGTCTTCACCCATGAAGACACCGGCCAGACGATCATCGCCGGAATGGGTGAGCTCCACCTCGAGATCATTCGCGATCGCATGCTGCGCGAATTCAAAGTCGACGCGAACTCCGGCAAGCCGCAGATCGCTTATCGCGAAACGATTACCGCGCCGGCCGATGGTGAAGGCAAGCTGATCAAGCAGTCCGGTGGCCGCGGTCAGTATGGCCACGTCATCATCAAAGTTCAGCCGAACGAGCGCGGTAAAGGCATCACGGTCGAGAACAAGGTGGTGGGCGGAAACATTCCGAAGGAATACATCCCGGCCTGCAAGAAGGGCATCGAAGAAGCCATGCTCAACGGTGTGGTCGGCGGCTATCAGGTGATCGATGCCAACGTGGACATCGTGGACGGCTCCTATCACGACGTCGATTCGAACGAAATGGCCTTCAAGCTCGCCGCGATCTTCGCGGTGAAAGACGCCTTCAAGAAAGCGAAGCCGATCCTGCTCGAGCCGATCATGAAGGTCGAGAACGCCACTCCGGAAGAATATCAGGGCGACATCATGGGCGATCTGAATCGCCGCCGTGGCAAGATCTCCAGCATGGAAGCCAAGGGAAATCTGACGATGATCCAGGCGGAAGTGCCGCTGGCGGAAATGTTCGGCTACGCCACTGCGATCCGTTCGCTTTCCAAAGGCCGTTCGAGCTACTCGATGGAGCCGTCACATTTCGAACAAGTGCCACAGCAGCTCGTTGCTGCCGTTCTCGACCAGAAAGAAAAGTAATATGAACGGCCAGCGTATCCGCATTCGCCTCAAGGCATTCGATCACCGGATGCTCGATCAATCCGCCATCGATATCGTCGAGACGGCGAAACGCACCGGCGCGCGCGTGGCGGGACCGATCCCGCTCCCGACCTTAATCGAGAAGTTCACCGTGAACCGTTCTCCACACGTCGACAAGAAGTCGATGGACCAATTTGAAATCCGCACCCACAAGCGTCTGCTCGACATCATCGAGCCGACCGCGAAGACGGTGGACGAGCTGAAGAAGCTCAACCTGCCCGCGGGCGTGGATATCACGATCAAGATTTAAACTTTAACCCCTGTCATTCTGAGCGAAGCGCAGCGCAGTCGAAGAATCCCGCAGAGTTACCTTACAGCTATCGCCACGGGATCCCTCGACTTCGCTCGGGATGACATACGAACACATGAGCATCGGACTTTTAGGAAAGAAAATCGGCATGACCAGCATCTACGATGCGACGGGCAAGCTGCGTCCGGTGACGGTCGTCGCGGCCGGCGATAACGTTCTGCTGCGGCGGGTCACGACCGAGAACGCCGGTTACTCGGCGGTGAAGGTCGGATTCGACACGCAAAAAGAGTCGCGCGTGAACAAGGCACTGCTCGGCGAGTTCTCCGCCGTGAGCGCCGAGCCGAAGAAGCTCATGCGTGAGTTCCGGCTGAAGGAAGACGCGCCGGAGGGCGAGATCAACCTGAGCGTCACGCAGTTTGCCGAGGGGGATTGGGTGGACGTGATCGGAAAGTCGAAGGGCAAAGGCTTCCAGGGTGTCATGAAGAAGCACAACTTCCATGGCCAGGGAGCGGCACACGGATCGAAAACGCATCGCCGCAACGGCGCGATCGGGAATCGTTCCACGCCGGGCCGCGTGTTCCGGAACATGGGTATGCCCGGTCACATGGGTGACGAACGTGTGACAGTGCAGAACCTGCAGGTCGTGCAGGTCCGCGAGGCGGAGAAAGTGATTTTGATCAGCGGCGCGGTCCCGGGAGCGAACGGCAGCTACGTTGTCGTTCGTCCAGCCATCAAGAAGCCCGCAGCTGCCGCAGGAGAGGGTAAATGAGCGCAACCGTTCTAACAGCAGATGCCGCGAAAGCGGCAAACATCACGATGATCGAAGGCGGTCGTGGGACGCAGGCGGTTCACGACGTCGTCGTGGCGATGCGCGCTGCGCGTCGCTCGGGCTCAGCCAACACGAAGACGAAAGCGGAGGTGAATCTCTCCGGTGCGAAACCGTGGCGCCAGAAGGGCACCGGTCGCGCCCGCGCCGGTTACAAGTCGTCGCCGATCTGGCGTGGTGGTGGAGTGGTCTTCGGGCCAAAGCCGCGCGACTACAGCAAGAAAGTTTCCAAGACTGTCCGGCGGCTCGCGTTCCAAAAAGCGCTCACTGAGCGGATCAACGCAGGCGACGTGCTGACGATTGACGCGTTCGCGGTTACGGAGCTAAAGACGAAGTCGTTCCTGACCCTGCTGAAGCAACAGACGGACGCGAAGAAGGTGCTGCTGATTTCGGATTCCTTCGAAGAGAACACCTACCGGGCCGCGCGTAACGTGAAGCCGGTGTTGCTCGCGACCGCAGCCGACGTGAACACCGAGCAGCTGCTCGCGTTCGACAAGATTTTGGTGACGACTGGGGCGCTTGCGAAGCTCGGGGAACGCACGAGTTCGCCCTCTCCTGGCGCTTCGCGGACGGCCTCCCGCTCTGATTCCCAAGACACCCGCGGCCTACGTTCTCCTCTCCTTGACGGAGAGGGTAGGGTGAGGGGCTCGGGGCGCGCCAAGCGTAGCTCGACAACTGAGGGGGCCGAGTAATGAACGAACATTTCGACATCATTCAGACGGCGTCGCTGACCGAGAAGGCTTCGTTGCTGAGCGAGAAGCAGAACAAGTATGTGTTCCGTGTCGCTCCGCGCGCCAACAAGATCCAGATCAAGGCGGCGATCGAGAAGCTCTTCAACAAGAAGGTCGTCGCCGTGAACACGGCGAATTACGCCGGCAAAAAGAAGCGCGAACGCCGCGCCGATTTCGGCCGCAAACCGCATTGGAAGAAAGCCATCGTGACGCTGAAGGAGGGCGAGAAGATCGATCTCGTCTAATTAGTTATGGCAATCAGAGCATATCGCCCACTCACGCCGACGCTGCGGTTCAAGACGCTCCCGACTTTCGAGGAGATCACGAACAAGCAGTCGAAGCCGCACAAGAGCCTCACGGAGGTCAAAAAACGCAGCGGTGGCCGGAACAACAACGGTCGGTTGACGTCGCGTCATATCGGCGGCGGGCACAAACAGAAATACCGCAAGGTCGATTTCAAGCGTCGCAAGCACGGCGTGGCCGCGGAAGTGATCGGAATCGAGTACGATCCGAACCGCTCCGCGCGTATCGCATTGATCAAGTACGCTGACGGCGAGATGAGTTACATTCTTGCGCCGGACGGCTTACGCGCAGGTGCACGCGTGATGTCCGGGAACGCAGCTCCGCCTGAGCTTGGGAATTCACTGCCTTTGAGCGCAATCCCCCTCGGCTCGGGCATTCATAATATCGAGATTGCACCTGGTCGCGGCGGACAAATCGCGCGCAGCGCTGGTCAACAGGCCACCTTGAGCAATCGCGAAGCGGGCTATGCCCTCGTAAAACTCCCTTCCGGCGAGATCCGCCGGATTCACGACACCTGCTGCGCCACTATCGGGCAGGTCAGCAACGTCGACCACATGAACGTCGTGAGCGGGAAGGCCGGTCGGACGCGCTGGCAGGGCAAACGCCCGCACGTGCGCGGCATGGTCATGAACCCGATCGATCACCCAAACGGCGGTGGCCAGGGCAAATCCAAGGGTGGTGGCGGCCGTCAGCATTTGACCAGCCCGTGGGGTCAGCTCGCGAAGGGCTTCAAGACCCGCTCGAAACACAAGCCGAGCGACCGGTTCATCATGCAGGACCGGCGCGTCAGCAGGAAAAAGTAATTGAGCCGGAGGATTTAAGAAGGACCAACAAAAGCCTGTCATTCTGAGCGGAGCGCAGCGGAGTCGAAGAATCCCGCGGCGGATCCCAACGGCAACCCACGGGATCCCTCGACTCCGCTCGGGATGACAATCAATTATGAGCAGATCACTGAAAAAAGGACCGTTCGTAGAGCCGCATCTTCTCGAGAAGATCGGCAAGATGAACACCGCTGGCATGAAGAAGCCGATCAAAACGTGGGCGCGTCGATCGATGGTCACGCCCGATTTCGTCGGTCACACCTTCATGGTGCACAACGGCAAAACGTTCATTTCAGTTTTCGTGACTGAGAACATGGTCGGTCACAAGCTCGGCGAGTTTTCGCCGACGCGGATATTTAAGAAGCACGGCTCGCACACCGCGAAGGTGACGAAATAGTGATGTGAATTTTCGATTTTCGATCTCCGATTTTCGATCGCCTGTGAGGGCGATCGGCAGTCGCAGCTCGATCATCGTGTTGGTGGGGAGCGTCTTGTCAGCTGGAGAGCTGGCGGCGCAGGGAAATAGTTCTTTGTCAGGATCCAAAATTGAATACGCGGAAGCGCAAGCGACCGCAGGGGCGCTCTTTTCGGAGAACGAAGAGTTGCGTCAGCAGCTGGCTGTACAGCGGGAGTCTGTGAAGACGCTCACCGACAGCCTGGCGGCGTCGAATGCCGAGGCGGAGTTGTTCCGCCGCA
>JACDCC010000364.1 GCA_013694595.1 Chthoniobacterales bacterium
GGTTAGTTCAGTCGGATGCGTTCGTGCGCATCCATGGCGCTGGTGTCGGATAGGATCACTTGGTCGCCGGGCTCGAGACCGCTGATGATCTCGATGGTGTTGACCGAGCTGCGGCCAAGTTTTACCGGCGTGCGGACCGCTTCAGACGTTCCCGCCACCAGCTTGAAGATACCGACGGTGTTGTTCTCCTGGCCAAACGCCGGGCGGCCGACATAGACAACGTTGTCGAGGCGCTCGAGCTCGATCGTGCCATCGACGCTCAAGTCAGGACGCGCACCGCGCGGCAGCTCGCCATCGAGAGCAATGTCGACGCGCACTGTCCCCTGCTCGACCGCAGGATCAACACGGACAACATGGCCGTCCACGACGCCGTTCCTCGTATCAATCTTCGCTGGCAGGTTGATCTGAATGTCTTTCGCCTGCGTCTCAGCGATTTTGATCTCGGCCTTCAGCTTGGTCGGATCGGCGACGCGAGCGAGGTTGGCGCCCGGGATCACACGTTGACCGACTTCAACTGGCAGCTGCTGCAGCACACCCGTAAACCCCGCGCGCACTTTCAGCTGATCGAGCTCCTCCAGCCGAATCTGCGCCAGCGCTTTCGCCTGATCGACCTCCGACTGTTTTGAGGCGATCTGCGGCTCGATGTTGTTCCTCGCGAACTCGTAACGCTTCTGCTCGATCGCGGTGCGCGCCGCGAGGTCTTCCGCTTTGATCTTCGAAGTCTTATGCGTGAGAGACGAGACGAGACCGTTCTTCGAAAGATTGTCGTTGGTCTCGGCCTCCATCTTGGCCTGCTGGTATTCGGACTGCACGCGAGCCGCTTGCGATTCCTGCTCTAGCAAATCCCGCTGCAGCGCTGCCCGCAGCGTCGTCAACTCGGCTTCCACCGCCTTGTATTTGAGCTCCGCGTCGCGCGCAGCCTGCTCAACTTCGGGGCTGGTGAGCTCGAGCAGCACTGTGTCGGGCGTCACCGCCGCGCCCGGCCGGACAATGATTTTGTCGACGCGAGCTTCCGTCCGGGCAGCGATCCAGCGAATTTCCTCCGGCACGAGGATGCCGAGGCCGCGCACCTGGCGCACCATCGGCCCGCGCTTAACGGTGTCGATCCAGACAGTGGAGCGATCGATGCTCGGCACCGCTGGCTTGAGCCGGCCGAGGAGGAAGGTAGCGAGGATCAACCCCAGCACGATCGCTGAGATCATGATGATCCGCTTTTTGCGCTTCTGCTTGGCCACGCCGGCGCGCGGCACGTCCATCGCATTACTCGGCTGGGTGAATCCGCTCGGCCTCACAATGCTGCTTTCTTCGTTCGTTCGGAGGGGTTGGTTCATCTGGAGGGCTCCCGTGCCTCCTACAGGACGCCGGTCGCGTGGATGAATTGCATCAGGCCGCGAGCGCCGTCGACGACCGGCACCGCGACGATCAGCACGAGGACGCCGAAAAGCGTCGCTTCACATGCGAACGTGCTGCGGGCGTCGCGGGCGAAATAATCGCTGCTGATCGCGCGGAAGGAAGCTTTCCGCTCACCTCCATGGCCACCAGAGAAATCGCCCGGCATTCTTGCTTGGAAGTTGTAGTCGGTCTTCGGCAGCACGGCGCCTTGGTGGTGGGAACTGCGGGACTCGCAGCGGCTGGGGATTTCTTGAAATTGGAGCGTCGGTTTCATGCGGTGGGTTTCCTTTGAGATGCATGCAGCACGCTCTCCGGATTCAAAAGTTTCGTTCGGTTCCGCACACCTATTGCAAGGGCCGTGCCACGAGTTCGTGGAATGTCGTAATAGGTTGATGCAGAGTTACTTGTGTCGGCGTTCATTTTAGGGAGTCCACGATCCTGACACCGGTTGTGGGATTCTGCCGTCCCGCTTCTGGGACGCGCATATGAAAAGCTCGATGCAAAGCTCCAAATCCCAAACCCCAAGCTCCAAGGAAGCTTCAAATCCCAAGCCCCAACCGCAGACGCGCGCGGATTGGTTTTTGGACTTTCCTGGGATTTGGAATTTCCTACTTCGGGATCCGCAGCAGTGCCTCACAACCGCGCGCACCCTTCCGGTTCGCCAGTAACAGCGAGCCGCCATGTGCCTCCGCGATTTGCCGGCTCAACGCCAGCCCGATCCCGGAGCCGCCAGGCTTCGTCGTGAAG
>JACDCC010000383.1 GCA_013694595.1 Chthoniobacterales bacterium
GGAGCCACTGAGGGGTGCTTGTAGCGTCCGCTGTTCCCAGCGGATTGTCCGGCGCCAAAACAATCTCACGAAACGAGATGAGCAGCCGCCCGAATTGCGCTGAGACAGCGCACGCTACAGCCGTATCCGATGTCGCAACGAAGCGTTTCGCCGATATACTCCGGTCTTTCCCGATGGCCGAGAAATTGAGGTTCGATCATTACGAAGTGTTGACCCGCGAGGACGGGTCGCTCGCCGAATTAGGGCGCGGGGCCATGGGTATAACCTACCTGGCGTTCGATACGAACCTGCGGGTCAAGGTTGCGCTCAAGGTGATCAACGCGAAGTTCCTCGAGAGCGAAATCGCGCAGCAGCGTTTCCTGCGCGAGGCGCGGGCGGCGGCGCAATTGCGGCACCCGAATGTCGCCTCGGTCTATCATCTCGGGACGAGCGCGGACGCGTTTTTTTACGCAATGGAGTTCGTCGACGGCGAGACGGTCGAGTCTTTCATCAAGCGTCAGGGGTCGATCGATCCCATAGTCGCCCTGCGGATCACGCTGCAGGTGGCGCGCGCTCTGGCGGCGGCGGAGAAGGTGCATCTCGTCCATCGCGACATCAAGCCGGCCAACCTGATGCTCGTTAGGGAGGATGATGATTTTCTGGTCAAGGTGATCGATTTCGGCCTCGCTAAATCGATCAAGCACGAGGGGGACGACGACCTGGCCACGCTCTCGATGGGCGGGTTCGTCGGCACCGCGCATTTCGCCAGCCCGGAGCAGCTGGAGGAAAAGGAGATTGATGTTCGCTCTGATATTTACTCGTTAGGCGTAACGCTCTGGTATATGCTGGCCGGCCAGGCGCCCTTTGGCGGTTCGCTCGCGCAGGTCATGAGCCAGCACCTGCACAAGCCGCCGCCGCTCGAGAAACTGCAAAACGTTCCCGGCTGCGTGCGGACGGCAGTCGCGCACATGATCGAGAAGGATCCGGCGCAACGCCCGCAAACACCGGCCGCGTTGCGCGCCGAGCTGGAGGATTGCCTCACGCAGATCGAGGCGGGAGCGGCGGCCGACCCGCAAGACTTTCCCACCATGGTCGATGAGAGCGCGGCTGCTCCGGTGATCGAGCCGCCGCCGCTGCCGCCCCGCAAACCTTCGCGGCCGATTCTCTGGGCACTCGTCGCCCTGGCGTTTGTCGGACTCGGGCTGCTGCTTTTCCTGAAGTTGCGGCCGGGTAATGAGCCTCCTCCAACTCAAGTCGCGGCCAACCCTTCACCGGTGCCGTCGGTCGCTACTGCGACTCCGGTCGTCGCGTCACCGACGGCCGCGCCGTCTCCGTCGTTAGGCAAATCGCCCGAGCTGACGCGGGAAGCGGTGGCGGAGGCGGAGAAGTTTGAGGCGGCGCGGGACTGGCCGCGCGCGATCGCGGCCTACGTGCAGTTGCAAAAGGAGTTTCCCCAGAGCGAACTCGGGCGCGTCCGCCTCGAGCTGCTCCTGAGCAAGCTGGAGGCGGAGAAAGAGGCGCTGCGGGACGAGAACTTCGATGCGTTGCGCGAGCCGTTGACGGAAGCGGCCAGCCTCGGAATGGTCAGCGCGATGGAGATCCTGGGAGAATTCCTGCGCAAACGCGATCCCAAAGCCTCCTTTGCCTGGCTCTGCACGGCCGCGGCGCGCGGGCGCGCGCACGCCATGACGGAAGTCGGTTTGCGTTACTCCAATGGCGCGGGAGTCGAGCGCGATTTCGTGAAGGCGGCGGAGTGGTTTGAGCAGGCCTTGGCGGCGGGCGCCGTGAGCGCTGGGACGCTCCTGGCCGAGTGCTATCTCTACGGCAAAGGGGTGAGCAAAAACGAAACGAAAGCGATCGCGCTGCTGCAGGACGCGGCGGCCGCGAAGGATCCGCGTGCGATGGACCAGCTCGGCACCTGTTATCACAAGGGAATCGGCGTCGCGCAGGACGATCGCGAAGCGTTTCGCTACTACAGCGCAGCGGCCAAACTCAATTACCTCGATTCGCTCGGCAACCTCGGGGTCCTTTACCTAACGAGTGAGCAAACCGACCTGGGAAAAAACGAGACGGCCCGGACCGCAAAGGCGGTCGATCTCTTCCGCGAAGGCGCAAAGCAGAACAACGCCTTTTGCATGTTTCTCTACGCGCGCTGCTTTGAGCTCGGCACCGGTCTCGAGGCGAGCCCGAGCGAGGCGACCGAGTGGTATCGGCGGGCGGCCGAGGCGGGAAACCGGCCGGCCCAGGAATGGTGCCGGCAGCATCAGGTGAAATTCGAGTCGGAGTAGCCGCCAGGCAGGGCGACGCCGGCTCAAATTATAGGCTTGTCACCCGCGAAGATGCAATTAAGACTCGACGCGTCATGAAACTACCGCTGCTCAAATCCTCCTCACTCGTGGCGGTCCTGTCAATCTTCGGGACCGGCTGTGCAGATCTCGCTCCCTTGCAAAACGCCGGCGTCTTCGGCGCCGCCGGTGGCGCGACGGCCGGCGGCATCGCGCGCGCCTCCGGAGCCAGCACGGGCGAATCGATCGCGATCGGCGCCGCCACCGGTGCAGTGGTCGCGGCCGTCACTTACATCATCGCGAAGCACCAGGCGACGGAACGCCAGCACCGGATCGCGGAAGAGCGCGCGCAACGCGCCTACGCCGAGATGTCAGCCAAGCGAAAAGCAGAAATGAAAGCGCGCAAAAGGCGCTACATCGCGGTCGACACGGAGAAGAACGAGAAGACCTCGCCCGGGGCGAAGAAGAGCGTGATGATCTGGGACACGCAATCGGAGCAGGTCGTGGGCAACAACGTCTACGACGTGAAGAGCCCGCCGCCGGTGGGCTCGACCGCGAAGTTCGACACCTACTCGGCGGAATACGTCGGGTCGGGCAGCTAATGTAGCCGCTTCGCTGTGCGAAGCGCGGGAGTGAGCGTCGCAAAGAGGTTTTCTGCACTCGGCACGCAGACTCGCGTTGCCCACAGGGCAACGGCTACAGCATGTCGCTCAGCGGCGCATCATCGCCACCGCATTACGTTGCGGCCTCAAATCGAGGTGGACATACCGTCGGTGGACGTCGTCGCTGGTGTGACCGGCAATCTCCTTCCGAACCTCGGCCGGCACGTCAGCATTTGCCAGATTGCTGATGAGCGTGTGACGGAAGCTGTGAAACCCGAGCGCCTTGAACCGCCTGCCTTTACCTGCTTCTCCGGGCCAACCGGTGCCCTGATGCCCGCTTTGCTCATCAGCCGGTTGAACTCCTTTGACAGCCCTGCGTGGCTGCCGGTGCTCTTGGTCGCTAGGGATGGGAACAGCGGAGCGTCTGCTACGTCCACTGCCGGGAGCTTCTCGAGGTAATCGACGACATCTTCGTGGAGACAGATCGTCGTGATCTTCTTCGATTTCTTCTTGCGACGGCTCGTCTTCGCATCGCGGAACGACACGGTCTGCTCCACCAGATCGATGTTTTTCCACGTCAGCCGTGCCGCGTCGCCTATTCGCATAGCCGTGTGATAGCCGAAGAGGATCATGCCGCGCCACTCGTCGTCCGCGTGCTGCAGAAGTTGCCGTGACTGTTCGGCGGTGAAGGGAATGCGCTCCTCGCTTTCAGACTCGTTGAGCAGCTCAACGCCGTCCGCGGGATTGGTGAGCGCCACTCCCAGCCTCCGAGCCGCGCCAAACGCCGCACGCAGCACCTTCACCGCCAGGTTGGCAGTGCTTGGCGTCTTCCCCTCTGCGATTTGCTGATCTCGGAACCGCTCGATCTCGGTGGTCGTCACGCTCGCGACATTGGCAGCCGCGCGCCGTTTCCCAATGAACTCGACGAATCCGTCGAGAACAGGCTCGTAGCGCGCAACCGTCCCGCGCGAGCGCTCACCTGCTTTGAGCCAGTCAGCGAGATACTGCCTGATCGGACGCCGGTCGAGCGATTCGCCGATCGTCCGCTCCATCATCCAGCTCATCGTGTTCTGGATGACAGCTCGGGTGAGCTCGCCCGCACGGGCCGCTTTCCTGGCGTGCTCCCATTCGTTCGCGATCAGCTGCGCCGCGGGGCGTTTCCGCTGTTTCGTCGTTCGGGTGACGATGCGGCCGTCATGGTCGCGGAACTTTGCCATCCAGTATGGAGCGCGGGTTTTGGTGAACAGAAGTCATCGGAAAAGTTCTACCATCCACCCCCGTTTGTCGATGTCCGAGTGTGTCGTATTACGAGGGAAAAGAGCTCGTTAGGCAGCGGCGGATAGAAACCCTTGTTCCATCCGTTGAACTACGGGGACGGTTGATTGTGAGGCGCTTACGCGGTTTGTTCGCGGCAAAACGCCGAAAGTTCTACCAAAAGTTCTACCTCGTCCACCCCGCTCCCGAGGCGATCCGGCCCTGTCTGCAGCATATCACACAGCGGCCTCAGCGCCTTATCGCGCGTGACATCGGCCAACAAAAAACGCCGCGTGACCTGCTCGATGACCTACGCGCAGCAGAACTACGTTGACTCCATCGATCAACATAGATGTCTGGGTGCGCAGGACCACACCGCGTGAAGGGTTATGAATCACGGCACTTCGGCGGCGGGCGAACCGGAACTCAGCGGCCGATATTCCGGCAGAAAGGGTCATCGGAGATTGCAGCTTCAACGTGTCTACATGATCAAAGATCTTTTCGGTTGAGCGTACGGCGCACCGGCATTCCCGCGCTTGCCGCGAACGCGTTCGACTACAAGAAGGGG
>JACDCC010000399.1 GCA_013694595.1 Chthoniobacterales bacterium
GCGTTCCGCCCGAACTGGTGGCTGCTGCCATGCGGCACGACGACGACGCGGCGCGTGAACTCGTGCGCCGGCTCTATCCGCTCGTCGCGAAACTGGTGCGCGCCCATCGACCCCCGCGGAGCACTGAAGAGGATCTTTCGCAGATGATTTTTATCAAGATACTCCAGAAGCTGCCGCAGTTTTCGGGCGCCGTGCCGCTGGAACACTGGGTCTCGCGGATAGCGATCAACACCTGCATCAACCAGATCCAGTGGGAGAAAGCGCGTCCTGAACTGCGGGAAGCCGATCTGAGCGAAGAGCAGGCGGCGGTGGTGCGCGATATGGCGGCGACCAGCGCCGATCTGGCCGCCGATCACCGCTTTGCGGCGCGCGATCTCGTCGAGCATCTTCTGGAAGTTCTCCAACCGGCCGAGCGTCTCGTGATTGATCTTCTCCACCTGCAGCAGCGCTCCGTCGCCGAGGTCCAGGAGCTGACCGGCTGGAGCGCAGCGCGCGTGAAGGTGCGGGCCTTCCGCGCGCGTCAGAAGATGAAAAGGCAACTCGCGGCGATTTCCGCGCAGGAGCAACGATGAGGAAAGACGATACCGATCTCCATCGCCTATTGCGTTCCGCCGCGGACGGAGGCCGAGACAACGCGGCGGCCGAGATGCCGTTTGGCTTCGACACCCGCGTCGTCGCGCTTGCTCGCGCGAGCGGCAGCGTTCTGCCGAACGGCCACCTGGACGCGCTCCGATTCGTGCGGCGAATCGGCGCCGCCGCCTTCGCGATCCTGGCCGTCGCGAGCGCAGGCGCATTTCAGCAGTTTAGCGGCGCAGGCGACGACGCGGATGAGACGCCGTTGAGCGAGGCCTATGCGATCGCGGATAACGCGATCCAAACTGAAGTGCCGGAGCTCGCACCATGAACAGGCGCCTGAAGTGGACGCTGGCGTTCGCCTTCGTGCTGGTGTTCGCGGCCGGCGCGATGACCGGCAGCTTTGTCGGCGCGCGCTACATGAAGAAGCATCGCAAAAAGCACATCATGGTGATGTCGGCGCATCATGGTGCGGCGGCGGAACGGATGCGAAAGCATTTGCGCGAAGAACTGGAGCTCACGCCCGAGCAGGCGGAAAAGGTGGGACCAATCATCGAAGCGGCCACCGCGAGCTTGCAGACGATTCGCAGGGAAACGGCGAGCCGCGTCCGAGACACGATGGAAGAAGCGGGCCACGAGATGAGCCCGCACCTCACGCCGGAGCAGCAAGCGAAACTGCAGCAGCTGCGCGAACAGCATCAACAGCATCTCCGGATGCGTCGATTTCGCGGACCGCTCCGCGACCACGCGCAGCCGCCGGATTCGTAGCGAGCGAGGCGGGATCTGGAGGAGCGCCGATGACCTTGGCGGTGGCGGCGCAGCGTCGCAAATCTCTCTTGCCGCCTTTCTGGTGACTGCCTACGGTCGCTCCTGCGCACCGACGCGGTGATGGCGCGGAGGCATTCACCACCTTCCACTACGAAGCTTCGATCCCTTTGAAACAATGAAGAGAACCTCCCTGGCTGTCATGTTCGTGACGTTGGCTTTTTGTCCGTTCGTCGGCGCCCAGGAGGAAGAGGAAGCGCCCTCGGCGCAGGACCTGGGTCTCCGAGCCACCGATCCTCCCAGCCGGACAGAGCCTTCCGTGAGCGTTCCATCTGAGCGGCCGAGCTCCAGTTTCCCGAGACCCGGCACGCCGCTCATCAGCCCGACGCCCTTTCCGTCGCCGGCAGCTCCGCGCATGAGCTCGCCAGCGAAAGCGGCCTCGCCGAGCAAGAAAGCATCGCCGACACCCACGCCGGCATCAGCGTCGTCACCGAAGCCAACGGCAGCTCCCGCTGCGAAGACGAACGTCGCCATTGTCATCAAAGATTCGGAAAACCGCTGGGCGGCCGCGATTGCAAGCCACGATACGTCGGTTCCGCAGACGCTGGTCGCCGATAACTACATCGGTGTCGACTCGACCGGCACCGTCGTAAACAAAGCCGCGTTGATCGCCGGGATGAAGCGCGATAAGAACACGTACGACTCCGCAGTGAACTCCGCTATGACGGTGCGTGTGCACGGAAGCGCTGCCGTTATTGTCGGTACCACGAAACAGGCCGGGAAAGACAAAGACGGCAAACCGTTCAACTACACCTACCGCTGGACCGACACATGGGCGGAGCGGAACGGCCAGTGGCAGTGCGTCGGTTCGCAATCCTTCCTCGTCGCGAAATAACGTCTCTCACTCGTCCGCACCGCGAGCAGTTCGATGGATCCGATCTCTCCGCAGACCGGTACCGCCGCGCGGCCGGGCTGGTGGGCGCGGAACTGGAAATGGTTCGTGCCGACCGGCTGTTTGGCGCTAATCTCCATGGTTCTCGCTTTCGTCGCTCTGATCGTGGCGGTGGTGTTCGGCGCGATGAAGTCCACCGACGTCTACCAGACAGCCGTGGCCACCGCGAAAGCACACCCGGCCGTGACAGAGGCGCTCGGCACTCCGGTTAAGGAAGGGATGTTTCTCTCCGGTAACACCAATGTGACGGATGCCTCAGGCAATGCGGATCTCTCAATCCCGATCTCGGGTCCGAAGGGGAAGGGCAAGATCTTCGTGGTCGCGAGCAAGTCTGCCGGCCGCTGGACCTACACTACGATGGCGGTGGAGATCGCGAAGAGCGGGGAGCGCATCGACCTGAAAGCCGACACCGACGCGGACGAACCGGTCGAGGAGTAACGC
>JACDCC010000410.1 GCA_013694595.1 Chthoniobacterales bacterium
CACGCATGCATCGAATCGTAGGGCAGGCTTCCAGCATTGCATTCGTTAGGCCAGCGAGCGGAGCAGTATCGCTCTCCAAAACCGTCTCGAATTCGATCCCTTCGCGCACCGACATGATCGCGATACCGTGATCGCCGATCGTCCCCGAAACGATGATCTTATCGCCCGGCTGCGCATTGCGAATCGAGAGATTGCGCTCTTCCGGCACGAGGCCGATCCCCGATGTATTGATGAAGACTTGATCGCCTTTGCCGCGATCGACCACCTTGGTATCGCCGGTCACGAGCTGAACGCCCGCTTCCTGGCAGGCGCTCTGCATTGAAGCCGCGATTCGCCGCAACGTCTCCATCGGAAGCCCTTCCTCGAGGATGAACGCCGCAGACAAACACAACGGCTTTGCGCCGCCGACAGCCAGATCGTTGATCGTACCGTGCACCGCCAGCTTCCCAATATCGCCGCCCGGAAAAAACAGAGGGCGCACGACGTACGAGTCAGTCGTAAACGCGATCCGCGGGCCGCTCGAGCCATCCAAGTGCAACGTCGCCTGATCTTCCAGCCGCGCGAGAGTTTCATTCCCGAACGCCGGCAGGAACAACCGCTGAATCAAATCCGCGCTCAGCTTCCCGCCACTCCCATGCCCAAGCAGGACATGCTCGTAGTTGCCCATCGGAACAGGGCAGCTCATCTGTTCGAAATCGGCCGCCTCGGACATCGGTGCTGAACGTAAGCTCGACCAGCATCAGTCGCGATGATAAACGTAGCGCCGTCGTCATGAGCAAACGCGCCACCATCCTCCTCCTCGTATTCGTAGCGCTGATTGTGGCCGGCCTGGCGTTCGATCGACATCGCGCAAACGCGCGGCAGCGCATCGCAGCGGAGAAAGCGGTCGCGGAACAGACGAAGAACAAAGTGCCGCCGCTTCCGCAACGCGGCGCGCTCCTAGCGGCGGCCGATGATGCGCAGGTCACCGGCAACGCGATGTGCGGCTTCTGTTACTGGCGCGAAGGCGGGAGCCGCTGCAACACCGTCCTGCAGACCGCCGAGGAGCCCGGGATCGTGTTCCTCCTCCCGAGCGAGCAGCGCGCGGAAATCGAGAAGCTGACCGGTGAATGCGCCGGAGGAAATTACTCAATTACCGCGCGCGGCACCATGACGCAGTACGGCGGGCACAATTACATGCTCGTCAAAAACTTCGAGGCGGTAAAAAACGATTAGCGCGGGAAAGCTCCTGCCGTTTTCGGTTACAAAAACTCCGTTTGACCCCGGACTTGGGTCCGGGGTTTAGAGTCGGGTATGAAAACGAACATCCTGATCAAACTCATGACTGCATTCACCGTCGTCCTCGCATCGGCTGCCTTCGCCGCTGACTCACCAACCCTCGTCTGCGGACTCACCGGCAAAGAGATGAAAGAATGCTGCTGCGAGCAGAAAGACGGCAAGCTCGTCTGCAAGCACACCGGCAAAGTGCTCGAGAAGTGCTGCTGCACGACGAAGGAATAACGTTCGCAACTTTATGACGAAACGAAAAATCGAAGTGTTCACCGCGGGATGTCCCCTTTGTGACGACACGCTGACGCTCGTCCAGGAGTCGGTATCAGCCTGCGGCTGCGAAGTGATTGAGCGGCGTTGCACGGATAACAATCGTTGCGCGGAAGCGCTGCAATACGGCGTCCGCACCATGCCGACGGTCGTTGTTGACGGGGAGATCGTCTTCGAGGGGCGGATCAATCGCGCGCAAGCAGCGCTCCTCGCACAGTCGGCGGCATGAGCGACAAGCTGCTGATTGGGCAGCTGGCACGGCTCGCGGGTGTGAAGCCGGACTCAGTCCGCTTTTACGAGCGCAATGGCCTGCTCCCCAGGCCGGAGCGCGCGGCTAACGGCTACCGCGCGTATGACGAAGCCGCGCTGAAACGGCTGCGCTTCATCAAAAAGGCGCAGTCGCTCGGCTTCACGCTCGATGAAGTGCGGCGCATTTTGACCCTGCGAGGGCAAGGGAGCACCACCTGCCGTTCCGTGCTGGCGATCGCAGAGGCGACATTAGCCGATACGGAAACCAAGCTGCGGGACCTCCAGCAGTTTCGCGACTTGCTCGCAGCAAACGTGAGGCGTTGGAAGAAGCTTCCTGCGCGGAGGAAATGCGCGGCTGAGTTCTGCGATTTGATTGAGTCGAGCAACGGAACGCAGTGAAGAGCGTCATTCATTCTCTGGACCGAATTGGTTCGGTCGGAGCATTGCTCGCAGCAGTGGCGGCGCCTTGTTGCTTCCCGTTGTTTGCCGCGATCGGTGCGACGCTGGGGGTTGGCCTGCTCGGCAGATTTGCAACGACAGTGCTCTATTTGTTTCAAGGTTTTGCGCTGCTCGCCGTCGCCGGTCTGGCGCTGAGCTATCGCAAACATCGACAGCTCGGTCCTCTCGCAGCCGGGCTTCTCGGTGGCTTGGCGCTGGCGTATTCGTTCTACTGGAACTGGAGAACCGAGCTACTCTACGCCGGCCTGGCCGCGATTCTCATTGCGAGCGTATGGAACTGGTTCTGCAGCCGTGAGCGCGCCCGAGCAGAGCCCGTGCTGCTATCCGTGATCACATGCCCTGCGTGTGGCCATCGCGACGAAGAGACCATGCCAACAAATGCCTGCCTCTTCTTCTACGATTGCGTCAGCTGCAACGCCCGGCTTAAGCCGCAGCCGGGCGACTGCTGCGTCTTCTGCAGCTATGGATCTGTGCCCTGCCCGCCGATTCAACTCGGCGAGCACTGCTGCACGTAGAGGTGATTCGACCGGAAACTCGTCCGCGCTAATGCGCGCGTCCCGCCGCGCGCCGACACATTCTGTCGGCGCGAAGCTGGTGAGGTTCGGGCGCTTATTTGCTCTCGAGGTGATACGGCCGCTTTTCGCCATCCACACCGTGCACTACCGCGTCGGCAATCTTGAAGTAATTCGGACACCTTGCAGCGC
>JACDCC010000031.1 GCA_013694595.1 Chthoniobacterales bacterium
CTCCATTCTCCCGCGCGTGCTGAGAGCGGTTGTAGCCGAGGCGGTGACCCCGGCCGGGAAGGGGCATCGCCGAAGCGACACGCGTGCGCCTCCGGGGTCAACGCCCCCGGCTACAACCCGCGCACCCCGTTGAGACCGCCCGCAGAGTGCATGACACGCTCTAACTCCGGCCTTCGGCGACTGCCGCTTGCGCTGCCGCTAATCGCGCGATCGGCACACGGAACGGGCTGCAGCTGACGTAGTCCAGACCGAGCGTGTGGCAGAACTTCACGCTGTCAGGATCGCCGCCATGTTCGCCGCAGATGCCGAGCTTGATCTTCGGTCGGCTGCTGCGGCCTTTGTCGACCGCGATCTTCATGAGCTGGCCGACGCCGGTCTGGTCCAACGTGGCGAACGGGTTCTTTTTAAAGATTTCGTTCTCGACGTACGGCATCAGGAAGCTACCCATGTCGTCGCGGCTGATCCCGAGGGCCATCTGGGTGAGGTCGTTCGTGCCGAAACTGAAGAACTCGGCCGTCTGCGCGATCTCGTCTGCGGTTAAGGCGCCGCGCGGCACTTCGATCATCGTGCCAACCAGATAGTCGAGTTTCACCTTTTTCTCCGCCATGACTTCGCGTGCGACGCGGTGAACGATCTCGGCCTGAAGGTCAAATTCCTTTTTGAAGCCGGCCAGCGGGATCATGATCTCGGGCTTCACCTTGATGCGCTGCTGGGCGACATCTGCGGCCGCTTCGAAAACCGCGCGCGCCTGCATTTCGGTGATCTCCGGATAGGCAATGCCGAGGCGGCAACCGCGATGCCCGAGCATCGGATTGAACTCGTGCAGCTGCGCCACGCGCTGCTGGATGAACTCGACTTTGATGCCGAGCGTCTTAGCCAGATCCATCTGCTGCTCTTTCGTGTGCGGCAGAAATTCGTGCAGCGGCGGATCGAGGAATCGGATCGTCGCAGGGAAGCCTCGCAACGCCTTGAAGATGCCGGTGAAATCTTCCCGCTGATAAGGCAGTAGCTTCGCGAGCGCCTTCTTCCGATCCTCCAGGTTGTCCGCCAAGATCATCTCGCGCATCGAATCGATGCGGTTGCCCTCAAAGAACATGTGCTCGGTGCGGGTGAGACCGATTCCGACCGCGCCGAAGGCGAGCGCGTTTTCGGTCTGCTCTGGATTATCCGCGTTGCAGCGGACATCGAGGCGCGCCAGCTGCGAGCACCACTTCATGAGCTGGTTGAAAGCTTTGAACTTCTCGGTTTTCTGCGCCGTTTTGTCGCCGTGCAACGTGCCCGTGATGATCTCGCTCGGCGCGGTCGCAATCTGTCCGGCGTAGACGGTGCCGGCGGTGCCGTCGATCGAAAGGTAATCACCCTCCTTGAACGTCTGCTTCCCGGCGCGGACCGTCTTCTTCGCGTAGTCGATCTGCAAGGCCGACGCGCCGCAGATGCAAACCTTGCCCATCTGCCGCGCCACCAGCGCGGCGTGTGACGAGACACCGCCCCTGGCGGTCAGAATTCCTTCCGCCGCGATCATTCCCCGTAAGTCTTCCGGGCTGGTTTCGTTTCGCACCAGCAGCACCTTTTCGCCCTTCTCCGCGGCGGCGGCGGCGCGATCGGCGTTCAGGTAAATTTTGCCGGAAGCGGCACCAGGCCCTGCGGGCAATCCGGTCGCGATCGCAGTCGCATTCTTCACCTCCGCAACGTCGAAGATCGGCGCGAGCAGCTGATCGAGCTGGTCGGCGGGATTGCGCATCACCGCCGTTTTCCAGTCGATGAGCTTCTCCTTGAACATGTCCATCGAGAACTTGAGCGCAGCGGCCGCGGTCCGCTTGCCGTTGCGCGTCTGCAGCATGAAGAGCTTGCGGTCCTGGATCGTGAACTCCACGTCCTGCACGTCTTTGAAATGCTTCTCGAGCCGGGCGCGCACCTTGAGCAACTCCGCGTACGCCTCTGGCATCAGCTTCTTCAACTCCAGCACCGGCTGCGGTGTGCGGACGCCGGCGACAACATCCTCGCCCTGCGCGTTGATCAGAAACTCGCCGTAGAATTCGTTCACGCCGTTCGCCGGATTGCGGGTGAATGCGACACCGGAGCCTGAGCTCTCGCCGGTGTTACCGTAGACCATCGCCTGCACGTTCACCGCCGTGCCCCATTCCTGCGGGATGTTGTATTTCCGGCGGTAAACGATTGCGCGGTCGTTCATCCAGGAGCCGAAAACCGCTCCCGCAGCGCCGCGCAGCTGATCCCAGGGATCGTTCGGGAAAGCCTTGCCCGTGCGCTCTTTCACGAGCCGCTTAAACCGGACCACCAGCTCCTGGTAATCGGAGGCGTCGAGCTTCGAATCGTCGATATCGTGCTGGCCGTACTTCTCGTCTTTGTAGTGCTCGAGGACGGATTCGAACGGATCGTGATCTTCGCCTTCGCGCTTCTGCACGCCCATCACGACGTCGCCGTACATCTGGATGAAGCGACGGTAGCAATCCCACGCGAAGCGCTCGTTCTTCGTGGCACTCACGAGCGCCTGCACGGAATCGTCATTGAGACCAAGATTCAGGATCGTGTCCATCATCCCCGGCATCGAATCACGCGCGCCGGAGCGCACTGCGACGAGCAGCGGCATCTTGGTGGTGTCGCCGAACTTGGTGCCCATGATGGGTTCCATGTTCGCGAGCCCTTTCTCCATCTCGGTCTGCAGCGTCGGCGGATACTGCTTCTTGTGTGCGTAGTAGTAGGTGCACACCTCCGTCGTGATGGTGAACCCGGGAGGAACCGGCAGGCCGATGCGCGTCATCTCGGCAAGGTTCGCGCCTTTGCCGCCGAGCAGCGGCTTCATTGAGCCGTCGCCGTCGGCTTGGTTGTTGCCCCAGTTGTAGACGTACTTCGGTGCCTTGCTTTTTGCGGCGGATTTCGACGGGCGTCGCGTGGCTGATTTCGCCGGTGCGTTTTTGCGAGAGGCCGCTTTCGAAGACGTAGTTTTGATGGGCATGAGATGGCGATGGGGTGCAGGCCGGGAAGTCGCGCCAAGCTAATCGGCGCGCGCCAGAAGTGTCAACGCAGGGCTCCTGCGGGTAGTGGTACAGTTCCAGCTTAAATGAAATGAGCCGTTGCGAATACCTGTGCGCTCAAGCATGTTTTGACACATGCCGACCCGTGACATCAATCAACTTGCAGCTCGAATCGTAAAGCAAACCACCAATGGAGCACCTGCACCTGAGAAAAATCCAGCAGCAGTGGCGTTGGGTCGTCTCGGCGGACTCAAAGGCGGGAAAGCGCGCGCAAGTAAGC
>JACDCC010000042.1 GCA_013694595.1 Chthoniobacterales bacterium
AGGTCTGCGGTCGCCGCGTCGCTGCCGTGCGCGCGCGGCTTGAACCGCACATAGAAGAACGCGTTGTTTTGGAAACCACGCGCGAAGGGCACGTAGATCGCGCCGGCGGGCTGCTTCTCGAAGACACCACTCCGGACCGCCGGCACGATGCCGACAATCTCGATGCCTTCCCCGGGATTGATGTCGCCGCTGTCGGGCTTCACTCCCACCGTCTTATCGCCAGCGAACTCGATGTGCTGGCCGAGTGCGTCGCCCTCAGGCCAGAGCTTCTTCGCGAGCACTTCATCGATCATGGCAACAGGCGGACCAGCCGCTTGCGTCGCCTCGGCTGCCGTGAAACCGCGGCCGCGCAGGAGCGGAAGACCGGCGGTCGCGAGATAGTCAGCGCCTATGCTGTTGAAAAGGACGCGCGGGCTTTGCGCATCGGCTCCGTTTGCATCTGGCGCTGGCGCAGTGCCGGCGCGCTGCACTCTCTTCGGCAGTTTGACCATGCCGAATGGCACCGTGGCCGAGATGCTCGCGCGCTCCACGCCGGGGAGGGCCGCCAGCCGCTGCTCGATCGCGCCATAAAGCTGTCGCGCGCGCGGTCGATCATAGCCAGACAAACTCGTGTCCAGCTCGACGAGAAAACTATCACCCGGTTGCAGCCCCGTCTCCACGGACGCCGCTTTGCCCGCGCCGCGGATGAACAGAAACGCCGCTGTGAGCAGCGCGAGCGAACAACCGATCTGCACTGCAACCAGCGGGTTGCGGGGCAAAAATTTCCAGCGGCGAAGGACCACGTCTTCACCGGCATTATCCTTCAGGTGCCCGAGCGATGCAGCGCGCGAGAGTTTCAGCGCGGGCCCGAATGCGAACGCCAAGGTCGCCAGAAGGCAGAAGCCGAAAGTGGCGGCGAGAGTCGAACCGTCGGGTCCGCTGCTCCACGCGATATCGAACGGCAGCAACGGGCCGAGCGACGCAATCAACAAATCCGACGACCACATGCCCAGCAGCATGCCCGCAGCGCCGCCTAGCATCGCGAGCAGCAGCCCTTCAGTCACCAGCTGGCGGATGATGCGGGCACGGCTTGCGCCCACCGCCATGCGAATCGCAATTTCTTTCCGGCGAGCGGCGCCGCGCGCGAGCAGCATCGCGGCAAGGTTCAGGCAGGCGACGACGAGCACCACGGCCGCCATTCCGATGAGCAACGTGCCGAACGCCGCCAACTCCGCGTCGTCGTCAGATGGGCGGGCACTGGTATCGAATCGCGGCAGTGGACCGGCTACAAACGTCTGATCCTTCTGCTCGATCGGGAACGCCTGTTCGAGGCTCGCGGCGAGCTGCGTGAGCGCCGGTGTCGCGGCGGCCGGTGTGGCGCCTGGTTTCAGACGGCCCACCAGCATCAAATGTCTACCAGCGCGATCGCCTAACGAGTTGCTGCCGTCGGTGTGAAATTGATTCGCCACCAGGTCATGTGCGCTCAGCGGCAGCCAGACTTCGGATCCGAAGATGTGCATCGTGCCGGTGAATCCTTCCGGCATGATTCCGACAACGGAGAACCGCTGGCCGTTGATGATCATGTCCGACCCAAGCAGCGAAGGCTGCCCGCCGTGCCGTTTCCAGTATCCGTGGCTGACAATCGCGACCGGCACATTCCGGCCCGGTGTCTCTTCTTCGGGCAGAAAGGCACGCCCGCGAACAGGCGCGACTCCCATCACGGAGAAGTAATTCGAGCTGACCACGCTCGCGTAAACGCGGCGCGTGTCGCTCTTCTCACCGATCCCGACCATAGCGAGCGTGTAAGCCATCACGTCAGTGAAGACGGTGTTCTGCTGCCGGATATCCTGATACGTCGGGTACGAAAAGGAACGGAAGGTTGTGGGGTTCTTCTTGTCCTGCGAAAAGAGCTGCAGAACCTCCGACGGACTCGCGTAGCCGGGCGGCTGGAAGAGCAACGTTTGCACAAGGCTGAACACGGCGCTGTTCGCGCCAATCCCGAGCGCCAGAACCACAACGGCTGCGATGGAAAAGCCCGGCGCTTTGATGAGCTGCCGGAGAGCGAATTTGAAGTCTTGGATCATGCTATCTCGATCATCACTCCGTCCGAAGCGCGACCGTTGGACTGATGCGAGTGGCGCGCCGGGCCGGCAGCCACGTGGCGAGAAGGCCCACTGCGAGAAGAACGAGCGGTGCAACGGTGAACGCGACTGGATCCAACGCGCTTACTTCATAGAGCATGCTGCTCAGCAATTTGCCCGTCACGGATGCGAGCAGCAGCCCAAGCACCAGGCCCGCTGCGAGCATCGCGGCTCCTTCGCGCAGGATCATGTTCTGCACGGCGGAACGCCGGGCGCCTAATGCCATGCGAATTCCGATCTCACGCGTGCGGCGCGCAACGGAATACGCCCTCACGCCATATAGGCCAACGACCGCCAGACCCAGCGC
This sequence comes from Chthoniobacterales bacterium, assembly GCA_013694595.1. Classification (GTDB taxonomy): domain Bacteria; phylum Verrucomicrobiota; class Verrucomicrobiia; order Chthoniobacterales; family UBA10450; genus JACCTI01. The sequence goes on from JACDCC010000042.1 coordinate 2,428, forward strand.
GAGCATGCCAAAGGCCGAGAACAACGCCGCGGCAGCGTTGATCGCCCAGAGCTGCAAATTGCCATCGAGGTGCTGCTGGAACGTCTTGATGCCGATGATCGGCAACTCCGCGTCGACTGACATGACGCTGCGCCGCAGCAGATCGGCTGCGCTCGCTTCACTCCCCTCCGGCAGGGATGAGAACTTCGCCAGGAAATAGACGTTGCTCTGGAAGCCGCGGCTGAACGGCACATAGATATCATTACCAAGCTCCCCGCCGATGAACGCGTTGCGCGTGCGCCGCACGACGCCGACGACTTCGATGCTCTCTCCGGGGCGAATCTGACCGTCTGCTTCGTCGGACTTCCCTGCTCCGCTACGCTCGCCGCTGTCGGCCGTCGCTGCGCGCTCGGCGGCGAACTGCACCCGTTGTCCGAGCGCGTCGCCTTCCGGCCAGAGCTTCTGCGCCAGCTTGTCGTCGATGATTGCGACCGCGGGCCCACCGGGTTGTGTCGCCTCGGCGGCGGTAAAGGTGCGACCACGCAGAAGCGGCAGGCCAGTGGTCTTGAAATAATCCGCTCCGACGCTGCGGTACCCGGAGAAGCCGACGTCCTCGGCTGCCGTCGAGGACTCCCCGTCCGCCGGAGGCGGCGAACCCGCACGCTGCACGCGCTTGCCGGACCCGAACATCCCGAACGGAACGGTGGCCGCGATGCTGGCGTTCTCCACACCCGGCACCGCCGCCAACTTCTCGCCGAGCGTGCGATAGAGCTGCTGCGTGTGCGCTCGGTCGTAGCCGCGCAGACTCGCATCCACCTCCACGAGGAATAGACGCTCGGTGTTAAGCCCCGTGTCGATGTTCGCCGCCGTCCGCGCGCCGCGAATGAACAACGCCGCCGTGGTGATGAGCGCGAGCGAGAACCCGATCTGCACCACGACCAGCGGGTTGCGCGGCAGGAATTTCCAGCGCCGGCGCGACACGTCCTCACCCGCGTGCTCCTTCAGGTCGTCAAGCGCGGTTGCGCGGGAGAGCTTCAGTGCAGGACCGAGGCCGAAGAAGAGCGTGGCGAGCAGACAGAACCCAAACGTGGCAGCGAGCAACGCCGCACTCGGGCCCGTCATCACCACGATATCCACCGGCACCATCCTGCCGAGCCAGGCGACCAGAAGGTCCGAGGACCACAGAGCAAGGAGGACACCGAACCCGCCGCCGAGCAATGCGAGAACGAACCCCTCGGTCAATAATTGCCGGACAATGCGGCCGCGCCGTGCACCCACCGCGAGCCGCACCGCGATCTCCTTACGCCGTGCAGCGCCGCGCGCGAGCAGCATGTTCGCGAGGTTCAGACAGGCTACGAGCAACACCAGCGCCGCCATTCCGAGCAGGAGCGCTCCGGTTGTGTTGAGTTCCTTGTCGCCCTGGGGATCGTTCCCGGCGAACCGCGGCAGCGGCGCTGCCATGAACGTCTGGTCCTTCTGCTCCACCGGATAAGCCTGCTCCAGGTTGGCAGCCAACGTCTTTAACTGCGGATCCGCCGCCGCCGCCGTGAGGCCAGGCTTCAGTCGGCCGACCACGGTGAGGCGCCCCTGACCGCCGCGCTCGCTGAGGGGCACTCGTGCTCCCGAACGCTGGAAGTCGTTCCTCACGTCGTCGTGGACGCTCAAGGGCAACCACACCTCAGGGCCGATGATGTGCGACGTGCCGGTAAAGCCTTCCGGCATGATCCCTACGACCGTGAACGGGCGGCCGTTGATCAGGAGCTCAGAGCCAACGACGGCAGCATCGCGCCCCTGCTTTCTCCAGTAGCCGTCGCTGACGATGACGACATGCGCGGGTTTGCCGAGCGTCTCCTCTTCCGGCAGGAACGCGCGGCCGTGCACCGGTGCGACACCTAACACCGAGAAGTAGTTCCAGCTGACGACACTCGCGATGGTGCGACGCGTGTTCCCCTTTTCCCCGACGCCGACGATCGCGGCGCCGTGCGCCATCACGTCGGTGAGCACGGTGTTCTGCTGGCGGATGTCCTGAAAAGTCGGATACGAGAACAGCCGGAAGCTCTTCGGGTTCTTCTTGTCCTGTGAGTAGAGCTGCACCACCTGCTCCGGCTCCGCAAAGGGCTTCGGCTGAAACAGCATCGCGTTCACGAGGCTGAAGACGGCGCTGTTCGCGCCAATGCCGAGGGCGAGGACGGTGACCGCGGCGATGGTGAAGGCTGGTGCTTTTACCAGCTGACGGATGGCGAATTTCAGGTCCTGGATCATGAATGTGGAACGGTGGGAGTCGGAATGGCTTAGTCCGCGCGGAGCGCCGAGATCGGGTTCACGAGCGTGGCGCGCCGCGCCGGAATGAGGCAGGCGATCATCGCCACGACCGCAAGGGTGACAGCCGTGAGGCTGAGCAGGAGCGGGTTGTAGGGCGAGATCTGGTAGAGCTGCGTCGAGAGTAGGCGCCCCACCGCGAAGGTGGCGGCGAGGCCGATCCCGAGGCCGATGATCACCGGTGCCATGCCTTGCCTAACGACCAATCGCAGCACATCCGCAGCCTGCGCCCCAAGCGCCATGCGGACGCCAATCTCTCCCGTCCGCTGCTCGACGGTGTAAGCGACTGCGCCGTAGATTCCGACGACGGCGAGGACCAGCGCGATGATGGCAAACCCGCCGAGCAGGCTCATCGTGAGCCGCTGCTGGCCTAACGAACTGGCGATGATCGCTTCCATCGTATTCGGCTGGATGATCGGCAGCGTGTTATCCACGCGGTTCAAGGCTGCGCGCACGATCCCTAGGGTCGCCTCGGGTTTGGTGGCGGTGCGGACCGCGAGCGTCACGAACGGCATGCTGCGCTGCCCCCACGGCCGGTAAAATTCAATCTCCGTCTGCTTCGCGAGCTCCTGCGAACGCACATCCCCGACGACGCCAACGATCTCAATCGGCGTGTCTGGCCCGGTCTGGCCGGTCATGAGGAGCCGACGACCGAGCGGACTCTCGTCACCGAATAGCTTCTTCGCGGTGGAGCGGCTCAGGACTACCACGTCCGGCTTACCGAGCGCGTCCCGCTCGTCGATATCGCGCCCGGCGAGCAGCGGAATGCCCATCGTGCGGAAGTATCCCGACGAAACACTTCGGGTGAGGCCGAGTGGCCGCTCGTTGAATGGCAGCGGGTTGCCGTCGGCGTGCGTGTACGGGCCGGAGGAATTATTGCCGGTCAGCGGGAGACTGTCCGACGCGGAAACGGATTCGACGCCGGGCGATGCTTTCAATTCCTCGAGTAGTCGCGCCACGAAACGCTCGCGCGCGCCGGGATCTGGATATTGCGCCGGTGGCATTCCGATCGCGCCGGCCCAGACGCCTCGCGCGTTGAAGCCAGTCGCCTGCCCGCTCAATTTCGTGAAGCTGGAGATCAACATCGCGGCGCCGGCGAGCAGCACCACGGAGAGCCCGACTTGCGCGGCGACGAGGCCGCGGCGGAAGCGCTGCTGGCCCGCACTGCCAGCAACCGCGCGTCCGCCTTCCTTGAGACCATCGACGAGATCCGTGCGCGAACTTTGCCACGCCGGATAGAGCCCCATCAGCAGACCTGTGACAACGGAGAGCCCCATCGTGAAGGCGAGGACCGGCCAATGCAGCGTCACGTCGGTCGGCAGCGGGAGATTGTCGCCGACGAGTTTCGGCACGAATGAAACCGTCCACATCGCGAGGGCGAGGCCGAAAATGCCCGCGGTGACACTGACGATCGTGCTCTCCAGCACGAACAAACGCACGATGCTGGTGCGCGCGGCGCCGAGCGCCATGCGCAGCGCGATCTCACGTCGCCGTCCGGTGAAGCGGACGAGCAGGAGGTTGGCGACGTTGCTGCACGCGATCAGCAGCACGGCGGCGACGGAGCAGAGCAGCGTCAGGAAGGCCGCACGCAAATCCTGCGTCACGTCCTCCTGCACCGGCACCAGCACTGTGGCCCAGGTGCTGTCGGCGGCATCCGCCCGCGCCTGCTTATAGCCTTGCGCGACGGTGCTCATCGAGGCCTGCGCCTGCTCGACGGTGACTCCGGGTTTCAGTCGTCCGATCGCACGCATGAAGCTCATGCCGCGCATCAGGCGATCCTTCGGCGTGCCGGGAAAATCGAACGGCTTGACGGTGAACACCTCCGAATTGGGCCCGAACCAGGCGAGCGGCAGCTTCGGCAGGACGCCGATGATGGTGGTTGGCACGCCATTCAACGTGATGGTGTGGCCCAGCACCGCCGGGTCTGAGTTCAATCGGTTCCGCCAGAATGCCTCCGTCACGAGCGCGACGTCGGCGGTCATTTCCTCCTGCGGCAGGAAGTCGCGGCCTTTGCTCGGCTGCA
>JACDCC010000104.1 GCA_013694595.1 Chthoniobacterales bacterium
ATCCATGTCCCACGCCTGCAGCCCTCGTTGGGATGGGCGAAAATGATATTGCTTGCGCATCGAATGACGGAGTTCGTCGCTACGCCTCGAACACCCAGCGTCCGCCCACCATCGTCCGCTCAACAGGAATGCTGACGAGCGAGGAAGGGTCTTCGCGCAATGGATCGCGGCCGAGCACCACGAGGTCCGCGAGCTTTCCACGCGTGAGCGAACCTTTGATGTTTTCCTCGAAGGAAGCGTACGCGCCGTGCAGGGTTTGGGTGCGGAGCGCTTCTTCCACCGTGACGCGCTGCTGCGGGCCCCAGACGTTGCCTTTCATGTCGGTGCGTGTGACGGCCGACTGCAGCGCCATCATCGGCTCGAATGGTCCAGGAGGATAATCAGAGCCGGGCGCCACGCGGATACCGGCATCGAGGAAGCTGCGCAGCGCGAACATGTGATGGAGCCGCTCGGCGCCGTATTCGCGAAACTTCTCACCGTGATAGTAAACGTAGGAACCGAACGGTGTCGGAATCGCACCGAGCGCGCGGATGCGTTCGACTAACGAGTCGTTGATGATCGTGCAATGCTCGAGGCGGAAGCGCGGATCGCGCCGCGGCCGGTCACGCTGCAGACGCTCGCAGACGCGCAGGACGGTGTCGATCGCGACGTCGCCGTTGGCGTGGATGCCGATCTGCCAGTCCGCGTCGTGAGCTTTGCGCGCGATCCCGTAGAGTTCTTCTTCGCCCATGACTTCGATGCCGAAGTCGTCCGGCCGACCGACGTACGGCTGGGACAACCGCGCGGTCCGCTCCGAGATGGAGCCGTCGCACGTCATCTTCAGCGCACCGACGCGCACCCATTCATCGCCGAATCCGGTGCGAATACCGGCAGCGATCAAGCGGTCGATCGCACCATATCCGATCAGGCAATAGACGCGCACCGACAGCTCGCCAGCGACCTGCGCGTCCTGATACGCGCGGAGATCATCCTGCGAGCCATAGGCATCGTGCACCGATGTGATGCCGGCGCGCGAGAGCATCTGCGAGATGAGCTTCACGCCGGCGCGGTAATCTTCGCGGCTGTTTACCTCCGGGATGATCTTATCGAACGCGTCCGTGGCCTTTTCGCTGACGCGCCCGCTGTGTTTACCGGTCGCCGGATCGCGGTCGAAGCGCCCACCTGCGGGATCGGCGGTTTCTTCGGTCACTCCCGCAAGTTTCAGCGCTGCTGAGTTCACGTAAGCAGTGTGTCCGCCGCGGTGGGAGATCAGCACCGGATGGTCCGGTGCGGCGGCATCCAGGTCGCCGCGCGTCAGGGGCTGGCCGTCCGTTGTTTTCGTGTCGTCGTATTTGAAGCCGAGCACCCAGTCGCCAGGCGGCGTTATCGACGCGCGCTCACGAATGGCTGACTGGATCGCCTCGATCGAACGCAGATCGCAATCGACCTGACGCAGGTGCATGCGACCGGCGACTGCGGGATGCGTATGCGCGTCGATGAAGCCGGGCACGACGGTTTTGCCGTCGAGGTTGATCTTCTTTGTCCCGCTGGTCGCGAGGCCGCGGACCTTCTCGTTACTGCCGACGGCGAGGATGCGTCCATCGGCGATCGCGACCGCCTGCGCACGCGGCCGCCGGTCATCGATCGTGATGATATGGGCGTTGAACAGGATCAGCTCAGGTGCGGTGCGCTCCAGGAAAAGCGGCGGCGCCAGCGCGAAGGCGCCCAGCCCACCGAGGAATTCACGTCGTGATTGCACGATGACAGGAAAGCTGAGTCAACGTCTCATTGTTCGGTCACGTCGTTCAACTCCGAACCTGCGTTTCCGCTAAAGACCGGCCGGAACGTGAATGCCGAAGCGGGCCATTAGAATGCGCAGTATTCACAAAAGAAATAGCGTGCACGCTCCGTCTCTTCCGCATCATCCGTCGCCCGAGCCAATTATCTCGACACGCGTCCGCGCTGATACCGGCGATAACGTTCTTATCCGCGGCATCATCATCACCGGCAACGAACCCAAGAAAGCGATCGTGCGAGCCATCGGATCCTCCCTGCCGTTCGAGGGGCGGCTCGAGAATCCGACCCTGCAGCTGATCAACTCGAAACAGGAAGTCATCGCTGAGAACGACAACTGGCAGGATGCGCCGAACCGGCAGGAAATCATCGACAGTACGGTGGCGCCGAGCGACGACCGCGAGTCAGCCATTCTCACCACGCTCACGCCGGACAGCTATACCGCCGTGATGCGAGGAGTGGGCGAGACTGTCGGCATTGGCTTGGTGGAAGCGTATGACCTCAATCGCGCCGCCAATTCGAAGCTCGCGAATATCTCGACGCGAGGCCTGGTGCAGACCGATCCGAACGCGATGATCGGCGGCTTCATCGTTCTCGGTAGTGCGTCGCAGAAGGTGCTGATCCGAGGCCTCGGGCCATCGCTCCCGTTCGCAGGCAAGCTCGAGAACCCGACCCTTCAGCTGGTGGACCGCGACGGAAATCAGATCGTGGCGAATGACAACTGGAAGAGCGACCAGGAAGTTGAGATCCGGGCGACAACGATACCGCCGTCCGACGATCTGGAGTCCGCGATCGTGGTGACCCTGCAGCCAGCCGCCTATACCGCAATTCTCCGCGGCGCCGGCGAGACCACAGGTGCGGGGCTGGTGGAAATTTACGCGCTGCAGCAATAGA
>JACDCC010000132.1 GCA_013694595.1 Chthoniobacterales bacterium
GTCACGAGCGGGCCGGCCCAATTCGCTCCCGGGTCGCGCAAGGTGCTCGCGCTGAAAGATTGGATGTGCACCGCTACCGCTCCGGGCCTGAAACGAAACGCCGGGTGCGCGAATGGGCCCGCCACCGTGTTCGTGTACCAGCCATAGTAAAGAGCGCAATCGCCTAGCGGGTAGCCGTCAGCAAAAATCTCCGGCGCATCGTCATAAACGACCGGCACGCCTACTTTGCGGAGTTGATCAGAAATCTCCGCCAGCCACTTGTCGCCGATTTGCAGCCCGCCCGAGGTGTTATGCGCGCCGTCGACATACGCCCTGCCCCACAAGCCGTTTTTCTCCGCCTCGATCGCATCAGTGATCATCCGCCGGACCGTGGCGCCGCTCGGCGCGTCCAGGCGACAAACCAGCATGAAGACGGCGTCGGGAATCTCGTTGATCGGCCGATAACTTTGAAAATATGGATTCGTGTTCGCCCCCGAAATCTCCGGCGAGAAACGCGCCAGCAGCGCCAGCTCGGAATCGACTGACGCGTCGTTCCTGCTCCCGATGGGGCTGCCCGTCCGCTTGTCGCCCGGGTAATCATCCGCCCCGCGAATCTTCAGCGGCATTCCTTTTATCAACGCGACGAAGCGGATCGAGTTCGCCGTGACCGTTGATCGCGCGTCGGCCACCTCCCGCACTGTCCACCACTTCCGCTCCTTGAATCGCTCGCGCAGGGGACCCGCAATGGTGCGGTCGTAGTCGTCGCGACTGATTTCTTCATCCGTCGAACACGCCAGCGGCACGAGGTGGTCGCGCGCGATGCCACGTTTCTCCGCGTAAAACTTCGCCAGGTCAGACGACTCGCGGTCGTTGCTGTTGAACACCACGACGGTCGCCGGTTGCAACGGCTGTTCAGAGGCGGCGCGCATCGGCACCGCAGCGCCAAGCGCGAGCAAAACGGCCACGATGCGGCCGCAGAATTCCGGGGAGCGCAGGCTGCCAGCCTGCAGTTGCCGGCAGCCTGCCGGCAACACCCAGCGGCGTGCACACGCGCCATGTCTCCGAATATCCCTCGCCGCATTTCGGCAGGCTGCCGAAATGTGCAGGCTGGCAGCCTGCGCTCGCCGGACTCTGAGAAAACTCACCACTGCAGTTTCAATCCGTCGTACGCGATAAAGGTGTTCGGAGGCAATCCCGCTTCCGCGGATTGTGGAAGCTCGTGACAAACGTGTGTAAAAAATGTCCTCCCGGCGCCAATCCGCTCCGCCGCCTCGATCGCCTGGCCGACACTAAGATGCGTCGGATGCGGCTTCTCGCGCAGCGCGTCTATGATCAATGTATCGACGTCGGCGATTTGCTCGGCGATTTCGTCCGGCACAGCGCTGCAATCGCTAAGATACGCCATCAGCTTGCGCCCGCCGCGGCTGAAGAGATACCCGTTCACCGAGCTGCTTCCGTGTGGAACCGGCAGCGGAGTGAGTGTGGTTCCCCCGAGATCGAACGGCCCGTCGATAATGTGCGGCTCAGGTTTGAGATAGCCGGGAAAAGGATTGGGAGCCTCGAACGCGAAAGCGTAAACGCGCCGCAGGTCCCGCATCGTTTCCGCCGATGCGTACACGGGCATGTAGCCGCGGGCGACACCGAAGCGGCGCAGATCATCGAACCCCATCACGTGATCGGTGTGCGAGTGGGTGAACACTACGGCATCGACGTGACGGATATTTTCGCGGAGCGCCTGCGTCCGGAAATCCGTCCCGGTGTCGATCACGAAGGAGCACTCCGGCGTCTGCACGTAAATCGACGAGCGCAGCCGATTATCGCGCGGGTCGGGCGAATGACACACAGCGCAGTCGCATCCGATCGTCGGCACGCCTTGCGAGGTGCCCGTGCCGAGAAAGGTGACGACGAGTTGGGAGTTGAGGGTTGAAGGCTGAGAGGACAAGCTCGGGAGCGTCCACTCTCACCCGTTCACCACCCACTCTCAACCGCCCGCATGCCCGCCGTTCTGAACCTCCTGCGCATCAAGAACCTCGCGCTGGTGGAGGATCTGCAGTGGAACCTCGCGCCCGGCTTCACCGCGATCACCGGCGAAACCGGTGCGGGCAAATCGATCATCATCGGGGCGCTGCAGTTGTTGTTAGGCGAACGCGCGGACAAATCGCTCATTCGAACCGGTGCAGATGTTTGCACGGTCGAGGCGGTGTTTGAAGGCGACGGGCTCGCGCGCTTGAATCCTGCCCTGGAAGAAGCGGGCGTCGAGGGTTGCGCCGGCGAGTTGATTCTCAAGCGGACACTCGCCACGAGTGGCACCAACCGGCAATTCATCAACGGCTCGCCCACGACCCTCGCGGTGCTGAAGTCGTTAGGCGACGAGCTCGTCGACCTCCATGGCCCGCACGATCATCAATCGCTGCTCTCGCCCGAGCGTCAGCTCGCGCTGCTCGACGCCTTTGCCCATGCCGAGCCCGCGCGGGCGGAATACCAGAAGCATTATCGTCAGCTGCAAGCGCTCACGGCCGAGCACGCCAGCCTCAGCACCGCCGAAGCGACGCGCGAGCAGGAGCTCGATCTGCTCCGGCATCAGGTGAACGAAATTACCTCCGCGAAGCTGGATCCGACGGAAGAAGAACAGATCGAATCGCGCTACCAGCTCGCCAGCAACAGCCAGCGCCTGATCGAGCTGGCCAGCGGCGTGGTGGCGCGCCTCTCGGAAGCGGACGAATCGGCGCTGTCGCAGCTGGCGGAGACGCAACGCCAGCTCCGAGAGCTAGAAAAAATTGACCCGGCGACAAGCGAGTTCGCTACCAGCCATGCCGCCGCGGTCGTGGAACTTTCGGAGCTGGCGCGCTCCCTGGCGGACTACGTGGAGCGGCTCGATCTGGACCCGCAGCAGCTCGCTGCCCTCGAGCAGCGCGTTTCGCTCGTCGAGACATTGAAACGGAAATACGGCGGCTCGCTTGCGGATGTGATCGCGTTTGGCGACCGCGCGGCAGAGCGGAGGGCGAAGATCGAAGGACGCGACGCGGAGCTGGAGCGGCTGAACAAAGAAGTCGCCGCCGTGCGAGCCGAACTCAATCATGCTGCGGAAGCGCTGCAGAAGCTGCGCACAAAAGCGGCACCGAAGCTGTCGGACACGGTCCGGAAAAATCTTCGTGATCTCGGCTTCAAGCAATCAGACTTCGACGCGCGGCTGACATCGCTGACCGAGCCACGCATGAGCGGCGCGGACGCGCTGGAGTTGCTCTTCTCGCCGAATCCCGGGGAACCGCCCAAGCCTTTGCGCGCCATTGCCTCGAGCGGCGAGATTTCGCGTCTGATGCTCGCGATTAAATCGTCCCTCGCGGCTCAAGACGCCATACCCCTGCTCGTATTCGACGAGATCGACGCGAACGTCGGCGGCGAAATCGCCAATGCCGTTGGCGCCAAGATGCGCGCGCTCTCAGCAGCGCACCAGGTGCTCTGCATCACGCACCTGCCGCAGGTCGCAGCCGCCGCTTCCCATCATTTCGTCGTGACCAAGGAAGTGGCCGGCGGCCGGACCCATTCCGAACTCCGTCCCGTGACGGCGAAAGATCGGCGCGCGGAGATAGCGCGGATGCTGGGCGGACAGACTGCTTCCGCGCTGGAACACGCGGCCACGCTGCTGAAGCGCTGAAACGCGGACGGCGGCGAAGCTTCAAGGCCGCGCTTGGCATTTCTCGTCGGCGGCATTTATAAACACGCGTGCTCAATTACATCTGGCTGACGCTGGTGGTGCTCGCGGTGGCGATCGGCGGGTGGGCGGACAAGCTCAAGGACGTCACGGATGGCGCGTTCGACGGCGCGAAGACGGCGGTGACGATTGCGCTGGGTCTGATTGGTATCATGGCGCTCTGGCTGGGGCTGATGCGGCTGGCGGAGCGCTGCGGGCTGGTGCAGCGGATGGCGCGCTGGCTGCGGCCGGTGATGCGCAGGCTTTTCCCGGATGTGCCCCCGGAGCATCCGGCGATGGGTTCGATGCTGATGAACATGGCGGCCAACATGCTCGGCCTAGGCAACGCCGCGACGCCGCTCGGCTTGCGCGCGATGCGGGATTTAGAGTCGTTGAATCCGCGGCCGGGTGTGGCGAGCAACGCGATGTGTACGTTTCTCGCGATTAACACCAGCTCGGTGCAGCTGATCCCGGCGACGGCGATCGCATTGCTAGCCTCAGCAGGTTCGCGGCAACCGACGATCATCGTCGGAACGGCTTTGATGGCGACGCTCTGCTCGACGGCGGTCGGGATCACGGCGGTGAAGCTGCTCGAGAAGATGCGGGCCTTCCGCCTGCCGGAGATCGAGCCGCGGCCCGATCGTTCCGCGGCGATCGGCGAACGGGAGATCGCGCCCGCGCCGGAGGAGACGCTCGCGGTGGAGGCGCCGGTGGGACGCGCGCCGTGGTGGGGCTCCGCGCTGACGATGTTGCTCAGTCTGTTTTTCGTCGCGCTGTTCGTGCGGATGGTTTGGCCAGGGGTGTTTGGCCTGCCGCTCGCTCCCGAGGCGGCGAGTCAGACCGGTTTTGTGCGCGGTGTGAACGCCATCTCGCTGCTCGCGATCCCTTTTCTGCTCAGCTTTTTCCCGCTCTATGCCGCGGTGCGTGGCGTGAAGGTGTACGAGGAGTTTGTGGAGGGAGCGAAAGAAGGGTTCGCCGTCATTCTGAAGATCATCCCGTTCCTCGTCACGATGCTGGTGGCGATCAACATGTTCAAAGGCGCGGGCGGCATCGATCTGCTGACGCGCTGGCTGACGCCGGTGTTCGCGCCGCTGCACTTTCCGCCCGATCTGTTGCCGCTCTCCCTGATGCGGCCACTGAGCGGGGGGGCTAGCTTGGCCATTTTCACGGAGATGATCCAGCGGCTCGGGCCCGATAATATCGTGACGCTAATGGCGGCGACGATCTTCGGGAGCACCGAAACGACCTTCTATGTCGTGGCAGTGTATTTCGGGGCGGTGGGGATCAAGCAGACGCGGCATGCGATTCCGGCCGGGTTGCTGGCGGACCTGGCGGGGATCATCGCGGCGGTGATCATCTGCCGCGCGGTGCTCGGGTAATCTCGTGCTCCTGA
>JACDCC010000136.1 GCA_013694595.1 Chthoniobacterales bacterium
GAGCGCGCCAAAAGGTGAGCGTCGCCTGGAAACGGTACGTCATTGCTCGGGGGGATACGGCTCACGGAGTGCGGTCTCCAAGTCCGCCGTGCGCCCGGCTTCTGCGTCCGCCATACTTTCGCGGAAAGAGGCCGGAACCCAGGAATCGTCATTTTCCACGACGAACTTCGCCACCTGCGCCCGTTCGCTCGCGGGGAGGGCTTTGAATTGCTCAATGAATTCCGTTGCGCTCATGACAAAACTTACCCTGAAGGAGCCGGTTTGCGAGGGACGTTACGGCTTTCGAATGCGTCGTTTATCCGCTACCACTAGCGATGTCTTAGCTAAGAGCGCGTCTAAAAACTCGGTCATTCCGAGCGCTCGGCTACGCTCCGCTTTGCTAGGGATGACCGTGCTTTTTCTGACGAGCTGGTAAACGCCCTCTAACCAAATCTATGAACCACAAAAACTCAGCAGTTCCGCCCGCAACGCTATTGCTCGTCGATGACAACACAGCGTTTCGTGAGATGACCGCGATGGCTCTCCGCAGCCGAGGCTATGCCGTGGAGCCGTGCGGCTCACCGGAAGCGGCCCTCGAGCTCGCCAGCGGCAGCACTCAGTTTCAACTACTGATCACCGATGTCGTGCTGGGAAAGACCAATGGCGTAGAAGTGGCCGCACGAGTCCGCGAGATTTTGCCGCACATCAAGGTGCTCTTCTGCTCCGGCTATCCCGAAGCCGCTCTCGCCCGGCAGGGAATCGATCTCGGCATGGGAGAGTTCCTGATGAAGCCGATGTCGATTGGCGCGCTTTCTTCGACGATCGAACAGTTATTGAATCCGGTTACTGTGGGGAGCTCTGCATGATCCTGGGCATGTCCAGGTTCAAGGTCGCGAACGGGATGGAGGCGCAGGTCAAAGACGCTTTCCTCCATCGGCCGCATCTCGTCGATCACGTGCCCGGCTTTCTCGGGATGGAAACCTTTACGGAAGAGAAGGACGCGAGCGCTTTCTACCTGCTGACGAGGTGGACAGATGCCGGGTCGTTCCGGGCCTGGCACGCGAGTCCAGCCCACCACCAATCGCACCGCGGCATTCCGAAAGGGCTCAAGCTCGATCCATCGTTCACGGAGATCTTCGTGCTCGATCGGCTCTCAGATGCCCAGCTCTCCCCCTCGCTCCGGGAAAACGTAGATGATGCCGGAGAGTTGCTGGCAAGTGTGCTGGGCGCGAGTGAGACGCTCCACTTCCTGGTCGCGACGGGCGAAGGGATAATCACGGCGTGCAATCCGGCGATCGCCCGCGCGCTGGCCATTCCCGAAACAACGCTCGTCGGCAGCTCGTTTTGGGAACTACTGGCGGAGGCCGATGGCCGCGCGCTCCGCGAGAGATTCGCGTCCGGCCGCCGATCGCCCGCGGAGCGTTTCCCGCTCAATTTCACGAGCGGGCCCGAGCCCTCCACGCTCGCGTGCTGGGTCGATGTTCACCCGACGCATTTCACGATCGTCGGCGAACCTGCGCCGAAGCCTGATGCGGGCTACAACGAAGAGCTGTTCGGGTTAAATAATGAACTGGCCGTGCTCGCCCGTGAAAACGCGCGTCGCGGCAAGGAGCTGGACCGGGCAAAAGCGAAACTACAGGAGACGCTTGATGAACTGCAGCGGACACACTGGCACCTCCGCAAACTCTCAGAAGTGCTGCCGATGTGTGCCGAATGCGGCAAAGTGAAACCGGGTGATGGCGAGTGGGAAAGCGTCGCGGATTACCTGCGGGAGAATTCGCTTTTTCTGAGCCACGGCTGTTGTCCCGAGTGTATGGAGAAGCTGCAGGCGAACCTCGGCGTTGGGGGCAAGAGATGATGGATGTTTTATCCACCCCGGCACCGCGGCAGCATCGATGAGCAATGACGCTCCCGCAGAAGTGACACTCGCAGCGCGCATCGCGACCGCACAGCAAATTGCGGCCGCGAAAGCGAGCGTAGCCGCTGCCGTCACGGACGAGTTCTTCGTGCGTCACCCCGATTGGCTGGTCCGCTACGGAGAGAACGGGCGCAAGCGCGGGATCGAGGACGCCGGTTTCCACATCGACTTTCTCGCCGGGGCGATCGAAACCGGATCGGTCGCGGCGTTCTGCGACTACGCGCGCTGGGTGCAGCCGGCTGCTGAGCGGCTACGGCATCGCGCCGCATTTTCTGGCGGAGAACCTGCGCCAGGTTGGCCAGGCTCTCGAAGCGAAGATCACGGCAGGGGGTATGATTGGCCGCTTCGTGCAAGCAGCGGCGGAGGCGTCGCTCGAGACGACTGGCCCATCCTCGCCGTCACCCGCGTCGACCGCTCCGCTCCACGCTGCGCGCTCGGTGTTCGTCCAGGCAATCCTCGGCGGTCGGCGGCGGGACGCGCTCACCGTGGCCCGCGAGGCGTTACGGCAAGTCTCCACCACGGCGGACCTTTACGTGCACATTTTCCAGGAGGCGCTCTACGAGATCGGGCGGATGTGGGAACAGGGCCGCATCACCGTCGCGCAGGAGCACATGGCCACCGCGACGGTGCAGTACGTGATCGCGCAGGTTTACGCCGATTTACCCCTTGCCGCCCACTCGCGTGGCAATGCCGTGGTCACGGGCGTGGCGGGCGAGTTCCATCAGGTGGGTGCGAACATGGTGGGCGACATGCTGGAGTCGGATGGCTGGAACGTCCGCTTCCTCGGCACGAACATGCCGCATCGCGGCATCCTCGCCGCCATCAACGAAACCCGCACCGATCTGCTCGGGATTTCCGCGACGATGCTCTTCAATCTGCCGCGCGTCCGCGCGCTTGTGCATGAAGTGCGGGAAAGCCTCGGGGCACGCGCTCCGCGCATCGTTGTCGGCGGCGGTGCTTTCCGTCTTTGTCCCGCTTTCTGCGCCGAGATCGGCGTCGCTAATCCTGCCGCCGATGTGGCCGCTGCGGTCCAGCTTTGCGCCGCCGACGACCGATCCGGATCATCGTCCGCCAGTTCGAAAGACGCCGCACCCGTCTAACGCGCACGATCAACCTTCACTCACTCGCGGCACTTCCTTGCTGCGCCGTCCGCAGCCGAAACGGCTCGGAGACACGAATCTCTCTCAGAGAGAGTTATTTAAGAATCGCACTGTGACTCACCTCAATGTCGAAATCGCAGAAGAGCGTGCCTTGCCACCGCTGCTGGCTGCGTTGCCTGCGTTCGCCAGTGCGTTCGCGATCAGCGTCGGGGCACTTGTGCTCGTTGGCTGGACGGTTGATTCCGAGTTGCTGAAGCGAATAGTGCCGGCCTTTGTGGCGATGAATCCTGCGACGGCCATTTGCTTTGTCCTCGCCGGGCTGGCGTTGGTGCTCTCGCGAGAACACAAGAATCACCCGGCCATCGGCAAGGCGCTTGGCGGCGCGATTCTCATCGTCGGTGCGCTCAAGTTCATCGGCCTCGCGAGCGACTTTCATCCGGGTATTGATGAGCTGCTGTTTGCCTCAAAACTCGGCTCGCCGGGTGACGCGCTGCCTAACCGAATGGCGCCGAACACCGCACTGAGCTTCGTTTTCATCGGGCTTGCTCTTTTATCGCTGGACCTGACGGTGAAACGCTTTTCCTTCAGCCAGGCCTTCGCGCTGATGGCGGGATTTTGTGCTCTTCTTTCGGTGACCGGATACGCCTATGGCGTGAAGTCGTTCTACGGTCTCGCCTCTTTCATTCCGATGGCGCTGCATACGGCCGTCACCTTTCTGGTGCTTTCCGCCGGAGTGTTCTTTGCCCGCACCAGCACCCCGCTTGCACAAATGTTTGCTACCGATGAGGCCCACGGAACGCTGGCCCGACGGCTGTTCCCGCTGGTGGTCATGGTGACACTCTTTCTTGGCTGGCTTAGGTTGAAAGGGGAGGAACGCGGGCTTTACGAGTCCCGTTTCGGCACCGCGCTTTTCGCGATCACGCTTTGCGTGCTTTTCATTCTCCTCGTCCGCTGGACTATCGCGACCATCGGCAAAATGGAGATGGACCGCGCCGCGACAAGCCGGCAACTGCTGCAGAGCAAACTGGAACTCGAGGAAGCGCTGCGTCAAACAGAGCTCATCCTCAACCACGCTCGCGAGCTCATCTGCACATTGGACGCCGGGGGCCGATTACTCACCGTGAGCGCCTCTTGCGAACCGCTTCTCGGCTTCGGCGCGAGCGCCTTACTGGGCCGGCCTTTTTCTGACCTCGTTTCTCGGGATGATCGTCAGGTCGCGGAAGCTGCCATGCGCCAGACACGCGCCGGATTGTCAGCGGGAAATTTCACCACTCGCTGCGAGCGAAGAGACGGTTCTTTGACGTCGATCGATTGGTCGATTCAATGCTCGCAGCACAGCCAGAAGATTTACTGTGTGGGCCGCCAAACCACCGTGGCTAGCGATCAATCCCCTTGGGGCGCGGCGAGTTAACCGCCCAGAGGAAGGTCTTGCCGACGCGGATACGCGTGTTTGTAGAACGCCTTCAGCGAAGCTCTGTGAGCGCTGCCTCCTCGGCGGTTCTGATTCTGCGGGAATCCAGTCTTCGAACTACGTAGTTGTCTTCCCAATAAACGAGAGGTCATCGCGCCCCTGTTGGAACAGGCCCCGCTCTTACTTTCGGTAGAATGCACCTTCCCCGGGCTACGCTCATTCGCAGCTTTCACAGAGTGGGAGTGGCGAGACCGCGGCAACAATTCTCCTGGTAGAAGACGAGCCAGCAATACGCGGTCTGGCTAAAGTGTATCTCGAATGGAGCGGCTTCCGTGTTATTCCGGCAGTTGACGGAGAAGAAGCGATCGCACTGTGGCAGAAGTGCGACGGCGAGATCGATCTCGTTCTCACCGATCTAGTGATGCCCCGCAGCGTTAATGGTCATCAACTGGTGCAACGGCTTCAGGCTGAGCAGCCGCACCTGAAGGCCATCTTTGTCAGCGGCTACGCTGCCGACTCGTTAGGAAAAGAGACGGCTCGTTATAAAGATACGAACTTTCTCCAGAAGCCTTACCCGTTGCAGAACCTCGTGGACATGGTCTACGGCTGCCTCGCAGCGTCCGCTCGCGGCGTGAACTCGCAACTTGCTTCATCCGCCGCTCCTGCGTCGACCCTTTTTAGTCGCTGCTGCGGCAAACGCACGATCAGGTGGAACCGCTCATTTGAAAGCGCGGATATTCCTCTTCGCTGCGGGAGCTACGTAACTACCGCAGCCAATCTTCAGGAGAGCCGCATTCGCCGGGGTACGAACTCTGCTATATTGTGCAGCATAGATTGACGTGTTCTGACGCATGCTCTCCACAGAAATGAACCTCATCGAATTCAAACCAGAATGGCAAAGCACCACTCCCGCACTTTCCGAGATCCTGGACGCGCCCGTCCGTTTTAACACGAGGATCCCCATCGTCATCGCGGAGGATGATGTGGTTTCGCGCGTCCTGCTCACCGCGATTTTGCAAAAGGCTGGCGGGGATCCAATTGTCACAAGCAATGGCAGTGATGCGATGACGGCGTTGCGCCTGCAGTCGAACGCTTGCGTTGCAATCGTCGATTGGATGATGCCTGAGATGGACGGCGCGGAAGTCTGCCGCCGCGTGCGCGCGAGCGGGAAGCCGGTCCATGTGATTATGCTGACCGCTCGCGACCGGAAGGAAGACGCAGTCGAGGCGCTGGACGCCGGGGCCGATGATTACCTGGTGAAGCCGTTCGACAGTGGCGAACTGCTCGCGCGCGTCCGAGCGGGAATGCGGACGCTGGAAGTGCACGCTGTCCTCAC
>JACDCC010000146.1 GCA_013694595.1 Chthoniobacterales bacterium
GCGACAAGTATGGCGACACCGTGCGTGTAGTGCAGATCGGCGGACAGCCGCGCGCGCTCGATGGCTACTCGATGGAACTCTGCGGCGGCACACACGTGCGGGGGACTGGCGAGATCGGGCTGTTCCGCATCCTCGCCGAAGCAGCGATCGCAGCGGGCGTTCGGCGCGTGGAAGCCGTCGCCGGACTGAACGCCTACGAGCAGGCGAAACGCGACCAGGAATTCATCCGCTCGATTGCTGGCAAACTGAATTCGCCGATCGCCGATCTCGAGAAGCGGATCGACTCGATGCTCACGCAGCAGAAGGCGCTTGAGAAAGCGATGAAGTTGCTCGAGCAAAAGCAGGCGATTGAGATAGCGCGTCAGCTGGTCGCGAAGGCGCAGTCGGTCGGCACAACGCCAGCGATCATCGAGAATCTGGGCACCGCCAGCGGCGATCACTTGCAGGCGATCACCGAGGCGCTGAAGCAGCAGCAGTTCAAAGGCGTCGCGGTTTTAGCGGGTGCCGTTGAGGGCAGCGTGGCTCTCGCTGCGTCGGTTGCACCAGAGTTCACGTCGAAAGTGCAAGCCGGCAAGATCATCCAGATGATCGCGCCGATCGTCGGCGGCAAGGGCGGTGGCCGGCCAGACAGCGCGCGCGGCGCAGGCAAGGACGCATCGAAGATCCACGAAGCGTTGGCGCAAGCGCGCGCGTTGCTCGCTTGATCGCGGCTACGTGATCAGCGTGATGAATGCGGTGGCTGTCAGCGCAAGTGAGATGACGGTGGCGTAGATCATTCCGCCAAGCGCAAATTTGAACGTCGTCATGAACCAGCCCTGCCGATAGACGCGGCGGATTGAAAGGAATATCAAGGCGACACCGACGAGCGATAACGCAAAGACAATCAGCGGCTGGAGAGTAGGCACCCAGCGTTGCGCACCCATACCCATGAGCGTGATCACCACGATCGCGACATAGGCGAAGGTGTGAATATGGAGCGCGTAGACGAGATGCTCCACATAATAGCGCCGCTGCCGCACGTAGAGCAGCTTCAACACAAAGGCGAAGAGCGGCACGCAACACAGCATCATCGTGGGGATGTGGTCGCGGAGTGTGCTGAGGAATAGCTCCACCTTCGTGCCGTCTTCCCCGATCTTTTCTTTGATGCGCGTTTCCATCCACTTTTCGAACGGGGTGTCTGCCCCGCCACCATCCGGACCGCCTAACTGAATCGTTGGCCCGCTCTTCGCGGCCGGAGAGCCGGATGGAGGGGCAGCAGGCGGGGCGCCTTCAGGAGGAGCAGGTGCGTCAGACGGGGCGGTCGGCGGCGCGTTTGGGTCAGCGGGTGCACGTTCTTTTTGATTCGCCTGCTCGATGAGCGAAAGCGCAGTCTCCAAGCGGACGAGGTCCTTGGTCTTGAGTTCCTTCTGAGTTTTGAAGTCGTCCTTGTTCGTGAGCTTCAGCAGCCGCAACGCCGCTTTGTCGAAAATCGCGTTCTCGGCTTCGGTTCGCGTCTCCACCGGGGCCGTCCATCGCTGCCGCGCTGCTTCGACGCGCGCGCGCTGTTCCGGCGGCAGGGGAGAATCGGGCGCGGCTAACGTCGCGAACGCCCTGTCGATTTCAGCACGATCCTCGGTACTCAGCTCGATGTTCCGGTTGTCTCGAAAGCCGGTGAAATTCAGCAGATTGCCGAGCAGGAAAAACAAGATGCTCGCCACGAGATAAAGGCGGAGCGGATGCACGTAGCGGACGCGCCGGCCCGCGTTGAAGTCGTTCGTCAGGCGCCACGGCCGCAGGAGCAGCACGACGACGGTGTGCAGGAACTTCGTGTCCCAGTTGAGCAGCGAATCAGCTGCATCGACCGCAAGCCGCATGATCGAGCGGCGGTAATCGATCGCGTGCTGGCCGCATTGCGAGCAGTACTCGCCGGCGAGCGGCGTCTCGCAATTCTCGCAGTGACTGAGCGGCGATATGGGGTTCTTGCTGCGGAAGTAGCGCCGTTTCCGCTTCGTCGTCAGCGCATCGACCGCGACATCGCCGACGATGAACTGCGTCGTTTGGTCGGCCATTTGCCGGAAGGTTATCCGAAAGCCCGCGCCTACCGCAACGTCACTTCAACGCTGCCCAGACGCGATGCACGTCATCGTGGTCTTCCAGCGTCTGCAGAAACTCGCCGGTGTGGGTGCGCTCTTCGTCGGTCAAAGTCGGATGGCTTTTTGCAACGTACCCGAGCTCGCTGGTCACCACCGTCCAGCCATTCTGTGAAAGCCACTGCGAAACCGCGTGAAGATCAGCGCGCTCGGTGATGAATCGCGCGCCCGTGGTTTCCTCAGGGATGTCGTCGTTCTCCGCATGCGACACCGGCTCCACGTTCTGCGCCCCGGCCTCGATCGCGGCCTCTTCGATGTCGGTCGCCGGGGCCGCGTGATGCGCTTCGACCAGCCCAACGTGATCAAAGAGAA
>JACDCC010000147.1 GCA_013694595.1 Chthoniobacterales bacterium
CAACTACACTGAACGGCGCCTTCCGAGCTTGACCGCTGGATAGTATGTCCACGATTTGGTCGCAAGCCGCCGTCCCCTAGACAGTGGTCAAGGTCCGCAGTTGGCGCGTAGCGGAAGCACAGTCACCGCTTAGAGAACTGTTCCCCCAGATCACGCGCTGTCGCCGCGGCCCGGCGCTCCGGGGGCGCCTGCTTGAGCCCCTGGTTGACAGTCCTACGCGGTGCTAGGCTTGTCGCGCTGTCTAGCTTGAAGGACCCGCATGCGAAAAATACTCGTTCTGCAGAGCCTGCGCTCGCCGCGATGCTTGTCGCACAGGGAACGAACACGCGCGCCGACATGATGACCGTATGTTCGTCAGAGGTCGCGCGCTACTGCGCGAACGTCAGCGAGGGGCGGGGCCGCGTCTCCGCCTGCCTTGCGAGCTGGACACCCGCATCAACGTCGGCTCACGGCTGCTGATGAGTTGATTTGTCTCGCCACACTGGAGTGACGGCGTGCTGGGCCGCCCCCGCCGCGCCGGAGAGGCGGGTCTGCCTGCGACGCTCAGGATCCGGGCGGACTCATCCCGCGGCGGCCCTGCGCTCATGGAAGATCAGGCGGTCCATGTTGTAGGCGAGGTTGGCGAGCGTCAGTTTGGCCTCGGCTCGGGCCAGGCCGATCGTACGGATGAAGAGACCGAAGCGGTTCTTCTGATGCGCGAAGACGTGTTCGATCCGGGCCCGGACGGAAGACTTCCTGCCATTGGCTCTGGCCGTGGCCGTTGGCATCGGCTTGCCGGCGGGCTTGCGGCGGTGGATCTGGCTGCTCAGCATCATCGCGGCCAGCCATTTCTCGTTGCTCCGGGAGCGGTAGGCGCTGTCGGCCCAGACGTCGCCGCTCGTGTTTTCGGTGGTGACAAGGCGCCGGAGCAAGCGCCCGTCCGCCGCGGCGGCCGATGTCACCGCGCTCTCGCGGATGAAGCCGAACCGCCGGTCAATGCTGATGTGGGACTTGTAGCCGAACACCGGCACGGCGATCATCGGCAGCGGCGCGCCGTCCGGCCGATAGCGAACCTTGCCGCCGATCTTCAGCGTCCAGCGAGCGTTCGTGTCCTTCTGGGCCGCCTTGTTCGGCTCGTCAGGCCAGATCTCACGCGCCGTCTTGCCGGCCTTGATCGCGTCCTTCTCGGCGTCGGTGTTGCGCTGTTTTGGCGCCGGCGCCAGGCTCGCATCTACGATCTGTCCCGCCATCGGGATGTACCCCTTCTTCCGGAGCTGCCAGTCGAACGCCTTCATCACCCGCTTGAGCGCGCCGCTCTCGGTGAGCTTGTCGCGATAGAGCCGGATCGTGTTCTCGTCCGGCGTCGGACCGCCGAGATCGAAGCCCAGGAACCGCATCCACGACAATCGGTCGCGGATCATGAACTCCATGCGCGCGTCGCTCAGGTTGTGCTGCGCTTGCAGGATCAGCGCCTTGAACATCGACACCGGATTGAACGGCGGCCGTCCGCCCCGGGACCCGTCACCATAGCCGAGACCCTTGACCAGCCAGCCGCGGAAGTACTCGAAATCCACCGTCCGATCGAGCGCCTCCAGAGGATCGCCGTGCTTGCTCAGCGCCTCGAGATGCTCCGTCAAACCGAAAAGGCTTCGCTGATCCATACTGCCCCCAGAAGCTGATCTCGGGCGAGTGAATCACAATCCGGCGAAGGCCGACAGGTTAATGCGGGTGTCCAGCTACCGGCAACGTCTTTAATGCATCCCCTACTTACGAATTTCGGGCGCATTCCTGAATACTACTGTGTAAATCATTGTGCGAAACGAGGAGACCGACGGTGTCTTCCAACGACCTTAGGCTATCTGAGGCGCCTGCGGCGGCGACGCATGCGGGCCCCGGCAAGATCTATTTCGGGGTGGCGAGTATTCCATCCCGGGTTCGAGCGCTCGAAGCCGCGATTGCCAGCGTGTACGATCAGGCGGATATGATTTTTGTCTATCTTAATCAGTACAAGAAAGCACCTTTCTTTCTAAATGCTAGTAAGATAAAGTTCTGGCAAGGAGAAGATCTCGAAGATCTGAATGATAGAGGCAAATACATTGGTCTAAGAG
>JACDCC010000290.1 GCA_013694595.1 Chthoniobacterales bacterium
GACACCGAACGCATGGCAGCGAATCGTAGAAACTCCTCCCGCCGAGGGCAAGGGTAAAAAGCTGCTCGACCAACTCGGCATTGAGATTTCCGCTCTCACGCCACTCCCCGGCGCTCTCCACGCACGACACGGTCGTCGATGTCGTCCGCGACGCGCTTGGAAAGCAGAATGTGGCCGGCATCGCCGCAATCCATCACCCGCTGCGCGATGTTGATCCCGGCGCCAGCCATGTTCGCTTGCTCGTTCAGGTCGGTGACTTCGTTGACCGGCCCGCTGTGAATGCCCATGCGCACGGGCAACTCCGGGTGAAGCTTCAGCGCCCTGCTAATCTCCTGCGCGCAGAGCACCGGTGCTTCCGGGCTGGTGCGAAAAACCAACGCGCCCCCATCCCCGGTCGGTAAACGGAGGAGCTTGCCTTCCGCCTGCGCGACTCTGAATTGCTCGGTCGCCCAGACGATCTCCTTCAGTTTCTGGAGCCGGCCGCTCTGCTCATGGATGAGCAACTTCGAATACCCGACGATGTCGAGGAAGAGAACGTGCGCTATTTCCAAGCGAACCTTTTCCTTTATCTCATCGGGCATCGCTTGGTTTTAGTTAGGAACACGCACGAAGGCCAACGTCACGTTTCGGCGCCTTCACGACGATTTTCTCGAAGCGCGGATCGCCGCGGAGCGGGTCCCGGAAGGGCAGCAGTTTGCTTCTCGGGAAGGTCGGGCTGCTCATGGGAGCGGTGGCAGCTTGAACTCGATCTTCGCCAGCTGCTCGGGGGCCTTGCCGATTTTGCGCAGGAAGGGCAGCCAGCGCGGGTCGGCGTGGATCTTGGCGAACAGGCTCTCCGGTACGATTTGGCTGAGTCCCGGGTCCTGGTAGGCGACCGCCTTGTCGAGCCACTCGAACGCTTTGTCGGACTGGCCGCAGAACGCGTAGATGTAGGCGATGTCGTAAGCCCAGTCCTTCTCGTATTTCGCGATCAGTGCGTTGAGCGCGGCATCGACGTCGGCTTTGCGTCCGAGCGCGCAGTAGGCCATCGGCAGACCGATCATCCGCCAGAGTTCGGTCTTCTCCTGCTCGATCTCGGCGAGCGCGGCGGTCGCATCGCCCTTCTGCATCAGCGTCAGCCCGAGTTGGGCGTGTGCGACGCCCATGCTCGGGCTCAGGCTTAGCACCGTGCGGAATGACGCGATCGCCGCGTCGTAGCGGCCAGCCATGCGCTGGGTTAAGCCGAGGCTGTAGAGCGCCGACACGTTTACCGGATCGCGGCGGACGAGGGCCTCTCTTAGAGCCAGCCCCTCATCCAGCCGGCCGAGGATTAGGAGGAACGTGGCGGTGCTATTGAGGACGATAACGGCGGTCGGATCGAGCGCCAAGGCCCGTTGGAAATGTCGAGCCGCGCCGGCGAGATCGTTATCGGCGGCCGTCATCGCGAAATACCCGAGCTGGGAATGCGCCGGCGCGTAGTCCGGATCAATCGCCAGCGCCTTCTCCGCCGCCTCCCGGCCACGGGCGAAACCCTCCTGGTTGGACAGCAGGCCCTGGGCCGTCTTGCTGAAGAAGTTGCTGGCCAGCCCGCTCCACGCCGGGGCGTAGCGCGGATCGATTTCGAGCACCTGCCGGAAGAGCGCGTCGGACTTCGCGAACGCCTCGGCGGTGTTCTGCCGCGCGAGTTCCTTGCCCTGCAGATAAAGCGCGTAAGCCTTCGGATCGGTCGTGCGGACTTTCGGCGCCGCCCCGAGCAACTTCACCTTCAATTCCTGCACCACCTTGCCCGCGATCTCGTCCTGGATTTTGAAGATGTCATGCAGCTTGCGGTCGTAAGTCTCGGACCAGAGATGGTAGCCATCGGCGGCACGGATGAGCTGGGCCGTGATCCGAAGCTGGTCGCCGCTCGTGCGCACCGAACCCTCCAGCACGTGGGCGACGCGCAGCTGCCGCGCGATCTCCGGGATCTCGACTGTCTTGCCCTTGAACGAGAACGACGAGGTGCGCGCCGCCACCTTGAGCTGCGGAATCTTGGCCAGCAGATTCAGGAGTTCCTCCGAGATGCCATCGGAGAAGTAGCCCTGGTCCTTGGCCTGCGACATGTCCGCAAACGGCAACACCGCGATGCTGTTGTCAGCGGCGGCTG
>JACDCC010000175.1 GCA_013694595.1 Chthoniobacterales bacterium
GGCCAGGTCGATTTCGTGGAGGGGCGCATTCTCGCGCTGAACAAAGCGATGGCGGATAAGGAAAGCTGGCGCCCCGCGGAAGACGTCCGCTCGGTCAGCGAGACCTACCTGCACATCGCCTTTGCAAATTACCTCCTCGCCAAAATGATGGGATTCGAACCGCCCGCCGCGGCGAACTTCAGCATGGACATGAAGAAATGGGACGCCCAAGCGACCGACGCCGCCAAAATCAACGACATCCTGAAAGCCTCCTTCGATCACGTGCGAGCGGTCGCGAAAAAAGTCACTGCCGAGCAGATGGAAAAGAAGGTCGACCTCTTCGGCCACGAGATGAGCGGCCGGAACGTGCTCATCACCGTCCTCAACCACATGCACGAGCATCTCGGGCAATCGATCGCCTACGCCCGAATGAATAACGTCGTGCCACCCTGGACCGCGGCCGAGCAGGCAGGCGCGAAGGCGAAACCGGAGAAGTAGCCGAGATTCTAGGACGGACCCAGGGCGTGACCCCTATCCGCCCCCTCTGACGGCGACTTTGCCCGTGTTTGCGCCGCACAATCTGGCCTTGGCAAAACGCCGTCCTATAGCGTGCGCTGTCTCAGCGCATTTCCCTGCACGCAGAAAACCAGCGGTCTTTCCGCTGAGGACAGCGGACGCGACAAGAGACGTTCGTTTTGGCAGCATTTGAAAACCCCGGCCTCGGCTTCGCCTGCGTTACGGCGACGGTCAGCTTTTTAGAATGTTCATCGAGGAAACGGAGACGGCCGTGGTTTAGGCGTGCTCCGTGGAGGAGTCCTGTCAGAGCAGCCCAAGCTTCCGTGTCACTTGTTAAAACGGCTGACCCTTCTGATTCTTCGGATCACGCTTGGCGCCGCGCAAGGCTTTGAGCGCGTGATAATCCTCCAGCGCCTCCTGCATCTTCACGTATTGCTTGTAGGGGATGGCGGCAAATTTCCTCTCCCCGCCCTTCTCGATGATTTGTGCAGTCATGATTAACGATATGCTTCGCGGCGATGCAGATAGAATAAGCTGGAAACCAGGAACCCAAGAAAGGAAAGCCGAGAGGTTGATCGGGAACGCAGGAAAAACCGGTATTCCGGCGTAAAATTGGTTAATCATTTCACATCGCTCAGCGTGCCGGCACGCAAGGCGATGATCGCCTCCGCGATTCGCTTCCCGTCTCATTTCGGAATGCGCCGCAAATCCTTCTCAGCTTCGTGCGAATCTCAATCGCACGTAATTGTCAGGTAGTGGCCGAGAATGCCAACGGTTGTGGAGGGGCAGGTTGTGATTTCGGTTTTGAAAGCGCGGCCGTTGCTGCGCATCCATCACCTTCTCCTGATTAAGATATCCGCCCCGAGGGCGGCGGGTCTTTTGTGGTCCGCAGAGGATCCGACTGTCGATAGTAAGCTCTGACCCAAGCTCTGACCCCTACTCGGCCCTTGTAAGTCGCCGAGGTCGGCGTGACGACCTGCGCTGCTGGACCCGCGGCTTCCAAAGCCGCGGCACAGTCGTGGTGCTCGCCCGCGCTGACCGAATGATCTTGACGGCCGCACGTTCATAACGATCGAAGTGGGCGAGATTCCGGTGTCCCTGCCAGAGCGACGCCGAAAGCGGCAAAGTCGGAGCCGTCGGCGCCGGCGCCGGCAAGACGGTCGTCATCCCGGCGCTGATCAAGACATTTTTCGCCTTCCGCTGCGACACGTCTCGATCTTGGATGAAAATGTTCTCTTCCTCAGGACTGACCCCGACGCGCGACCTCCAGGACTGACCCCCGACGCTCGACTCAGGGACGGCGGATCGGCCCTCAGCGCCGCGCCATCTAGATCAATCTCGATCGCTTCCAGCGCCGGAAATTGCCTGTCAATCACGCGCACTGGTTCACCCGGGTGTGGTCAGAACCTGCCGCAGACTTTCGTAAAGCAAACGCTCCAGCTCGGCCGCGCCGGCCGGAAAATTCCCGGTGTGAAGTGGAAACATAGGGAGCGACGGTAGGCCCGAACTCGAATGAGGCAAAATGTGAACGTGACAATCCGCGGCGAAGTCTTACCCTCACCTGCGCCATGGCCCAAGATGACGATCTGCAGTTGCCGCTGGAAATCCCGTGGCGACTTGCGTCCACTACGTTGCCATTTAACAACGGCGAGCCGGACCAGACCTCGATCTCCCTTTTCACCCACGAGCCGAATGAGGACGCGCTCACGAGCAAGTTCCCGGACGAGCGCATCATCTTCCTCAAAGTCACGGTCTCGATCTCGCCCGCGTCGTTTCCGCCGGGCACCCCGCCTTTCGGCGCGGTTCACCTCGGCGAAGGCGTGCCCTGCTATCACATGCTGCTCGATCTGAAGGTGCGGCCGAAATCCGGCGTAACGGGCGGCATTCGGCCATATTTTCACGCCGCTGCGCCGCTCAATCGCCGCATGCTGCAAACCGGTGTGGTCGGCAACGAAGTTTTCGAGGGCGAAGCGGCCAGTCAGTTCATGGGCAAGAGCGGCAGCCAGTTGCACGAGTCGCTCAACAGCGAGTCGCGCACGACGTCGGCCAGCGCGAGCGCCGGCTTCAGCATCGGCGGCTTCGGCGCGAGCGGCTCGCTCCGGACGACGAGCACCGGCCTGAGCAGCAATCGCGGGGTCAACCAAACCGTGGACACGACCACGCGTCAGGCAGAGGAAGAACGGCGTCAGCTTGTGAGTCATTCCACCAAGGTGGAGAATCTCCTCACTCTCTTGAACGCGAAGTATGTCGGGACGCCCTTCCTGAGTTTCTCGCTCAATCCGCGACCGCTCGAGCTGCTCTCGTTAGACCCGACCGATCCGAATCTTTGGTTCAAGCAACTCCTCGAACGCCGCTCCCGCGGGATCGAAGGCGTGCAGGAATTCACGGCCGTCGTCGTAGTCCCGCGGAACGAAGATTTTTGTGTGCAGGCGCGTCTGCGCCGCGTCTGTCTGCTCGATGCGCCGCCGAGCCCGCTCACCTACGACGAATTCTACAACGGCAGCCTGCAACAGTTGGTACGCCTCCTGAACTATCTCCAACGCACATTCCCCGTAGGCACACCCGTCGTAGAACTGGACGTGGAAGTGTTCCCCAGCCCAACTCCGCCGGAGAATTTCCCGCAGGCGGTGATTGAATTTTGGGCCATAGCGGGCTTCCAAGGAACCTTCGGCGGAATCCTCGGAGCGTTGGCCCGTCTGATCTCGCCAAGCCCGGGACTATTTGCCACTACGACAAGCAGAACGGACGCGGTCTACAAACATCCGCTCGAGCTCTGGCTGGATGTGTTGCGCGACGAATTTCAGCGCGAAGTCGAGCGCTCACCGCTCGAACGCGGGGTGCTTCTGGGCGAAAACCGCATCCTCGACACCTGCTTTGCCTTCGTCGAAGGCGCACTCGTCCTGAGCAACAGTGCATCAAGTGTGACGCCATTTGCGCCGTTGCCGATCCCACCCGGCGATCTCGACATTGGGGGTGTGCGTGGTGTCATCGCCGACCGTGCACAGGACGTGCGCGCGCGCGCCGTCGAAACAATCATGCGCTGGACGGCGCTAGAAAGTCAGCTCGCAGCCATCCTGGACAACCGCCGCACCTTCCCCACACGCCCGCGCGGAGTCGCCCCGCGCCTCACCGATGTGCTGCTCGCGCGCTGGGCGAAACTCGAAGCGCAGGACCCGCGCAACCTCGACTTCAATGCCGTGAGCAAGGGGCTTGGCTTGACTGCGGAAGATCGCCGTATGCTGAAAGCGGGCGGCGCCACCGACCTGCGCTCGATCGCGCGGCTCCTGCAAACGGTGCCGCGCGCGGCCAGCTATAACGCGGAGGTGAAACGGCTGAAGCGCGACCGCAAAGGCACACCTGTGGAGCCGCTTCAGCTCCCGGTTTCCGGTGCAAGAGTCGAAGCCATCCGCCGCCACATCGCCGAGGCGGTTGCGAAGAGCTTCCCGCAGCCTAACGAAACCTAGGCCATGCGTCCGCGCAGGGCGCTCAACCGGCTGCAGCTCGGCCCAATCGTCGGCCACGCCGACGACACGAGCGCCAAGGTTTGGATTCAAGTCTTCGACGATCCGGCTGATTACAAACTGCGTGTCGCCGGCGCGGGCGTGTTTGATTTCGTGAGCACAGAAGGCGGCGCGCTGGAGTTCCACACCGCCATTGCTCGCGCGCAGGATCTGCGGCCCGAGCTTATCTACCGCTACTCCGTTATGCGTCGTGGACGACGCGTCCTCGGCGGCAGCGGCACGTTTCGCACTTTTCCGCAGCCTTCCTCGATGGCGCCGATTGTGTTCTGCGCCGTCTCCTGCAGCACCCTCGCGACCGACGGCGTCTGGGCCAATCTCGCCAAGTACATCAAGGAAGCGCAGCCCTCGTTTCTCATGATGATGGGTGACCAGGTCTACATTGATGAAGACGATCCCAACGTCTTCAAGCTGCACTACAACTCCGATCCACCCACGAGGCGTGCAGCATTAGCGAAGAAATATCGGCTGAGCTGGAGCCGCAAAGTCGTGCAGCAGGTGCTGGCCAATATCCCCACCTACATGATCTGGGACGATCACGAGATTCGCGACGGGTTCGGCTCTCTCGCCTGCGACAGTCCTACTTTGGTCGCGAAACACACCCGTGGCGCCGAGATGTTCGCCCGCTCCGAGCGCTACTTTCAGGATTGCCGCGACGTCTACTGGCACTTCCAAGCGTGTCATAATCCATTGCAGGGCGAGAGCGCCGATCCTGCTCTGCCTAACTATATCAAAGATCCACCTGCCGGCGGCCCACGCCGAGCGATGCCGTTTGTTTTTCGCTGCGGGCGCGTGCTTCTCCTCGTGCTCGAGAGCCGCACCCAGCGCGATGTCTTCCGCGCCGATTTTCCCATTTTAGGCGCGGAGCAGTGGCAGTTCATCGATCAGGTCTTCGCGAGGCTTCCTGCGGATGTCGACATGCTCGCGATCGTCACGCCAACGCCGATCGCATCCATGGATCCCGAAGGTCAGGTGATGAAACTGATGGGGGAACGCACCGATGATATCGAGGCGTTCAAACGCGGCAACGAAAAGGGCGTGCTCTCGCCACACTCAGTCGAAGACAAGAAGGATCTCGCGCTCGCGATCGTATCGGCAAAAGCCACGCGTCTCACAGGCGTTCCGTTCAACGTCGGTGCCTTCAAGATTTCCAATCTGGACGAAGCGCGCGATCAATGGTCGCACAAGTTCTCACGGCCTGAGCAGCGCGAGCTCCTGCGCAAGGCGAACAAGGCGCGCTTCGCCAATCGCCAGGGCAACAACGGACGCGAGCTCGTCTTTCTTTCCGGCGACATCCACGTGGGCTGCATCTTCGACATCGCGATGTCCGACCCGGACTACAACATCGTGTCGCTCACCTCCTCCGGCATCAGCGCCAAACAGGAAGTCGCCGGTGATCTCTTTATTGGCAGTTTTCTGGACGAGCAGTTCAAGGTGGCGAGCGGCATTCGCTCCACCCTGCGCGATATTGTGCCGGATTTTAACTTCGGCGTAATCGAAGTGCTGCCCACCGGCGACGGCGCCAAGGTCAACACGCTGCTCGCCCACGAGGGGAATGCCTTCGCAGCAGGCCTCGACATCTCGGACCTAATCTGACTCGCGATTAGAACCCACGCGCGTGCGGACACTCTGACCTCTGGGGAGCACGGGCTGTTGTGATGAACTCATGACATGGGTGACATTTCGATCTCGTGACATAGGTGACACTTTCTGGGGCTATCATGGCTTGGGGGACACGTTTCGGATCATTCCTAAGGAAATGCTCTTTTCTGTGCGTGCAGAAGGCGGTTTAGGTGCGTCCGCGTTCCCATCTGCAGTTCGCCCTCGATCCACTTGAGCGGCATGGTCGTCTCCTGCCGCAACCGCCGCGCAATTGCCACCTTCACCCCCGCGCCTTTTCGTTCCCTCGCCAGTCGCTCGACCCTCCACCCGGCGCGAGCCTCTTTCGGAAGGGAGCAAGGGATCAGCGCGTGAATCGTGAACTAAAATCCAGTTCTATGTCGCCACGGCATGGTTCTGATCCACCACTCTTGCAGGAATCAGCTGCGTGATCCCGATTCTGCGTCTCAGTTCACGATCGGCGGCGATTGGTTCACGAAACGCTGCTATCTACGCTCAAGCAGGAGCAAGGCGGGAGGCAAGATCTCGGGTGAGAAAAAAGGGGACGACTCGTCCGCTGCGACCGAATGAGGCAGCTCGCTTCCCGAAGTGATGAAGGAGCGAATGGACCGCACTGGATCAAATGACATCCTCGCCTTCTGCGATCTGGCCGAGCCGCAGAAACGTCTTAATCAACTGACTCGTTCGACCCCACTCACTTCGGCCTCCTGGCCACCCGTCTATGTCGCTCGCGGCCCCGCGGCTCCATTCGCCTTCGCCACAGACGGTCATTTCGGGGAAGCGCTTGAACCATCGGCCGGACGGAACTTCAAGGGCCGGTTTCCAGCCAAGTCGCGAAGAGTTCGAGTTGAAGGACCGAAATCTCTCGCTCCTCTACGCGAAGCCATAAATGTTCCAGCAGCGCTCTCGGAGCACCGCGACGGCGAATCCTAGGCATCCGGCTTGCCGCCGTAGAACCCGCGCGTGAGTTCCTCGCGAATCCTCAATTTCTGGACGGGATCGGAAGCTTCGATCATCCGCTTGGCAAGCGTGCCCAGCTCTTTGCCACTCAACATGCGCTCGGCATCCACCCGGTAGGCAAACTGAATGACTTCCGACTGTTCGCTGGGTGTCAGTTGCTCGATTTCTTTTATGACTTGTGTCGCGCTCACGCAGGTCAAAGTAAACGCAAAGTGCTTTAGAACTCAACTTTGATCCGTGACCAAAGAATGTGGGACCGTCGCTACCAGTCGGGTTGGTTTTCTTGCACGCAGCGATCGGTAACTCTCCCAGCGCGCGGTGTAGCCGTCGCCCTGTGGGCGACGCGGGTTGTGCGTCGTTTGCTCCCGGGCCTGCCCGCGCGGCACGCAGACCCGCGCTTCGCACAGCGAAGCGGCTACATCGCCGCCGTTACGCGCCCTGCTTCTCTTTTATCCAGCGATCGACTAACTCCTCCAGCACGTCGAGCGGGACGGGGCCGTTGGTCAGGACGACGTCGTGGAACTGGCGGAGGTCGAACCTGGCGCCGAGGGCCTGTTTCGCTTTGCCGCGCAGCTCGAGGATCTTGATCATCCCGATCTTGTAGGCGGTCGCCTGGCTCGGGGCGACGATGTAGCGATTGATCGCTTCCACGCAATCGCCCTCGGCGCTGGGCGTGTTCTTGACCAGGTAATCGATCGCCTGTTGGCGGGTCCATTGTTTGTGATGCAGCCCGGTATCGACGACAAGCCGCCCGGCGCGCCAGAGCTCGAGCGCGAGCCGGCCGAAATCGGAATACGGATCCTGGTAAAGGCCCATCTCTTTCGGGAGCTGCTCGGTGTAAAGGCCCCAGCCTTCGGTGAAAGCGGTGTAACTGGAGCCGAGTCGGCGAAACTTCGGCACGCCCTGCAGCTCCTGCGCGATCGCGATCTGCATGTGGTGACCGGGGATGCCTTCGTGGTAGGCCAGCCCTTCCAGCTCATAGGTCCGGGTGGATTTCATGTCGGCCAGGTTGACGTAAAACATGCCGGGCCGTGAACCGTCGGGCGCGGGCTGCTGATAGAAGGCTTTCCCGGCGGATTTTTCGCGGAATGTCTCGACCGCTTTCACGACGACGTCGGCTTTCGGTTTGGTCGCGAA
>JACDCC010000184.1 GCA_013694595.1 Chthoniobacterales bacterium
CCCGATGACAACGGCAAGCGCTTCCGGCGTCGCAGGCGCAGCCAATTGTTCCAGCTCTTCCGGAAAGTGGCGCCTGCGGTGAGGTAGTGCTGGCTCAGCTCGTTCGGCTTCACGATTTGGGCCAGAACGCCGCTCAGGCTGAAATCCTCCGTCTCGAGAATGGTGAAGGCGGTGCCGAGCGCCTCGGAGTGATGCGCGTCGCTCGCCGCTGTCATCGGCAGCCCGCGATCTTTGGCGTAGCGGAACGCCTGGTCGTTGTAGCGGCGCAGGGTGGTGGCCGCGTTGAAGACCTCCAGCGCGTCGATCGGCAGCGTCTGGAGCGTTTCCTGGCGGATCCCGGCGCGGAAGAGATCGAACGGATGCGGCGGGATCGCGAGGCCGCCGCGCTCGTGGATGACCTCGCAGACTTCGCGTGCCGGTTTGCCCTTCAGGTATGGCAGCGTGGCGCCGATGCAGAGCAGGTGACCCTCGTCGGTCGAGACTTCGACGCCGGGAATGACGAGGAATCCGTCGACTGGCTGGCCGTCTTCGCGCATCAGGCCTTTGTCGAGCAGGTAGGTGATCGCGTCGCAGGTGTTGTGATCCGTGATGGCGAAGCCGTGTAGCCCTTTCTCGCGCGCGACGGCGATGTTTTCCTCGGGGCTCGATACCCCATCGCCCGAGAAGAACGTGTGGGTATGGAGGTCGATGTTGATCGCCATCGGTCGGAGGCTAATTTGCGCCGCGGCAAATGGAAAGCATCGGTTTCAAGGAATGGGCGCTGGTCTGCGAGGCGCTCGGGCGGGGTGAACAGAGCATCATCTTGCGAAAAGGCGGCGTCGCTGAGGGGCAGGCGGGGTTCGCCTTTAAGCACCGCGAGTTTTTCCTCTTCCCGACCTTTTTTCACGAGCAGGTGGAGAAGGTGCGCACGTCGGGAGCGCAGCTGCCCAAGCAGCAGGAGGGGCAGGTGGAGATTCGGTATTTCGCGAAACTGGAGGCGTCGCACGTGGTGACGTCATGGGAAGCGGCGGCCGCGCTGGAGCCGTGGCACATCCTGCAGGCGGAGGTGGTGCGGGAACGCTTCGCGTACGACGACGCACCGGGAATTGACGTGGCGTTTGTGCGCGTGTTCCGCTTGCAACCGAGCTGGACATTGCCGGATGAGAGGCGATTCGGCGGCTGCCGTTCGTGGGTGAACTTACCGTCAGCTCCGCCGTTTGTGCATGAGGAGTCGGTACTGGGTGACGAGGAGAACGCACGGCGACTGGCGGACTTCGAGGCGGCGCTACGCGGCTCATCTGCGCCGCGATATGTCCCGCGAGGCGCTTGACACAGCGGGCGAGGCGCCTGCGCTCCTTTGAGCAGGAGGAGCGCTAGGCTAGAGCTTCCACGTACACATCAGGCTCGCTGACGGTCACGGGCTCCCGCGGTTCACGGTCGGCGTTGAACTGCATGTCGTAGAGGCGGCGATAGTAGCCCGACTGGTCGATCAACTCAGCGTGGGTGCCGATCTCCTTGATGTGGCCGCCTTCCATCACCACGATTTGATCAGCGGAGAGAATGGTGGAGAGGCGGTGCGCGATCGCGACCACGGTGCGGCCCGAGGCGAGCGTCTCGAGCGCGATCTGGATCTGCTTTTCCGACTCGGAGTCGAGCGCGGAAGTGGCTTCATCGAGCAGCAAGATCGGCGCGTTCTTCAATAACGCGCGGGCGATGGCGATCCGCTGCTGCTGGCCGCCGGAGAGCAGGCAGCCTTTGTCGCCGACGATCGTTTCATAGCCCTGCGGCTGCGCCATAATGAAGTCGTGGGCGAAGGCGGTCTTCGCGGCGGCGTAGACCTCTTCTTCGCTGGCTTCGAAGCGGCCGAACTGGATGTTCTTCAGGATCGTATCGTGGAAGAGGAACGTCTCCTGAGTGACAAGCCCGATTTGCGAGCGGAGCGAGTGCTGCTTTACCTTCCGAAGGTCGTGACCGTCTATCCGGATGATGCCGGAGACCGGATCGTAGAGGCGCAACAACAGCGACAGAATGGTGCTCTTCCCTGCACCGCTCGCGCCGACGAGCGCGTAGGTTTTGCCCGGCTCGATCGTCAGGTTCAAATTCTCGACCGCGTTCGTGACACCACCATCGTACTGGAAGGTGACATTCTCGAGTTCCATCCGCCCGCCGGAGGGCGGCAGCTCGAGGGCGTCGGGTCCATCCTGGATGCTCGGCTTTGAGTCGAGGATCGCGAAGATCTCAGTCGTCGCCTGGATCGCGCGTTCCATGATGACCTGGATGCGGCTGAGGGCTTTGATCGGCTCGTAGAGCAGGAAAATGCCGGCGTTTAACGCAATGAAATGGCCGGCGCTGATCTGCCGGAAATAGACGTAGATCAGCGCAAGCCCCACACCGATCGCAGCGATGGCCTCCACCATGGGACCGACACCTTCCATCGCCTTGATGATGCGCAGCATGTTCTCGAATTGCAGCCGGTTGCTGCGTGCGAAGCTTTTCACCTGGTGCTCCTCGCGTCCGAAGGACTTGATGACGCGGATGCCGGCGAAGCTTTCCTGCATCGTCACCACCATCTGGCCCATGTCTTCCTGCTCGTTCTTGGTCGCGTTGCGCGCACGCCGGGAAAGGATGGTGATCGGGATGATGCAGGTGGGGAAGAGGATCAGGGTCACGATTGTGAACCGCCAATCGATGTAGAGCAGCACGCCCACGCCCAGGATGATCGCGAGCGGTTGCTTGAAGAGGTCGCTGGTGATGTTCGACAGCGCCATCTGCATCATCCGGGTGTCGTTCGTGATGCGCGACATGAGGAAGCCGGACCGCATCCGGTTAAAGAAATCCATCGAATGGGACATCATCTTCCCGAAAAGCTGGTTGCGGATGTCGGTGAGCACCTTGGCTGCGACCCACGACATGAAGTAGCCGCTGCCGAATGAGCAAAGGCTTCGCCCGAGCATCACTCCGGGAATCGCGAGGCAGAGCCAGATCATGACCGTGCTGAGGCCTGGCCCGGAGGTGAGGGCGGTGGTGTCACCGCGAATCAACTGACGAGGATCGAACGACATCGCTCCCGCGCCACCGAACACGAGGTTCATCACCTTCCCGAGGACGAGCGGGAGCGAGGAGTTAATTGCGGCGTAGCCGAACCCGAACGCCAGACCAATGCCGAAGCGCACCTTGTACGGCTTCACGTAGGCGAAGAGACGGCGATATGGCCCGTAACCGGCCTTCAGCGTCTTCCAGAACGAACGTTTAACTTTCGGTGGTTTCACGACCTTCATACAGAGACGCCGCTGGGCGCGGAGAGCAGAGCTTTCATAGCATCGATCACCTGCTCCGTCGAGATTTGGTTCATCGGGATCGGTTTCTGTTTGGGCGAGAATTCCGTCACAGGAGCGGCCTGATTGCCTTGCACGACGAGCGCGGGACTGAACCGCGGTGCCCAGTGCAGCGGGTTCGTGGGGCCAAAGAGCACGACTTGCGGCGTCTGCGTAGCCACGGCGAGGTGCATGGGAGCGGAATCGACGGTGGTGAGCGCCCGCGCCCGTTTGATGATGCCGGCCAGCGTCAGCAAATCGATCTTGCCGGAGAGATCGACAAACGCGCGCCGGCAATGCGCCTGGATCTCGGCGAT
>JACDCC010000194.1 GCA_013694595.1 Chthoniobacterales bacterium
GAATGGAGCCGACCTTCCAATCCGGAGGCAGGTTCCATTTGATCTCCGTCGGCAAACCAGCATCGCCGGCATATTGCCAGTAGGTGTGCCAATGGGGCGCCATCCGGAGCAGCACGCCCACCGTGAAAGGCTTGCCCGGAGTGATCGCTGTGGTGTCGGCGAGCAGCTCTGCCTGCACCAGCTCACGGCCTTGATAGAGCTGCGCCTCGCCGCTCTGAGGCAGAAGCACCAGCACCAAAGCTGCGAGTAGTGCGAGACCGACGTGGCGTCGCGTGAACACGCGAATGCTTACCATCTCGCCGCTCGCACAGCAATGGGAGCAGACGCGACGTGGCTCGCCGTCTGCTGCTCGGTGGTGGATGCGCACGTTTTTGGGTCTCATTGCAGCGGTGGCGATCGTTGGCGGCTTCCTCAAATACCGCGAGCGGCCGCAGCCGTCCGCGGCGCCGGAAATTTCGGGCCGGACAGCCGCCGCACCCGGCGCGACACCGCGCCATTGGCCGAAGAGCGCGATTGACCGTGCAACCGACGTCACGCGTCAGGTCGCGAAAGAAAAGAGCGAGAACGCGGCGCCTTAACACCTGATCCCGCTCAAGCGCCAGGCCGCGGGAGCTTAACACCTTTGAAGGCGCTCCCGTCCAGCGGACGACCTACCGCGAATTCGCCAGTTTGGCGCGAATCAGCGACTTGAACTCAGCCGGCCGGATTCCGGCCGCCGCGCCGCCGGAGGCAGCAGCCGCACCGTGCGCGTGTCCATGGCCGTCGTCTTTTCCGAGCTGCTTCACGTCACCGAGCGCGTGGCCATGATTGGTGAGGAGAACTTCGTCGCCGGTAGCTTTGTCCTGCTGGACGCGATACCGCCCGTGCATGATCCCCACCAGCGGGATGAACTGCTTGCCGTTGTTCTCCACGAAGAGGATGTCGCGATCGCCGACTTTGAACTTCGGCGAATCAGTCACCTCCATCGTGCGGTCGCCTACGGTTCCGCCGAGCATCCGTATGGTGTAGCTGGCGCCGGCGTTGCCCTTGATGGCTTCGTCCACATTGAACGTGACGTAGCTGACGATGCGGCGCTCCGCGCCTTCGCCCACCCACTCAGACTTCACGTCCGTGACGGTCCCTTGGAAGATCAGCTCAGCCTGACCGACCAGCTCGTCGAATGTCGGCGGGATGACCGTGGTCGCGGACGCGGTGCCGAGACCGAGAAGAGCACACGAAGCCAGAAGCAAGGAACGGAAGATTGTTTTCATAGCGGAGGAAGGTGGCTGGTATTTAGTTGACGAGAATTGCACCGAAACGTTCACACGAGTTGCACGAAAAATCTACGCGTTATTCGGTTGGTGACTGCTACTGATCGAGGTCGTACATTTCGACGAGGCCGACGCCGGTCGTGTTGTTCACACCACGGATGACCGCGGTGTAGCCGCCGGGCGCGAGCGTGCCGACGATCGCGCTTTCCAGCGAGTGGGCGGGTGCGACACCGGAGGCGGCGATTTCGTTGCGCTGGGCGCTGTCGCCCCAGTTGTCATTCGAGCCGACGATGTTGCCGGAACTGTCCCGCAGCTCCAGGTGCGGATTACCGAGGGCCCCGGCGGCGATGCTGAGCGAGGGACCGACGGCGCGAACAATCATCCGTTTGGCAACATTGCCGCGCACGATGAGCCCGCCGATGAGCGTCTGTTCGTTCAAGCCGATTCGTCCGCGGGTCGAAAGGTTTACGAGGCGAGAGGTGGCGGAATCGAGCTCGTAAGCTTCAACGAGCGCAACGCCTTGCGTATCGTCCCATCCCCTGACAACCGCAGTGTAGCTCCCGGCCGGCAGGGTAACCACTACAGCTGATTCCGTCTCAGCGGCTGGTGCGACGCCCGTTCCGACGATCTCCTGCACCTGGGTGCCGCTCTGCCAGTCATCGTTTTCTGCGATACGATTGCCGCGGCTATCGAAGACTTCGAGGACCGGGTCGCTCATCACACCACTCACGCCGGAAGTCGCAAGTGAAGGCCCGATCGCACGCAGGATGAGCTTCTTCGACTCTGCGCCCTGAATGATGAAGCCACCAATGAGAACTTCTTCTCCGAGACCGACCTTCATCCTGGTGGATATGTTGGCGAGGCGGCTCGGCGCCGCAGCGGGCGTGGCCGTCGGAGCTGGCGTGGGTGTTGGGGTTGGGGTCGGCGTCGGCGTTGGGCTCGTCGCCGGAGCACCATAGATTTGCTGAATTCCGGCGATGTCGTCGTTCGAGAGCAGCTCGCGATTGCTGATGGTGGCATTCATTACCGCGTCGACGCTGCTGGGATGATTCAACCCGATGCCGTGGCCGACTTCGTGCAGAAACACGCGGCGGATGTCTGCGATGGCGGTCCCTCCGCCGACTGGGAATTTGAGATTGCCTCGATACGAATCGAAGACCATCGCCTTGTTAAAAAGAACGTCCGCTTCCAAGATGGTGGAGCCTTGCATCATGTAATAGGTCATCGCGAGCGTGCCCGTGCCGAACGACTGGCCGTAAACCGAGGTCGCAAAGACAACGGTGTTCACCCGGTCCCCGGAAGCCGCGGCAGCAGTCGAATTCACGCCGCTCATCTGCAGGCGCTGCATGTTCTGGTTCCACATGTCGAATGCAGGAGCGACGGCGGCATTCCAGGAGGTATTACCGTCGGACAGAGGCAGGAGCGGATTGCCGAGGTTCATCTGGAAAATCAGGTTTGTCCCTGAAGGCCAGCTTTTGCCGGAGAGGGAGTAGGCGGCGGCGCGGCTGGCGAACAGCGCAGAAGCGACGCAAGCGATCGCGAGGCAAACGGAAGGCAGAGCCCGGGATCGGCGTGCGGCTTTTGGGGAGAAGCTGCGGATCATAATCCCCATAAAAGCAGGAAGCGTACGCGGCAGCGTTCCGACCTTATGATTCGGCGATCACCGAGGGGAAACAGCGACCTTTACGCAGCCCCGGCGAGGTAGGCTCCCGCGGTCCCCTGCCGTCGCTGCCCGAGGTGGCGTCGGCTGCCAGTGAGTGGAATTGCCGGAGCGGCAGGCGTTCAGCATTGAGGCCGTCGTGCTACGGCACGATGAAGATCTGACGCGTCTTCGGATCGCGCGCT
Organism: Chthoniobacterales bacterium; assembly: GCA_013694595.1. Classification (GTDB taxonomy): domain Bacteria; phylum Verrucomicrobiota; class Verrucomicrobiia; order Chthoniobacterales; family UBA10450; genus JACCTI01. The sequence goes on from JACDCC010000194.1 coordinate 3,096, forward strand.
TTGTCGCCGGACTTGAAGCCGGTGACGTCTACGTAAGCTCCATCATACGGGCTCAGCACAAATCCCGGCTTGTCAGGAACGGCTTTGGCGGTCGGGAACTCGGCGGCCGGTGTTCCGG
>JACDCC010000211.1 GCA_013694595.1 Chthoniobacterales bacterium
TGGACTGCCGCTATTGCCACAGCTTCGTCGACGTCGCCGCGCACTCGAACATTCCGAACACCCAGACGTGCATGGCCTGCCACCAGCAGGTGCAGAAAGACAATCCGAAACTGGAGCCGATTCGCGCGAGCTGGAAGACGGGGCAGCCGGTGCAATGGGTGCAGATCCACCGCACGCCGGATTACGTTTACTACAACCACGCTGCGCACGTGAATCGCGGCATTAGCTGTCACAGCTGTCACGGCCAGGTGAATGAAATGGCGGTGGTACGACATGACAAACCGCACAGCATGGCCTGGTGTCTCGAGTGCCATCGCAAACCGGAGAATCACCTGCGGCCCGAGGATCAGGTTTACAATCTCAACTGGAACCCGAAGGACGTGAAGCCGGCGGAATTCGTGGCCAAATACGGCCAGCCGAAGGAGGCGAAAGAGGATTTCGCGCAAAAACAACACCTCACGCAGGAGGAGATTGGCCAGACATTAAAAGAGCGGTGGAATATCCAGCCGCCGTTGAATTGCCAGGGTTGCCACCGATGAAACGCGTCTTTGAACATCCTCCGGAAGATACGGGCGGGAAGCGCTACTGGCGCAGTCTCGGCGAGCTGAGCGACACGCCGGAATTCCGTGGCTGGCTCGAGCGCGAATTTCCTGCCGGCGCCGCCGAGATGGAGCGCGATGAAGTTTCACGCCGCAGCTTTTTAAAGCTGATGGGTGCGTCGATGGCGCTCGCGGGGCTTGGGCTGAACAGCTGCCGTCGCCCGGAGGCGCACATCCTGCCGTTCTCGAAGAGCGTCGAGTGGACCATTCCAGGGAAGGCGCTCTACTACGCGACCGCCATGCCGCGCCGGACCGGCGCGTTGCCGCTCGTGGTGACGACGGTCGACGGCCGCCCAATCAAGATCGATGGCAATCCGCTGCATCCGGCGAGCGGCGGCGCGACCGATGCCTTTGCGCAGGCGTCGGTGCTGGATCTTTACGATCCGGCGCGCTCGAAGCGGTACGTTCGCCGCCAGAAGGTCGACGGTTCGGACAAGGGCAAGGCGAGTGACCGCGCCGCGTTCGAGAAATATCTTGGGGAAGTGCGCACAAAATTCGCTGCTGACGGAGGCGCAGGCCTCGCGTTCCTCGTGGAGGAGACGCATTCGCCGACCCGTGAACGCCTGCGCGGCGAGCTGGAGAAGATGTTCCCTCGGATGCGGTGGGCGTCGTACGAGCCGCTCCTGAGCGAAGCGCAGAATTTCGGCACCCAGATCAGCTTCGGCGACAATTCGAGGCTCGTCCCGCGCTTCGACCGGGCGGACGTGGTGCTCTCGTTAGGCAGCGATTTCCTTGATTGCGGCGAAGGCGACATCGCCTCCGCGAAAGCCTTCACCTCGAGGCGCCGCGTGACGACCTCGAAGGACACGATGAATCGACTCTACGTGGTCGAGAATCGTTATACGCTCACGGGGGCGATGGCCGATCATCGCCTGCGCGTTCCAGCGAGCCAAATTCCTGCCTTTACGCACGCTCTCGCTGGGAAAATTGCCGCAGCCACGAAGGATGCGGGCCTTGGATCGGTGATCGCCACGCTCGCGGCACCAGCCGGTGCGATGCAGTTCGACGATCGCTGGCTGACGGAGTGCGCGAATGACCTGGTCGCGAAGCCGGGTGCCAGCCTCGTAGTGGCCGGCCCGCAGCAGCCCGTCGTTGTGCAGTTGATGGTCTACGGAATCAACGCCGCGCTCAAGAATATCGGCACGACCGTGATCGTCCGCGAGTTCCCGCGCAATTCGAAGACGAACAGCATTCTGCAGCTGGCGTCCGAAATTAATGCAGGCCGCGTGAAGCAGCTGTTCATCTTCGGAGGCGATCCGGTTTACAACGCGCCGCGCGGGATCGCGGAGGATCGCGCGAACAAGCAGTCGCTGAATTGGGCCGACCTGCAGAAGAAGGTGCCCGAGGTGGTTCGGCTCGGATATTTCGAGGATGAAACGTCAGCGTTCGCTCATTGGCACGTCCCCGCCGCTCACTATCTCGAATCGTGGGGCGATGCGCTGACTTCCGACGGCAGTTATCTGGCGATTCAGCCGATGATTCTTCCGCTCTTCGGCGGAGTCTCTGAGATCGAGCTCCTGAATGGTTTACTGGGCGGTCCGAGACTGGAAGGTCCGGAGTTGGTTCAGGCGACTTTCCTCGCCACGGCTCCTCCGGGTGACTTCGCCGACGCCTGGTCGCGGCTGCTGCGGGACGGTTTTCCGATGCATCTCACGCCGCGCGATAAGCCGGCGACGTTCAATGGCAACGCTGCCGGAGGCGTGGCGCATACTCTCTGGTCGGCGGCGCCCGCTCCGACTCCCGATTCGCCGGAGATCGTGCTCGTCCGGAGTTACTCGGTCGATGACGGCCGCTACATCAACAACGGCTGGCTGCAGGAGATGCCGGACCCGATCACGAAGCTCGCGTGGGACAACGCGGCTTTGATGAACCCGGCGCTCGCGAAGCACCATAACGTCAAGACCGGTGATCTGATCGAGCTGACGGTGACCGAAACGATGTTGGACGCCGAAGGCAAGGGGCTCAAGCGCCAGCTGGTGGTCGCGGTAATGGTGGTCCCCGGGCAGGCGGATAATTCCATCACGATTCCGCTCGGCTATGGCCGACGTGTCGCACCTCCGGGACCGCTGCCGTACGCGGGGGGCGGCGACATCGAGAGCGCAGCGGGCAGCGAAGAGACTGGCTTCAACGGCTATCTCCTGCGTACCAGCACCAACCCACATTTCATCACGGCGGACGGCAAGACGGTCACGTCGGTGCACGTGGCGAAGGCGCCCGGCACCTACCAGCTCGCGACGAGCCAGGAGCATTGGAGCATCGAAGGCCGCGGGCTCGTTCGCGAGGCGACGCTCGACCGCTATCGCGAAGATCCGTTGTTCGTGAAGAAGATCGGGGGCGACGAGCATCTGCCGCCGAAGCTGCCGAGCATCTACCGGCCTCCAGCGCTGGACGCCCAGCACCAATGGGGGATGGCGATTGACCTGAACACCTGCACTGGTTGCAGCGCGTGCGTCGTAGCGTGTCATGCCGAGAACAACGTGCCGATCGTCGGCAAGTTGCAGGTGAGCCACGGCCGCTCGATGCACTGGATGCGGATCGATCGCTACTACGCGAGCACGAAGCCGTTTAGCCAGGATCTGGGCGAGTTCCCGGAGGACGCCGAGATGGTGCATCAGCCGATGCTTTGCCAGCATTGCGAGAATGCGCCGTGCGAGACGGTTTGTCCGGTGAACGCAACTGTGCACAGCGAGGATGGCCTCAACGTCATGGCTTATAACCGCTGCATCGGCACGCGGTATTGCGCGAACAACTGCCCATTCAAGGTGCGGCGGTTCAACTACTTCGATTACAACCAGCGCCCTGTTGGCAAGAAGAAGGTCGGTGGGCTCCTGA
>JACDCC010000222.1 GCA_013694595.1 Chthoniobacterales bacterium
AATCCCACCGCCGAGCGCGCCGACCAGGCGAAGCTGCTGAAAGCGGAGGCGTTATATAAGCAGGGGAATTTCGGCGATGCCGCGCCGATTTACGAAGCGCTCCGCGCCTCACAGCTTTCGCCAAAGCTCCGCGCGGAGTCAGCCTACAAGCTCGGCTGGTGCTACGTGCAGCTGAAATCCGCGCCGCGGATTGTGGACGCATTCCGTTATTTCCTGAAAGCGTTTCCCGATAATCCTCAGGCTCCCTCCGCGCTCACGCAGCGTGCGCTCGCGCACCAGGAAACGAAGAACTACGACGCCGCGATTAATGACCTGAACACGTTGATCACGAGCTATCCCGCAGCGAAAGAACGAGAAGCGGCGCTGCAGCAAAAAGCGTTGCTGCTCGGGCAGCAGGAAAACGCGAAGGCCATGACCGAGGCTTTCCAGCAGCTGCTAAAAGAATATCCGAAGAGCGCCGCGGCTGCGCAGGCACATTATTACATCGGGAAGGCCGCCTTTGAAGCGAAGGACTACAAAGCTGCGCTCCCGGCGCTCGACGCCTCGCGCAAGCTCAACAAAGAACAATACTACACGCCCGCCACCGTGCGGATCGTCTCGTTGTACTTCTACCAGAAAAATCGGCCTGCCTTAACGACTGAAGTGAACAACTTCCTGGCCGCCGCACCTGAGGCGCAAGTGCCTGGCGAGATCCTGCATTGGCTAGGGATTGAGTACTACAACGAGAAGAACTTCGCGGCGGCGGAGAAGTATCTCTCCGCCCTCGGGAGGAGCGAGAATCCGGCCGGCGTGAATCCTGACTTCTGGTTCTACCTCGCGGATGCACAAACCAAGCAGGGGAACTTCGCTGCTGCGGAAGTATCGTATGAGCACTACCTGCGCACGGCGACCGACCCCGCTGCGAAGGTGAAGACGTTGCTCGCGCTCGGCGCAACGAAGATTTCGGCACACAAAGCAGACGATGCCCAGAAGATTGCGGAGGAGATCATGACACTGCAGCCGGAGGGGCGGGTGAATGCAGAGGCACGCCTGCTCGCCGGGGATGTGCAGATTGAACGCGGGCGCTACGAAGAAGCCGGACGCGTTTTCATGGGTGTGGCATTGCTCTACGACGACCCGACAATTACGCCGCGCGCGTTGCAGAAGGCAGCCGAAGCGTATCAAAAAGCCGGCAAGCAAGCGGAAGCGGATCGCGCGGCGGAACAACTACGCACGAAGTATCCTGAGTTTGCCCGGGGCTAGCTCTCGCCGCTCTTGCGTGCGGGCGAGCCGCGACGGACACCGCCTAACGGTGACAGAGCGTCATCGTTGCAACAGCTGCAACAACGCCGTTGTCACAGGCCCGGCATTCTGATTCGATGCCCAAATGCTTCGCCCCTGCATTGCAGAATTTATCGGCACGTTTGCGCTCATTTTTGTGGCTTGGGCGCAATCAAAACGGCTGGCGACGACGTCCTGATGGTGGCGCTCGCGCACGGCCTCACGATTGCCGCCTTCGTCTCCGCTACGATGCACATTTCCGGTGGGCAACTGAATCCCGCTGTGACGTTCGGCCTCGTCTGTGGGGGCCACATGACCGTGCCGGATGCCGTCCGCTATTGGATTGCGCAATTGCTTGGCGGAACCGCTGCGGCCTTGATCATCCTTGGCTTGTTCGGCCGCGAGGTCGTTGTCGCCGGCACGCCGAAACTCGGCGGAACGCTGACGCCGGTCGAAGGCATCATTGTTGAGGCGATTCTCACGTTCTTCCTCGTCTTCGTGGTGCATGGGACCGGAGTGGATGAACGTGGACGCCGCGTCGCCGGTCTGGCCATCGGTTCCACCGTGACGCTCGACATTCTTTTCGGCGGCCCTCTGACGGGCGCGGCGATGAACCCGGCGCGTGTCTTCGGGCCGGCTGTCGCGGCGAACTTCTGGAGCACGCATTACGTCTACTGGCTCGGGCCACTGCTTGGTGGCGGGCTCGCCGGATTGGTTTATCGCATCTTCATGGAACGGAAACCGGTCACGACAACGACGACTGCTGACGAGCGGCGTTGATGCGCATGGTGTAGCGAAGACGCTCCTCAGTGGAGCGCAGCTACAATGCCGTTGCGAGGGTTTCAATCGGCAGCGGTGCGAGAAAGTCTTTCGCGTCGTCGATCTGCAACACTGGCTTCGCCAGGTGCGCCGCCAGCAGGCTCGCGTCGGGAGTTGGTGCAATCCCACCCTGCGCCGCAATGCCGGCATCGCGTAATTGCTCGATCACGCGCAACACATTATGCGACACATTCTTCGCGTCGGTAAATTGAACCGTGCAGATGCCGGGCGCAGTCGCTTCCACAAACGGCGCGAGCGAAAACCCGAACTGCAGCAGCAATTCACTGAGCAGTTGTTCCTGTGCGCGGGCGCGCGCCTTCACCACCAGCTGCAGGCAGCGCGCGAGTCCCTGGCTCGGCGTCATGCCAGACCTCACGCCGACCGCTTCAGCAGCTGCATTCAGCTGAATGATGACCGCTTTCGCTTCCTGCCCATCGATCAACCCCACCGGCGTGCCGGCGAGCTCCGGCTGATGACGCAGTGCCGCCTGCAGATAAAAATTTGGCACGTAAAGCGTCGCGAACATCAGCTGATGCGCGCTCCTTCAGCTGTCCTTCCGAGCGAAGTCGAGGAATCCCGTGGCGCTACCTTAGAGCTTTGCCACGGGATGTCTCGACTGCGCTCGACATGACCCTGTTCCGGTTGGCGGATCATCAGGCGGTGCCGAAGTTGGGTTGCCTGCCGATGTGGCTGCGTTGCACATGAAATATCAGGTGCGCGGCACAATCCTCCCGCTGCAGATCGGGTAACGACCAGCAGTTCTCCAGCACCAGTTTTAACTGCGCACTACCGATCATGCTGCGCCGCGTCAGGACGAGGAACGCCGTCGGTATCGGCTCGGCCAGCCGCTGCAGGCGATACCAGCTGGTCTGCGGAATTTTTCGCAGCTCCTCGTCCGCGTTCAGGACGAGGTCGAGAATCACAAGCGGGAAATTGCCATCGCGCAGCAGCAGGTCGGCCGCTTTCACGGCCTCGAGAGCTTTCGTGCAACGGACCCAAAGCAGGTGCCGCAAGCGCGCATTCCCAAGCGGCTGCGGATCGAACGAATCGCGCCCATCGATTAAACCCAGAAAAGACTGCTCTTCGTATGCAGCTTGGAGGAGCGCGTAAATCACCAGTGCGCTCCCGGCGCTCACCTGCGGACTAGTTAGCTCAGTAATCACGCCCTTCGGCAATCCGCCGCCGATCGCTTCATCCAGCCTCGCGATGCCGGTCGCGAGTCGTCCCTGAGGTGCAGTCGGAACCTGCGGAAACCGCTCGGCGAGGAGATTCCGGAGATCGAGGATCTTGCTGCTGCCCGACACAGGGCAAACATGACATTGCGCGGACATGTTCAAATGAACAGTAAAAAACGCCTGCCGACCTGCAGAATGCCCGTCAGCTCCGCTTCCGGCGCGGCGGTGCGATCTGCTTGCGCACCAGCGAAACCATCACGCCCTGAATCACGAGTTCACGCGCCGGTAACAAATCAGGGAAGAGCGGATTCTCCGCCTTCAGGTAGGGCCGGCTGCGCTCCACCACATACCGCTTCAGCGTCGTCTCCCCATCAATTAACGCCGCCACGATGTCGCCGCTCTGCGCATCTTTGCGGTCTTCGAGGATTACGATGTCACCATCGAGAATATGCGCGTCGATCATCGAATCGCCCCGCACGCGCAGCGCAAATGTCTGCCCGTTACCCGATGCGTTCACATTCGCGCTATCGAGCGACACATGCCCGTCGGCGATTTGCTCCGTCAACGCCGCCATGCCCGCGGGAATGTGCCCGTAGATCGGGATGTCGGTGATCCGCACCTTCTGCTGCGGCGTGACCAGCGCACGCGCCTTGCGGGCGTGCCGATCAAGGAAACCTTTTCGTTCCAGCGCCGCGATGTATTGCATCACGGATGTCTGGCTGGCGTAGCCGAAGTGCTGTTGAATCTCGCGCGTGCTCGGCGTCATGCCTTTCTCGCGCTGCTCCGTCTCGATGAACGCGAGCACGTCCTTCTGGCGTTCGGTGAGCACGCTTTACTTTGCGGAAGCTGTTGATCCTTGCAAGTTCAAATGAACGTCTTACGCGCAACAGGGTAGTGTGCGCGCATTGTCAGCCTGCAGGGCAGATTTGCCCCTCACCTTAATCCTCTCCCTCAGCGAGAGGGAGGACGCGCAGCGCCAAGTGAGGGGCAACTGACAATCAAAACACTTCCGCGGAACAGCTGCTGCAGCTGAAGTGAAGCTCGCGCGCCCCTCTCGTCGCTACAACCCGAAAGCTGCACCCGCTTTTCATGCAGCTCCGTGAGCCGGTAGCGCGAGACTCCATCGAGCCTGGGAGAGCGCACCGCCACGCTCGACAGAGTCTCGCCTCACCGAATCGCTGCCGTGCTGCTTCCACAAATTCTCGCTGGTCGCCTACAAAGCCGAGAGCTGCACCTGCTTCTCCTGCAGCTCCGTGATCCAGCGCGAGAGGTAGGAAAACCGCAGATACAAGTCTCGTAACTCAGCTGAACTCGTTAGGCGCGCCTGTTCCCACACGCTGGCGAGTTGCTGAAGCCGCGCGACCGCCGCTGCATGTCGGCTCTGAAGGATGGCGAGCGTCTCGGCCAGTGCCTTCTGCACTTGCAGCAGCTGCGGCTTAATCAAGGAACGACTGAGTGGATTTGTCGCCTTCGCATCCCTGTCGACTAACGAGTGCGCCTGCTGCGTGAGAGCGGCGACCGCGGGAAAAAGCTGCTCGATGTCTGGCGGCACCGCAGTCGAGCGCGCAACCGGGGTGGTTCCTTCCAGCTCGAGCAGATGTTGCAGCCGCCGCTTCGGATCCTGCAGCACCTGGTAAGCTTCATTCAGTTGCGTGAATTCCTGCCCGGCTGCAGATGCGCCTTCCTTCTCGGCCCGCGAATCCGGATGCGTCCGCAAGGACTTGCGATGGAACGCCTGTTTCAGCTCCTCCGGGTCGAGCCAGGGCCGCCGCGGCTGGTCGAGCAGCGCGAAATAATCCGTCATGCAGCGAAACTCTCGCCACAGGAGCAATGCGCCACCGCGTTGGGGTTTGTGACCTTGAAGCCGCCCTTCTGCAGATCGTCGCTGTAATCGAGCAGCGAGCCGCTGACGAAGAGCGCGCTTTTCGGATCCACCACCACGTTTACTTCCGCCGAGCGCACCATGATGTCCCGGTTCGCCGGGCCATCGACGAGGTCCATCTTGTATTGCAACCCGGAGCAGCCACCACCGATCACCGCGACGCGCAGCGCGCCATCGGGACGGCCCTGCTTCTGCAGGAGCGACGTGAGCTTACGCGACGCATTCTCCGTCACCTTTACCAGGCGCTCGTTTCCGATCTTATAATTGATCCCGCTCGCGGGAGTTGCTGCTCCAGACACGCTCAAAAGATACCGGCGCGCGCCGGTTACGGCAACAGAGCCGAGTCGAGACAGGACTCCAAATGGCGCGCGGCAATTTGCTCGATCCCCGGGAGCGTCGACACATGCTGGAATTTCTCGCGGAGCGCTTTGCTGCCGGGGAAGCCTTTCGAATAGGCCATCA
>JACDCC010000236.1 GCA_013694595.1 Chthoniobacterales bacterium
GAGCAGAATACCGGCGAGAAAATTTTGCAGGATATCGCGAAAGGCGAACCCGATCGCGACGCTGCTGATGCCGAGGAATTGCACCAGTTGCCCCGGTTTGAAACTCGGAATCGCGATCACGAGCGCAATCAGAACGCCCACGAAAATAATCACCCACTGAGCGAGGCGGCCCAGGACAATGCCGACATTGCGCCGCTTGCGCGAGCGTTCCGCGAGATTCCGAACGAGCGCGCGCACGCCGGCCGCGATCAGGAAGAAGATGACGAAAACAACCAGCGCGGCGCCGATGTAAGGCAGCCGATCCAGCAAACCCCGAAGCAGCTCGTGCAGGCTTTTTGTCGCTTCGGAGAAATCGAATTTCATGGGATCACGCGCTTAGCTCACGGTCGCTTCGGGAGGTCTGCAGCGCCCGGGAGTCGCGGCAGAAGGTCGGCCGTAAGTCTCGATCATAACCCATGCTCGCTCGCGCGTCGCCTGCCGGTGCTGAGCCTCGCCGTTCCCACTCTCATTATCGCGAGCTTACGTCGGGGCAACGCATCAGCATTGCGCTCGCAGAACGTGAAAGAGGCGTCCGCTCAGCCGTTACACAGGTGTAATGTTCCCGTCATCGGCGGGACACGTGCCTGCACGACGATGGGAGAAGGAATTCCAGGAAACTTCAATTCATTCGCCCATGTTTGTTGTCGATTATATCAGTGCATTTCTTCTCGCGGTTGCGTTCACAATCGCATTCGCCAGCGCGGTTCGAGATAAGAATTACCGCGCCTGGCGCAACATGCCGGCGAAAGTCTGGCTGCTCGCGGTCGGCTCGTGGATGGGCGGGATGCTTGTCGTTGGCCTCGGCGCAGTCGTTGCACATTGGCTCACGTTTCTGCTCGGGGTGATTGCCCTGGCTGTCATTGTCTTCGCCCTGATCCGGGTGGGTCCATTTCGAGAAACCGTTCATACGGAGACCGGCAATCCGGGCGACGACGCCCGTCCTGCGATCGCCCTCTATTTCTGCGTGACGCTCTTGCTCTTCTTCTGCGCAATCTCGTTCCGCTTCTACGTCGTGAACCTCAGTTGACGGCCAATGTTTTAACTCGCGACACCGCGCCGCAGCGCGCAGGCTCTAAGATCATGCGCCTGCTCGTGGTCGAAGATGACAGAAAGCTCGCTTCCTACATTGTGAAAGGCTTTCAGGAGGCAGGCTTCGCGGTCGATCATTGCGCGGATGGCGAGCACGGGCTCGTCATGGCGACCGGGAACGAGTACGACGCGGCGGTGATCGACATCATGTTGCCTGGTTTGAACGGGCTCGCGCTCGTGCAGGAGCTGCGGAAACAGCATTCTGATGTGCCGGTCTTGATCCTGAGCGCGAAAGCGAGCGTGGACGATCGCGTGAAAGGCCTGCAGACGGGCGGTGATGATTATCTGCCGAAGCCGTTCGCGTTTACCGAATTGCTCGCGCGCGTGCAGGCACTGGTGCGCCGGGGTTCACGCGAGACGGAGCCGACCACGCTCGAAGTCGCCGATCTCAAGCTCGATCTCCTCAGCCGAAAGGTGACGCGTGGCACGCACAAGATCGAGCTGCAGGCGCGGGAGTTTTCGTTGCTCGAGTATCTGATGCGGAACGCCGGCCGCGTGGTGACGAAGACGATGATCCTGAGCCACGTGTGGGATTACAGCTTCGATCCGCAGACCAACGTCGTCGATGTGCTCGTCTGCCGGGTGCGCAACAAAGTGGACAGGAATTTCGAGCCCAAACTGATCCGGACGAAGCGCGGGATGGGCTATGTTCTGGAAGCCGCTTAGGGATTTCACCCGCACGCTCAGCTTCCGGCTGAACGTCTGGCATGCCGCGATCTTTCTCGGCAGCGCGGCGCTGGTTTTCACGCTTATCTACTTCTTGTTAGGCGCGGCGATCGAGCGCAAGGACCGCGACGTGATCGAGGCGCGTTTGCGCGAGTACATTGCGGTTTACCAGGGCGGCGGCATTCCCGCGCTGCGCGATTGGACCAGCCGCGTGAATGAAGCGCGCAAGGAGCGGATGTTCTTTGTCCGGGTCACGAATGCAAACGGAGCGGTGCAACTGGAGGTGATGCCGCAGGATTGGTTCGACCAGGATCTGCAACGCGTCGACGAGGAGGCCAAAGCGGAGGCGGACGATTGGAGGCGCCTGCCGCGCAATGGCGAAACCGATCTCACGCTGGCCACGAGGGTGCTGGATGACGGCACGATTTTTCAGGTCGGTCGCAGCAGCGACAGCCGGGAAACATTGCTGGGAAAATTTCGCCAGGTCTTCGTCATCATCATTCCGCCCGTGCTCCTGATCGGGTTCATTGGCGGCGCCTTGCTGACGCGCCGGATGACGAAGCCGATCTGTGCGCTGGTCGAAGCCGCAGCCTCCATCATCAACACCGGGCGCATGGATGTGCGCGTGCCGGAGCGTCGCGCCGACGATGAGTTGCAGGAGCTGGTCGTGCTCTTCAATCGCATGCTCGAGCACAACGAGAAGCTCTTTCGCACCCTGCGCGATTCGCTCGATAATGTGGCGCACGATTTGCGCACACCGCTGTCGCGATTACGCCTCAGCCTCGAAGAATCGCTCCGCACCAGGAGTGACGGCACGCAGGACGCGATCATCGATGCACTCGAAGAAACGGAACGCGTCCAAACCATCATCCGCACCCTGATGGATGTGGCGCAGGCGGAGTCGGGATTGATGCCGCTCAACCTCGTCGCGGCGGACGTCGGCTCGCTCATCGCCGACGTTATCGATCTTTACGACCACATCGCGCAGGAAAAGCAGATCGCAATCGCAACCGAGATGGGCGAATCGATCTCGCTCCCGCTCGACGCCGCGCGGATGCGTCAGGCCTTCGCCAATCTCCTCGACAACGCGATCAAGTACACGCCGCCGCATGGCCGCGTGACAATTGCCGTGCGGGCGCGAGATGGAAACGTGGAGGTCATCTTCAGCGATACCGGTGTGGGTATTGCAGAGAAGGATTTGCCGCGGATTTGGGAGCGCCTTTATCGCACGGATCAAAGCCGTAGCGCATCTGGTCTTGGGCTCGGCCTGAGTTTGGTCAAAGCGATCGTCGAAGCACACGGCGGTCGCATGGAAGTCAGCAGCGCGGAAGGCAAAGGCAGCGCGTTCGGGATCCTCTTGCGCGGGGCGATTGCCTCAGCCGGGACGACGCCATGAGATAACGATCCAATCTCCGCCGGCATTCCGCTTGATTACACAGACGTAACGGAGACGCCATGCTCCGGAAAGCACCGGGCACGAATATGCGATGTGAAGACCCAGGTTTCCCGCCCTGGTTCTAAGTCTCCTCTTTTTTGCCAGCTGTTCGAAAAGCGACAATTCGACCACCTACTTGCCGACTCCGACTCCGACACCGAGTCCCCTCGCGACCGCGACGGCCACAATCTCACCGACCGCAACACCACTGCTCTCGGCTTCTCCGACGGTGATGCCGACCGCGTCCCCGTTCGCCAACGTCGATGTGCGGCTGCGCGATCTCGAAGCGAAAATGGATTCGATCTTCGCCGATACTTTTCGTGGCGTTGGCACCTGGTTCGATCAATCGACACGCGCGCGTTCGGTCGATCTGCGCGAGCAAAACGACAAATACGTCGCACGCCTTTACGTTCCGCGCAGCGACACTTCCAAAGTGGACGCCAAGGTGGAGAACGGCGTCCTTTATATCACGTCACAAAACGAGGGGACGGTGAATGGAAAAGCCGAAAGCGAGCGCTACGAACAGCTCATCACCCTCCCCAGGCCAGTCCAGGCGGACAAGGTAAACGTGCAAAAGAAGGAGGACGTGGTTGTAATCACGGTGCCAAAGACCACGCCAGGTGCGCCAGCAATCGCCCCGGCATCTCCGGCACCTGCAGCAGGCGCTTCACCGAGCGCCACTCCGGCGGATTGGGCGGAGACGATGCTCGCGCAAATGGACCAGATGCAGGCGCGGCTCAGTCAATCAATTCATGACGTTTTCCAGAATGACCTGACAACTGGCGCGAGTAACTCGCAGCTCGGTTCCGCGATGAACATCGAAGACCAACCCGACAAGTACGTGGTCCACTTCTACCTCCCGGACAAGCACCTCTCGGACGTGAACGTCAAGTTCGAGAACAACGCGCTTCATCTCACCGCGCAGGAGCAGAAGAAGAGCGATGCCGCGGCGGGCGACATGCAAAGCACAACCGTGACGCGCTATGAAACGATGACCAGCCTGCCCGGTCCGGTGAAAGACGCCGACATGAAGGTGGAACGGAAAGAAGGTTCTGTGGTGGTGACGTTACCGAAAGCCTGACGCCGCTGGTTGGTGGCGAACTAGAACTGATTTCAAAAGTCGAATTACCCTCACCCCAGCCCTCTCCCAAGGGGAGAGGGAGTCCCTTCTCCCTGAGGGAGAAGGTTAGGATGAGGGCCTCTGCTGACCGTGACTTCATCCCCCAATGCGTTCTGAAACCACTTCTTTGAAGACCCCAGATCTGAGCCATTCCCGAGGTCGGGCTGATCGCCATGACCCGCGCGATTCTCGGCATCGGGATCGGGCTCCTCATTCACGACAAGCTGCGCGCCGAACAACGCACAGCAATCGGCTGGACATGTTTGGCGTTTGGATTGCTGACCACGGCGCCGCTGGCGACGAGGGTTTACAGCAGCGCACACTAATGCGTTGTATTAGATGAAAAGTGGACGCAACGTGGAGTGGTAGGGATGGCGCGCTGCGCCGTCCGATCCGTGTGGCAGAGGCTGTGATCTTCGCCTCACCCTGGGCGGCTGTCACGCAATTGGACATCGCAGCGCGATGTCCCTACCACACCTTCTCCACTCGCCCGAGGACGCGGTGAACCGTCCGTTGCGATTCAGAACCATCTGATAGACTGCACTAGTGCGCGACGGAGACTTACCCGCGGTGAATGGTATGGACACGGCTGAAAAGCCGCGCGGCTGGCGCGGAGCCTGGCGATTGGTGAAAACCAGCCTGACGGAATGGTGGCAGGACGATACCTTTCGCTACTCCGCCTCGCTCGCCTTCTACACCATCTTCTCGGTTGCGCCGGTGCTACTGATTGCGGTCGGCGCGGCGAGCCTCTTTTTCGCCCGCGACATCGCGACGGAGAAGATCGTAGCTGAAGTGCAGCGCATGGTAGGAAGTCAGGGCGCCCAGGCTGTCCGGCAGGTCATGGATGCTTCCACCGGCTTCGGGAAAAGCATTTGGGCGATCACTTCTGGCGTCGTCACCTTTCTACTCGGAGCAACGGCCGTCTTCGCCGAGCTGCAATCGGCCCTGAACAAAATCTGGGATGTTCAGGCAAAGCCGCGACGCGGTCTCCTGCTTTCATTTGTTTTCGATCGCCTTCGCTCCTTCACGATCGCGCTCGCTGTTGGCTTTCTTCTTCTTGTCTCGCTGGTCATCAGCGCCGCGCTGACTGTCATGCAGGATTATCTAAACAATTGGATGCCCGGGGTGCCGGTGCTCTGGCAGCTGCTCAACATCGGCGCCTCCTTCTTTATCGCGGCGCTTCTCTTTGCGATGATCTACAAATACCTGCCGGACGTTGAGATCACCTGGAAGGATGTTTGGATCGGCGCTGTCGTGACCCGCCGCGCTTTTCACGACCGGCAAATACCTGATCGGTTTGTATATCGGGCAAACCGCGGCTGCGAGTGCGTTCGGCGCCGCAGGCTCCTTCGCGGTGCTCCTGATCTGGATTTACTACTCAGCACTCGTGAGCTTCTTCGGCGCGGAGTTCACCCAAGTCTACGCGCGGCTTTACGGCTCGAGGATCAAACCCAGCAGCCACGCTGTTCGGGTAGGCGAAAAATCCGATACTGTTCCGGAGTAACGTATCAATGGCGCTGGCGATAAGATTTCGTGCCGGTAATCGCGGCGAAATACTGCGGTCATTTGCCTGCCCGACGGTGCATGCAAACGGCGCGCGTGGTGAGAAGCGTCACTGGTGGCAATCCAAACAGCTCTCGCCGGCGAGTTCCACGTCGATCGTGACGTGTTCGAATTCTTCGCCGCACTCAGATTTAATCTGACGTTTCACCTCGACGATTTGATCGCGGGTCGCGTCGTTTTGCACCACCACATGAAGGGAGAGGACGTGGTGCTCGCCGTCGATCGTCCAGGTGTGGGCATGGTGGGACGAGACCACTTTCGGCAGCGTGGTCAGGCGGCGCTGAAACTCGGCCACGTCGAATGAGGCAGGCGCGCGTTGCAGGAAAACGGCACCGACTTTGCGCAGGTTGCGGCCGACATTCCAGAGCACGAAAAGCGCGATCAGGATCGAGAGCAGTGGATCCAGGGCCGGGAGATGCCAGAGGCTCATGGCGATCGACCCGAGCAGCACGGCGCCCCAGCCGAGCACGTCTTCCAGCAGGTGCCAACTGACCATTCGTTCGTTCAATGACGTGCCGTGCCGCGTCTTCCACACGGCCGCGCCGTTCGCGAGCAGGCCGAGGAGAGCGAGCACGATCATGCCGGGTGCGTAAACTTCCTGCGGATGCATGAGCCGCTCGAGCGCGTGCCAGAGCATGACCGAGAGGCCGGCGATCAGCACCACCGAGGTGATGACCGCGCCGAGGGTGGAGAATCGGCCGTAGCCGTAGGTGAAACCCGCGTCCGGCTGCTTGCGCGAAAGTTTCTGCAGATACCAGGCCAGCCCGAGCGAAGCGCAATCACCGCCATCGTGCAGCGCGTCGGTCAGGATCGCGACGCTATTGGTCCAAAACCCGCCCGCGATCTCGATGAACGTAAACGCCAGGTTGAGAAAAAACGCCGCCCGCAAACCCTCGGCGCTGCCATGCTCGTGAGAGTGACCTGAAGACATCGGTGGCGAGAGGAGAGATCAACCTCCGGACGGGAAACCACGCACACTCTGCAAGGCGGATGGTTTGCTGTCGTCAGGACTCGATCCGACCACGCTGACACTGCCGTCCGTCTCGAGCACCACCGCCTCCACTTCCGCGAGCGAAGCGTGGCCGCTGGCGCGAACCGCCGTGTAAACTTCCTCCGGGCTCATGCGCTCTTCGCGCAAGGCCGCCTCATTGAGTTCGCCGCGCCAGGCCAGCAGCCGCGGCTCGCTCTTGATCAGCTTCCGCCACGCGGTCACACGCACCGCGAGCCACGCGACCACCCACTGCAGGCCGATAAGCAAGGCGAGGGCGAGCAGCCCCTCCGCCAGAGCGACGTCTTTCGACAACACGATCGTCGCGAGCGTCGAGCCGAGCGCCACCGTGACCACGAAGTCGAAGGCGTTCATCTTCGCGAGCGTGCGTTTGCCAGAGACGCGCAGCATCACGATAAGCGCGGCATAGGCGCAGATCCCGACCACGAGGACGCGCCCCAGATCGCTCCAGCTTTCGAAAAACATATCTCAAGAAGAATCGTCGCAGCGCAAGGGAACGGCCCGTGCGATTCAGAGATAACGCGATGTTCGAAGCATTTTCATTCGATTGGCAGATGGCGCTGACAAACCTGCTGCGCATGCTCCTCGCCTTTCCGCTCGCGTGGGAACGCGTGAAATCCGAGCGAAACCTCGGGCTGCGCACCTTCCCGATCGTGGCGTGGCCAGCTGCGGTTACATGCTGATCGCGCTGCAGATGGCGGGATCGCATGCCGAGACGATGACGCGCGCGCTCCACGGCTTGTTAGGCGGGATGGGCTTTATCGGCGGTGGCGCGATCCTGAAGAGCCACGGAAGTGTGCGCGGGCTGGCGACCGCAGCGAGCCTCTGGAGCACGGGCGCGATCGGTGCCGCGGTGGCATTTCGGCGGGAAGAGATCGCAGTCGTGCTGGCGATCGCGAAGTTTGCGCTTCTCCGCTGGCTGCAACCGCTCAAGCGCGCGGAGGAAGAGAAGTAGGTTCTCCCTGCCGTTTACGTGCAGCGCAGGGCCACCAACGTTATCCCCAGTCGATCAAATATTGAATGCAAAGATGTGGGCTTGCCCTGGTTTTGCGGACAGTGTTGGGACCAATTCCTGTGGGTTATTTGTTTAGGTTGGATTCAAAATTGATCGGGTGCGATAGGCAAGGCTGGAGTGCAGCCGGGTGCGATTATAGAAGGTTTCGATATAATCGAAGATGGCGGTGCGCGCTTCGGCGTGGGTGGCGAAGCGGCGGTGGTAGACGACTTCATATTTGAGGCT
>JACDCC010000238.1 GCA_013694595.1 Chthoniobacterales bacterium
GCTGCTGCCTTCGTGCTCACGCGCGTGATGGCGAGCCTGCTCTTCGGCGTCAGCGCGACCGATCCGATCACCTTCATCAGCATCTCGGCGATCTTGATCCTGGTGGCGGTGCTCGCCAGCTACATCCCGGCACTCCGCGCCATGAAGGTCGATCCGATGGTCGCGCTGCGGTATCAATAACGCTGCCGTCCCAAGCTATCCGGCCGACTCACGCGGTCGATGATGGATTCGTGTCGTTAGGCTGCGGCAGCGAGGATCGTCGCGCGGCCTCAGAGATCGCGGCGCTTAACTCCTGGAGCTCGACCGGCTTGGAGAGAATTGCGACTGCGCCCGTGTCCGCCTCCGCGGCTGCGGGCGCGGCGGCGGTGACGATGATTATCTTCGCGGCAGGATCTTTCGAGAGGATCATGCGGCAGGCGGTGGCGCCGCTTAGCCGTGGCATTGAGAAATCCATCAGGACCACGTCAGGCCTGTGGCGGGTGTACGCCTGGATCGCTTCCAGACCGGATCCCGCCACCCCGACGACTTCGTGGCCGCAACTCTCAACCAGCGCCGAGAGCGCTGCGCCTACGCCTTTTTGATCATCGGCAATCAGAACGCGCACGATTCAGAGTAGCTGCTTTTCAGGCCTGTCACACCCAAGCCTGTAATTTAGCTTCCTCGGCGTCTCCCGGTCGAGCGCGTATTCCCAAAAACATCTTGAATGCATCCGCATCCAAACGCCGGCTGCCGAACTGCCAACGCTGCGCACCTTTTTGTCCCACGCTAGATTGTCATATCGGCGGTCGAACCTGAATGAAAGAGAGCGAAACAGCGGACGTGCCGCGGGGCGTCCACGTGCTAACGGCAATTCACGGTCTCGGAGCGGTGGTGTGCCTGGTGATGGCCGTCGGAAGTGTTATTTCCGATCGGTTCCGGCTAGGCCTGGTCGCGTCTCCCGGCAGCGCGATGATGATCGATTTTTTCGGCCGGCAGGTGTGGGTGTTCCTGCTGGTCATCGCCGTTCTGCTGGCGACGCTTTGCTACGGGTCTTGGCGGCTGCGGCCTTGGACATGGCTGCTCACGATTGTCTGCTACTCAATCGGCGTCGTCGGTGGTCTTTGGGAATTCTCCATCGGCATTCCTGCCGGTCTTCTCGCCGCCACGATCAATGGCGCGGTTGTCGCCTATACGTGCACAAGCCGGTGCAGGAGGCATATGGGCAATGAGACGAGAGCGCGCCGAATTAACCGCCGGCCATTGCGCCGACGACGAAGAACGGCTCGGCCCCGCTCGTCACCGCTGAGGGCAGCGGTGTGTCAGGCGGATCGTGCGACATGTCCTGTTCACAAGCGAAGAAGCGGACGAAGGGGCGGCGCTTTTGCGTTCCGTGCTCGCGCATTGTGCCGCGCAGCGGCGGATAGGTGCTCTCGAGCGCGTCGAGGGTGGTGCCGATGGTCGCCGTGCCGGCAAGCTCCAGCTGCACTTCGTCGCCGACCTTCGCGAGCGTCCGCAGATGATGTGGCAGGACGACGCGGATCGTCATGGCAGCGTTTGCACTTCCACCGAGAGTACGGCAGGGAGATCGCGGACGACTGCCGTCCATGTGTCGCCGGCATCGGCAGACGCATAGACCTGCCCGCGTGGTGCCGAAGTAGATGCCGCATTCGTCGAGGGAGTCGACGGCCATCGCATCGCGCAGGACATTCACATAGCAATCGCTCTGCGGGAGCCCGTTCGTGAGGCCTTCCCATTCATTACCGCCGCTGCGGCTGCGGTAGACGCGGAGCTTCCCGTCCGGCGGGAAATGCTCCGAATCACTCTTAATCGGCACGACGTAGATTGTCTCTGGCTCGTGCGCATGGACGTCGATCGGGAACCCGAAGTCGCTCGGCAAATTTCCGCTTACCTCGTCCCAATGATCACCTCCATTATCGCTGCGCATCACATCCCAGTGCTTCTGCATGAAGAGAACGCCGGGCCGTGACGGATGCATGGCGATCCGGTGCACGCAGTGGCCGACTTCCGCGTCGGGATC
>JACDCC010000245.1 GCA_013694595.1 Chthoniobacterales bacterium
CCTTCCATCTCGCGCTGCATGATTTCCAGCTTCGAGAGCGGCCGCTTCGAGCCGACTTCCTCGAGCCACTCCTCGAGAAATGCGATCTCGGAACTCTTCTGCGCCAGCTCCGGGAAGTGCGACTGCTGAAAAAACTCCTGGATGTTGTCACGTCCGCGCTCGATCTCGCGCATCGCTTCGGCGAACTTGCCGTCGCTCAACAGGATCGACGCCTTGGCGCGCGTGCTCATCATCAGCACGTAGGGACGGAACTGCTCGAAGCTCCACGCGAGTTCATCGCGATCGGTGTGCTCCGAGACGAATTCAAACAGATCGAGGTTCCGCTGCGTGTCGCGGATGACGGCGTGGAATTCGTTGATCTGAAACAGACTCAGATAGCGATGATAATACTGGATCCCTTCCTGCTGCAGCTCACTGCATTGCTCAGCGGAGAGCTCATAGCTGTCACCGCGAGCTTCGCTCCGAGCCGCACGACGCTGATGATATTGCAGCAGCGATTCGCAATTGTGCGGGCGGTGCCCATCGGGACGTCCGGACATCTCCATCTGCAGAAGACCGAGATCGATCCGCAGCTGCAGCTTCTCGCGCCCATCGAGGCCCAGAATCTTACGGACTTTGATCGCTCCCGTTTCGTGGGGCCAGTCCTTCAGCAACGTGTTCAAATCCAGGCTCATCGTTGAAATAATCTTGTGTAATTCACTCTCTGTTTGTCAATCGTAGCGCACCTGCCGCAGCGATGTGTAAATTGTTCTTCGCTTCGGACGCAGGAGGAGATGCACCACTGCATTCTCAGACGCGCCACGATGGGTTGTTGTTCAATCGTCACCGCGTCCCGTTCTGCAGCCACCAGCACCCGGCGACCGCGGCAACGTTGCCAAGCGGGCTCTTTTCGCAGAGCCTCGCGTGATGGAGCCGGAGATTGATCAGTTTATCCGCTTCCTCGCGACGGAGCGCGGCCTCTCCGATAACTATCAACTCTCCACGCGCCGTTCGTTGACGGAGTTTGCAGCCTGGTGCTCCAGCACGCGCGAGATCACATCGGTGGCCGAGGTAACGATGCCGTTGATCAGCGATTATCTCGCGACACGGAAGCGCGGCGGCCTCGCGGCCTCATCGATCAAGCTGGTGGTAGTGGCGTTGAAAATCTTCTTTCGCTTCCTGCTCGCGAAGCAACGGATCGAACGCGACCCGACCGAGACGCTGAACCTGCCACGGATCGAACGCTACCTGCCGGAGACGCTGAACGAGCTGCAAGTGCAGGAGTTGATCGAAAGCGTGAACACGGCTCACCCGCTGGGCCTGCGCGACCGCGCCATCATCGAGCTGCTCTACGCGAGCGGGCTGCGCATCTCAGAGCTCGCGAACGCGCGGCTGGAGAATCTGAACGTGGAGGAGCGGATCCTGCGGGTGACAGGAAAAGGCAACAAGACGCGTCTGGTGCCGGTAGGCCGCAAGGCGTGCGAAGCGCTCGCCGCCTACGTTTCTACAGAGCGGCCAAAGCTTGTGAAACCCCGCTCCAGCAGCGAGATTTTCCTGTCAGCCCGCGGGACCAAGCTCACGACGGTGCGCCTTTGGCAAATCGTGAAGGAGCGGACGCGCCATTCGCCGCTGCAGACGAATGTCTATCCACATCTTCTGCGCCACAGCTTCGCGACTCATTTGCTCGGCAACGGCGCCGATCTGCGCATCATCCAGGAAATGCTCGGTCACTCCGATATCTCGACGACTCAGATTTACACACACGTCGATCAGCAACGGCTGAAGGCGGTACACCGTAAGTTTCATCCGCGTGCTTGAGACTGCGCCTACCATGCTTCAAAGCTTCACATCGGACCTCGGGCTTCCCAATGAAACGCGTGTTAAACTCTGAATCTGTGAAAGGAATGCGGTTGCGATGAAACGACTTCTGCTGCTTCTCGGCGGCGCAGCGGCCGCCTTCGCGATCTGGTATGGAATCAGCGGCTCGGGAAAGGCCTCGCGCACTGCTCTTCAAGCGCTGCTTCCACGTGACACGCTCGCCTTTGTTTACCTGCCGGATCTGAGCAAGACGCGGGAGCAATGGCGCCAAAGCGATCTGTACAAACTTTGGACCGAGCCCGCCGTGCAGGAGTTCCTTCGCAAGCCGCTCGCGCAAGCTCCGAAAATGAGCAGCGCTGGCGAGTGGGCACAGGATTTCGACGCGTTGGGCATGAAGGAGGCTTTCCTCGCGATCATCGCCTGGGAGAACAATCAGCCGAAGCTGGCGGGCGGCTTCCGCTTCAAAGGCGGCGTCGACGATGCCGAGAAGATCGTCGAAAAATGGCGCAGCCGCGTGCAACAGAACGCGCCGGCGGCCGTCCGCGAGACGGTCACGCACCGGCAGCACCGTCTCGACGTGGTGCGGCAGGATGGCGTCACCCTCGCGACTGCTTACCACCGCGACCGGTTCTTCGCGGCGAACGACATCGATCTGCTCAAGCAATTGCTCGATCGCGCGGATGGAACTACGGCCGATGCCGCTCAGACGCTCGGCGCGGAGGAGAACTACGTCTCCGCTATGAAGCACCTGCCGGCGGATTACGCGGCAATGGCTTACGCCCGGTTCGATCGATATTTTGAGCAGCTGAAAGCCCGCCTTCCAGCAGGCAGTGCGACCGGCGACCAGCTCGCCGCGCTGCGGCAAATCCGCACAGCCGCGATCGCGACGGGATTCCAAGACGGGAAAATCCGGGACGTGCTGTTCGTCGGGATGCCGCGAACGGAAGAGTCGGGTGAGCTCACGCGCGCGTCACTCGTCCTTGCGACGGAGGCGTCGTTTCTCTACACAGCCACGTTCCTGAATCTCTCACAGCGCCTCTCCCTGCCCGCTACACGCGTCAGCGGCACGCCTGCGTTCCTGCAGAGGTTGATCGCCGCTTTTGCGCGGAGCGGGATCACCGCTGATAACTGGAACAAAGCTTTTGGCGTCGAACTCGGAATCGTCGGCGATTGGCCCGCGAATTCCCGGATTCCCGCGCTTTTTGCGACCTTGCCGGTGCAAGACCTGGCGGGCGCGAACCAGATTATTGCTGCGATGACCTCGGCCGCTCCCGAAGGCGGCGCATGGACGCAGTCGGCGCGCGACGGGGTGAATTACTACTCCTTACCGCCCGCGAACCCGATGATCCCTGTGACCCCGACGATTGCGGTGGCGGAAAAGTTCGCGATCGCTGGAGTGGATCCGATCTCAGTGGAAGCAGCAACGAAGCGGTCTCGCGCCAGCAACTCTGAACTGGCAGCGGCGGAATCGTTTACAGCTGCCGAGGCTCTCGTTCCGAAAGGCCGGCACTTGTTCACCTACCTCGATACTGCGCTCTTGTATCAACGCCTCGACGCCGCACTACGCCCGATGCTCGTGATGGGAGCTGCGTTCGTGCCAGCCATCGCCGAAGCAGTCGACCTCGCGAAGCTCCCCGCGCCCGACGTCGTCAGCCGGCATTTGAGTCCGATCGTGGTGTCTCAGCGGTACGAAAACGAAGGCTACGTCACGGAATCGGTCGGTCCGGTCTCGATCTATCAGGCCGTCCTCGGCATCGCCGGGGCCACCGGCGCGGGCGCCGCGTGGTACCAGCGCGAGACGCAACGCGCACGAGCCGGCGGCGCGGTTCTACCGCAGCCACCTCCCGTCGTGCCAGCCGCACCGTCACCGCCGCTCCCGGCTGCGAGCCCTTCTGAGACGCCGTAACTCCGCGAAACGGGCGGATTGCGCGATGGGGTGCAAAAAGAGCCGAAAACGCGCAATTTCCAGCGATCCAGGCGGATCTCGGCCGGAATCGCAGAAATTCGCTGCCAAACAAGCGAAATATGTTAGCGTCACGGCCCTATGGCTATTCTCAAGAAAAACGCATTCTCCCGCAGGGTTCCTGACCTCGTGACGGAGGAGTTAGTCGCGGTGCTTTCCCGACGCTCTTCGTTCGAGTTCAAACAACTCTTCGAGATCGTGCATGAGAATCTGCGCGCACGGAATGCGGCCAGCGGCGGCGAGGAAATGCTTCGCCTGCGCGCCTATGAGAAGCTCCAAAACCTCGTGGCGCGGGGCGCCGTGAAGAAGACCGGGAAAAAATATAAAGGGCTCCCGGCGGCGCTCGCCCTGGCAATCGCGCCGCAGAATGGCCACCTCCCGGCCGCCGCGGCCGCCAAGACACCGGCCAAACCGGCTGCCGCAGCCGCAAAGTAGCCGCCGCTTTAGCGGACATCCCTCACTCGCGCCATGATCAGCGAATATCTCCCGATTCTGCTGCACATCATGGTGGCGATCGGCTTCGCGGTCGGCGCGCTAGTGCTCAGCGTGCTCCTCGGCAAAGCCGGCAAGCGCACCAGCATCAAAGACAGCGCGTATGAATGCGGAATGCTACCGCAGGGCGAAGCGCAGCCGCGGTTCAGCGTAAAGTTCTACCTGGTGGCGATGCTCTTTATCCTTTTCGACCTCGAGATCGTGTTCATGTATCCGTGGGCAGTCGTTTACCGCGAATCGATCGTGGAGAGTAAGACGATCTTGTGGAGCATGCTGAGCTTCGTCTCCATCCTGATGGTCGGCTATGTCTACGCGCTGAAGAAGGGCGCGTTGGACTGGAAAAAGTAGGGCGCGCCACGGCCTGGCGGAGCTGAGTCGGTACCCTCTTCAGCGGTTCGGCGGAAGAGACAACGCGACCCCAACGCGCAGTCGGTTTCCCACTTGCCTGCGCCAGGTTCTCCGCCTAAACCTAAGCCCCCCATGGTGCACCACATCGTTCTTTATACGTTGAAACCCGAGGTCACTCCTGCCCGCGTAGAGGAGATGATGATGCACGCCCGCATGCAGCTGCTGAAGATCCCGGAGGTGCTCAGCATTAAGTGCGGCAAGCGGATCAATCAGGAGATGCAATGGCCGTTCTTCCTCGCGATTGATTTTGAGTCGATGGACAAATACGAGATTTTTGCGGAAGACCCGATCTACATGAAGTTCGTTGAGGATGTCGTTAAGCCGAACACCACCGAGGCCATCCGGCTCGACTTCGAGATGGATCCGGGCAAGGACGTCCAGTTTTCCTGAGGCGGCCAGACCGCACACGATTATCGGCGTCGCGCTGAGCTCGCCAGCCGCCGTGAGACGGTGCGGCTTTCCTCCCCCTCCGGGCTCGTTATCGGTTCTTTAGAGATGCGCGTCGCATATCTCTATTCCCGGTACCCGGTGCTGTCGCAGACCTTCTGCGACACAGAGATGCTCGAACTCGAACGGCGCGGTTTCCCGCTCCTGATCGGATCCATTCACCCGCCGCTCACGAGCATCCGCCACGCGCATGCGGCGCGCTTGCAGGCGCGGATCGAATACGCGCCTCCATCCGCGATCCTGCGGCTGTGGGAGGAGAAGGCGAAGGAAGACTTCCGCTGGCCAAGCGAGCTCGTGGCGCAACATGAGAAGAAATATGGCGCTGCTTTCAAACCCGCTCTGCGTGCGCGCAACGCCTGTTACTTTGCCGCCCTTTTCGCTCGCGAAGGTATCCAACACTTTCACGTCCACTTCGCGAATCGCGCCGCCCACACCGCGCTCTTCCTGAAGGAGATCGCCGGCATTCCTTTCAGCATCACGGCGCATGGCCAGGACTTCATGTCGGACCTTGGAAACCAGGAGTTGCTGCGCGAGATCTGCGCAGCAGCCGAGTTCGTCGCAGTTGAAACCGACTACAGCCGCGGCCTGCTCTCAGCGCAATGTCCGGACTCAGTCGCAAAGATCCACCGCGTCTATAACGGGATGGACTTGGCGAACTTCCCCGCCGCCCCTGCTGCTCTGCCGCAGACGCCGGCGCGGATCCTGAGCGTCGGACGTCTGGTTGCCTTCAAAGGGTTCGATGTGCTGATCGCCGCCTGCGCCGCGCTGAAGCGGCTCGGGGTAGAGTTTGCTTGTGAAATCGTGGGCGACGGGCCGTTGCGGGAGCGTCTGCAGGCCCAGATCACGGAGCAACAGCTGGATTCGCTTGTCACTTTGAGCGGAGCACTTCCGCAGCAGGAGGTCTTTGAGAAACTCCGCAGCTGCGACGTCTTCGCGCTCGCGTCCGTGATCGATGATGCCGGGGCGAGCGATGTGTTCCCGACAGTCATCCTGGAAGCGATGGCTTCATCGCGGCCGGTGGTGTCGACCACCGTAGCAGGCATCCCCGAGGCAGTGGTGCACGGCTTGACCGGCCTGCTGGTTCCAGCCGGAGAGAGTGAGGCGCTGGCGAAGGCGATCGAACGACTGTGCGTTGACCAGTGGCTGCGGGTGACGTTTGGAACCGCCGCGCGCGCGCGGGTGGAGCAGTATTTCCAAGTCGAGACGACCATCGCGCCGCTGATGGCGCTGTTTGAGCGATTAGCGGACGCATTGCCGGAGCAGACGGCCGAGACAGACCCCAGCCCCGCAGAGGGTGAAGTCGCTTACTTGATCCAGCGCTGGCCGGACCCACAGTTACCTTTGCTGGAGGCGGAGCTGCTCGCGCTGAAGGAGAAGGATGTCGCGGTGACCGGCTTCGTCTGCGAAATGGCTGCGGCACCGCGGATGAACCGGGCGATGAAGCAGCTCGCCACGCAGCTGGTGTTCCTCCCGGATCCAAGTGTGATCGAAGCCGAATGGCAGGCCAACCGCGAAACCGGTTATGAGCTGGAGGACGATCGGGCGAATGAGAAACACCGCGCTCCCGCCTCCAGCTTCCTGGAACAGGCACGATACGCGATCGTGCTGCCGCGGCTGCTCCAGCAGCGGAACATCGCGCACGTGCATGCGACCAGCTCGCGAATGCTGCTTTGCGCAGTCATGTTAAAGAAGCTGCTTGGCGTGACGATCAGCGCGACCGTGGAAGCGGATCCGGAGCTGCCGCTGCCGGTGATCGAAAGCGCCCTCGCCAAATGCGAGGGCGGGCGCATCGCCACGCGGAAGGTGAATGTGAGCACAGCCGGATCGTTCCTTGTCGAGAGCGCCACTTCGAGCGGGGCGTTCTCCCGGTTCCTGCACGATGTTGTCGGAGTTGATCTGGCGGGACGCGCGAAGCTGTGGCAGGAGTGGTCCGATCTTCTCATGCGCTGGCGCTGATCCTTTCCCATGAACAAAAAAGCCATTCTTCTCGCTGGCGGGGCCGGAACGCGGCTGTACCCGCTCACCAAAATCGTCTGCAAGCAGCTGCTGCCGGTCTACGACAAGCCGATGATCTGCTATCCGCTGGCGACGTTGATGCTGGGCGGTCTGCGCGAGGTGCTGATCATCTCCACGCCGAAAGACCTCCCGATGCTCGAGGATTATCTGGGCGACGGTTCCCAGCTCGGGATCAGGATTGAATACGCCGCGCAGCCGAAGCCGGAAGGGATCGCGCAGGCGTTCGTCATCGGCACGGACTTCATCGGCCATTCGGGCGCTTCGCTGATTCTCGGCGATAACATTTTCTACGGAAAACTGGATTTCTATCGTGCCGCCCTCGCGGTGGAGCATGGCGCTTGCATCTTCGGCTATCAGGTGCGTGATCCGGAGCGCTATGGCGTCGTCGAGTTTGATGTCAACGGCCGGGCGATCAGCCTCGAAGAGAAGCCGAAAGCACCGAAAAGTCAGTACGCGGTCCCGGGACTCTACGTTTACGATCATCGGGTCGTGGAGTTTTGCCGCGCCCTTAAACCCTCCGCACGCGGCGAGTTGGAGATCACGGACCTGAACCGGATTTACCTGGAGCTCGGTGAGCTAAACGTGAAGCTTTTGGGGCGAGGCATGGCGTGGCTCGACACTGGCACGCAAACGAGCCTGCTCGAGGCAAGTAATTACATCGCGACCATCGAGCACCGGCAAGGTTTGAAGATTGCCTGCTTGGAAGAGGTCGCCTTCCGCATGGGGTTTATTGGGCGCCCGGAACTGGTCGCCATCATCGATCGGCTGCCTAAGGGTGAATACCGTGAATACCTGCGGCTGGTGTGTGACGAAGATCCCCGTAGCGACATTGGGCTGCAGGGTTTAGCGACGGACTAGTTCTCAATTCTGAGATTTTCAGCCTGTATTTCGCACGGCTGACACTTTCCGGCGCATTTCGCGCGATGATGCGGTTCGGCGCACCTTGTGCATTATGAAAATTATAGGGCGCGGCCCGTCTTGTGCTTTAATTCTGCACAGAAGGTAAACCCATATGATCCTATCCAAACACAGCAGCGAAAGCGGCACAACGTTGATTGAGGTGATGGTGGCAGCCTGCACGTCCGCGATGTTTCTCGGCTCCCTGTTCGCGATGAACATGACAGGGATTAAGGCGATCAGGACCGCACGCGAAGCCGCTTGCGCCAGTCAGGTGCTGCAGCAGCGCGTGGAGGCGATGCGGATCGCAAACTGGCATCAGGTGACCGATGCCAATTGGGTGAAGAACAATCTGCTCAGCACCAACGCCGCCGGGAGCGACGTGCTGCGAAACATCTCCGAGACCATCACGCTCGTACCCTACGGCAGCAGCACCACCGGAAATACGCAGCTCCTTCGCACCGACGGCACCGCCAGCATCGTCAATCAGACTGCGCTGTTGAAAGAGGGTGCGCTCAAGGTCATCTGGACTGTCAGCTACCGCGGCGGCATCAACAGCCAGCCGGTCAGCCGCCAGGCGGTGGCAATTCTCGCTCAGGGAGGAGTCGCAAAATGGTAACTCGCTTCACGCGGAGCCGCTGGATTGGAGGTTTCGCCTTGGCGGAGATAATGATCTCGACCGCCATCTTCTCGGCGGTCAGCGCTGGGCTCCTGCTTTCGTTTGTGGCGCTGAAACGGAGCTACGCTGCGACGATGGACTTTGCCATCAACCACGGTGACCAGATGCGCATCTCCGACTACCTCGCGCTTGATTTTCGCCGCGCTGTTGCTGTGACCGCTGTCAGAAACGACGCATCGATCTCGATCCCCTGCTACTACGACTCGACGCCGACGAAATCGCCGCAGACACCGGTGCTGAACGGAAAGGGCGGCGTCTACTACGGCACATCGACGTGCGCGGTGATGGTCCGCTATTATCTCTCTGGCGGCGTCATCTATCGCAAAGAAGGCAATGACGAACCGACCGCACTTGCCGTCGATGTGCAGGACTTCGAATTCGATGCGACCGACCTGGGCAAGGTGGTGAAGACCTCCGTCACTTTCAAACCGACGTTCCGCTCGCAAGGCGCCTCCGCCACCGTCCGGACGGCCACTGCGTTCCACAACACGACGCTGCTGCGCAACAACCGGGGAGTTTACTAACATGCGCCTGACCAAATCCTCTCAATCCGGCAGTGTCCTGATCTGGACCGTCATCGTCATTACCGTGCTTTCAGCAGCGGCGGCGCAGGTCCTGCACGTCGTCTCGGCAAAATATCATAACGCTCTGCACACCGCGACCTGGCAGGAGGCGCTCCTCGCCAGTGAGTCCGGAGTCGATCTGGCGATCCGCGAGTTGCGGAGGTCTCTGCGACCAGCTCCGAACCAGGCCTGGGACGGCTGGGCGAATGTGAACTCGGAACGGTACGGGATCAGTGTGGTGCCGAACGCCGGCCTCGCCGGCACCGAGATGAAGATCGAGGTGAATGTCGATGCCCCATGGCAGCTCAAGGATCCCGCCAATCTGTGGCAGTACTATCGTGTGCGCGCCATCGGCACAATGCCGATCACTGGCCCAGCCCGCGCGGCTGACAACAAACAGGACACCCGGCTGCGCAAAATGAGCCTGCGCGCCGACCGCTTCACGGGTGGCGTTCTGACGTCGCAGGCAGTCGACAAGCCGCGCGTCTCACGTCGCGTGGAAGCAATCGTCCGCCCCGTCTCTGCGTTCGATCAGGCGGTGGTCTCGCTTGAAGCATTGAACCTGAACGACGCCAACATCATCATCGACAGCTACGATTCCCGTGACACCACGAAGTCAACCAACGGGCTCTACGACGTGGCGAAGCGGCAGCGCAACGGCCACATCGCGACCAATTCAAACCTCATCAACGCCGGCAATGCCCACGTCTACGGAGACGTTTCGACGAATGCTGGAACCGTCAGCAACGCGGCCAACGTCACGGGCGTTCAGCGGACCGACTTCTATCAGGAACCGATTCCAGTCGGCGCTCCCACGTGGCCGTCTGTGAACGCGTCGCCGTCGCTTGTGCTCGGACTTACGACATTGAACGCGAGCGCGACCGAAGGCTCGGCGGCGTCGCGATACGTGCTCAGCTCCATCACGCTGGCAGGCACTGAAGTGCTAAACCTCGCCGGTGCCGCCGACGGCTCCTCTACCCACATCGAAATCTATGTCACCGGCGATATCTCTGCGACCGGTCTCTCCCAGATCGTTGTTCATCCCGGAGTAAAAGCCACGATCTACTTCGCCGGCGGAGTAAAGGTTTCCGGCAACGGTTTGGTGAACAAGAACAACCAGCCCGGAAATCTGATGATGTATGGCATCACGCCGCCTCCGAACACGCTGCCGAAGACAGTGGAGCTCGGCGGCAACGGACAGCTCACGGCCGCGGTCTACGCGCCGGACTTCTACATTCATATGAACAACACCGGGACGCGCGGCATCGCCTATGGCTCGTTCGTCGGCAAGACCTTCACAATGACGGGCACGACCGATCTCCATTACGACGAGGCGCTCGGCTCGATGGGCCGGATCTCGAACTACAAGATCGTCAGCTGGTTCGAGGACACACGCTAGCGCGTCACCACCGCTTTCGGCGCCGGCTGCTCGCGCAGTAACTGGCTCGTGTCCGCGAGAAGTTTCGTAACCGTATCCGGCGCCGTCACATCATAGTAGCCGCGGATTGTCCCCCGTCGATCGACCAGCACCGCGCGCGTGCTGTGCGCTGGCACGCCGGGTTGATCGCTGTCTTCCGAGACCGGTAGTTTGAAGCCGCTCCGTGAGAGGTCGTATATCGTTGCCTTCGGCCCGGTGAGAAAGTCCCAGCGACCCGGACGGGCGTGCAGCTTTTCCGCGTAACCGCGCAAGACTTCCGGCGTATCCTTCTCCGGATCCACCGTCACGGAGACCAGGTGCACATCGCTGTTTTCAAGAGGCCTTTGCAATTCGCTCATCCGGCTGCTGATCATTGGGCAAGGGCCCGGGCAGGTGCTGAAAATGAAATCGACGATCCAGATTTTCCCGTTCAGTTCCGTCGATCCAAAGGGTTGTCCGTTTTGGTTCGTCAGCTGAAAGGCGGGCACCGTTCCGTAATGACCGATGGACCTCCGTGCCAGCCGGCCCGCCTCCGCCTGACGGAACCAGAGGAGCATCGCGCCGGTCAGAAGCGGAATCAGGATGAGAGTCGCGTACCACGCGACGGATCGGAACGACATGGAGCGCGTCGCGGCAACAGCAGCGGTAGTCATGATTTAGTTAGCACGAGAGTGGCGAGTAGCAGCGGCAAATAGAGAATGGAACCGATAAAAAGCCATCGCGCCTCAGACACACCGCGCTTCGCATAAAACCGCAGCGCGAGCGCGAGAAAGCCGGCGCTCAAGAGCAGCTCCAGTGGCACAAACGTCCGCGAGCTCAATCCGAAAAACGCCGGCAGCACGCTCGCGACGGACAAGAGAGCTGCGAAGAACACGCTTTGGCGACCGCTGCGCGCGCCATCGAGATCACTGCTGGAGAGCATGCGGAAACCAGCGCGCGCATAATCCTCTCGATACATCCAGGCAATGGCAAAGAAGTGCGGCATCTGCCAGCAGAAGAGGATCGCGAAGAGACTCCAAGCCGGCCAGGTCAGATCGTTCCGCGCGGCCGCCCAGCCGATCATCGGAGGCAATGCTCCGGGAATCGCCCCGACCAGGGTATTCGTAGTGCTGACGCGCTTCAGCGGCGTATAGCCAAAGATGTAGACAGCGATCGTAACGGCGGCGAGCCCCGCGCTCAGCAAGTTGCACGCAAGCGCCAGGTAGACGACGCCAGCGACGCCAAGGCAACTCCCAACGACCAGCGCATTCCGCGGCAGCATCCGCCCTGCCGGGATCGGTCGCATCCGCGTGCGGTGCATCAAAGCATCGAATCGATGCTCCCACCATTGATTGAGCGCCGCAGCGCCGGCGGCCGCGAGCGCCGTTCCGAACACAGCATGAAACAGTGCGCCGAATCTTACGGCCTCCGCACCGAGGTAGTAGCCAACCGCCGTTGTCACGAGCACGAGCAACGTCAGCCGCGCCTTCGTCAGCTCAGCAAAGTCGACCAGCATCCGGCTCCCGGCGCCGCGTTTTTCAAGCGGCAGCGGGTCCACGGCGGAAGCTGTTTCGATCGCGACGGATTTCACAAGGCGTGCGCCTCTTCTGGAAGCGAAGCGCGCTCCGTAAAGATAGGATGCTCCCCCGGCGTCGCGCGTGCTCGCGCGGCCAGCGCGCAGATCGCGATGCCTAACGAAAGCATCGTCGCCCCCGCCGCGACATGGGCCGTCGCCACATCGGCCGCTTTGTTCGTCCAGATCGTCCATGCGCCGAGGGTGATTTGAAGCGCGAGGAAGAACACCCAGAAGCTCGACAACGTCATCAGCGCTCGAGCGGCGTCATCTCGGCGCCGCAATCGAAGCGCGTACCAAATCACACCGGCTGCGATCACGACCGCGCCAAAGCGGTGCGCCATCTGCAGCCAGATGTGCGAGGCGCTGACGTTCGATAATGCCTGCGCATCGCGCCACGCGTTAATCGCGCTCAGCTTCTCCGCGCTCACGTTTGGGATTAGCTGCCCGTAAGCGAGAGGAAAATCAAGAATGGCGAGATCGCGATGCTGATGGCGCATCATCGCGCCGAGCGCCAACTGTACGAAGATGAGCACACTGATCACCGCCGGGAGCCACACACTCGGCGCCGAGCGCCCATGACCGCGGATTGCATTCCAGGCGCCGCACCTTGCGACCGCGATCAGAACCAACGAGCCGAGAAACGCCTGAGCCAGGCAAGCATGAAAGATTCCAATTTCATCCTTCAACATCGTCACGCGCAGCCCACCCAGCACTCCTTGGACGATCACGGCCGCGAGCGCAGCGATGCCCAGCATGCGCACCCATTTCCGCGACTCAGCTTTCCACAGCCACACCGCGAGCACGATGGTGAGAAAACCGACACCGGAGGCGATCAGTCGATGCGTATGCTCGAAGAAGATGCCACCCACCCAGCCTGAAACCGGGAAGAGGAACATGTTGTAGCCGAACGTCGTGGGCCAATCCGGCACCGCCAGGCCAACACCTTTGCTCGTCACCATCCCGCCGCTGCAGATCAGAAACAACGTGAGCGCGGCAAGGAACCAGATAAACCGGTTCAGCCACGCGCGTGCTCGAGTTTGTGGGCCCATCATTCCTCCGTTCGACGGCTCAAGCTAAACCACCGCAGGCTCGCTTGCGACTCGATCTGCGCGAGCAACACGAGTTTTGCAGGCGGTCGGAAGACCCGCCGCCGCGAGCTGCTGCCCGAGCTATTGATCAGCGCCGGGCTGGGGACTCGCCTGTGGGTTCCCCACCTTCGGCGCTCCCGGAGGCGGGACGGTTCCCTGGTCTGCCGCTGGCGGCGGTTCGCCCTCCGGCCGCTGCAGGGGATCCGGAGCGGTTTGCGTGCCGGCGAGCTCCACCCGTTCCTTCAACCAGGCTTGGTAATCCTCCTGCGTATCCACGACGAGCATTCCTTTCATGCTGTAATGACCTAACCCGCACAGCTGTCCGCAGACGACTTCGTAGCTCCCGGTCTTGATCGGCGTGAACCACATCGGGATGATCTGACCTGGGATCGCATCCTGCGCCGCGCGCATGTGCGGCAAGGCAAAGTTATGAATGACATCTTTTGAAGAGATCTCGATGATCACCGGTCGATTCACCGGCACGTGCAGCTCACCGAGCACGACGAGATCGTCTTTCCCCTCCGGGCTATTCGGATCGAGTCCCAACGGATTAGAATTGCTGACGAGACCGAGTTCGCGATTCCCGAACTGCCCGTCAGGGCCTGGCATGTGGAAGTTCCAGTTGAACTGCTGCCCCACTGCATGCACGAGGATCGCGTCCTTCGTGTCCGGGAATTCGTTGACGAATTTGCCCCACAGCGGAATCGCGAAGCCAACCAGCAACACCGCTTCGATCAGGACCACTGCAAACTCGAGGTGGGTGGAGACGCCGGTTTTCACACCTTCGTGATCGGCGACCGGATTGCGGCTTTTGCGGAACCGGAGCAGGACGTAGATGAAGAACGCCGACCAGCCGAGAAACAGCGCCCCCATGAACCAATGGCTGAACTCCAGGATGTGGTCGATCTGGTAGCCGTGTTCGGACGCGTTTGGCGGCTGTCCGAGAAACTCGTTAATGAGCGCGAGCGGTACGCTAATCATACTGGTTGAGATCTTCTTCCGTTAGCTGCTGATGCGGCTCGAGCGGCATCCGGCCGCGGCGCCAAAGGTTGAATCCGAAGAGCCCCACACCGCCGAGGACCGACATCACCGCGGCCATGAGAAACCAGATCGCCATCGCCATGCTCTGGCCGGTTTTCGAATCGGGACTCGTCGAGCAAACGGCGCAGGCCAATGCCGCGCCCGCCTGCAAAAGAAGCAAGATCGCACTGAGGAGAGCGACCCTGGTTCTCATGTGAAAAGCCCGAGCCGTTTCATTTTCTTATAAAACCACGCGCCGTAAACGGTCAGGCCGATGGCGGCAGCGAAGCTGACAATCGCACCAGCGAGATAGACTGGAGCACCGGCAGCGAGATTCACACGAATGCAATAGACGCCACACACGAGCGCCAGCAGCGTCGAGAACATGATGAAGACGATGTGAAATCCCTTTAGTGACATCTACCGCGAGATCGGATCGTACCAATGCAAATAGGTTAGCCAGAAGAGACCGAGGACGAAAAACCCGGTAAAAATCAAAATCCGGTAAATGAGCTGCTTCTCGGCGGAGAGATGCATAAAGATCATCGCGACGAGGCCGGCCTTGAATGTGGCTACAGCCATGCCGATGGCCATATTTAGCTTCGTCGAGCCAAAGTCGACATACGACAACCCGACCGTGATCAACGTGAAAATGAGGAGCAGAGCGCCGACCGCGAGATACTTCTTTACGTGCTTCGAAACGTCGTGGTGGTCGTCATGTCCGTGGCTGTGGCCATGCCCATCAGCGACGGCCAGCTCGGGAGAAGCGATCGGGGCCGTTTCCCCCGCAGGATGTGAGTGGGTTTCGTTCATGCGTTAGAGCAAGTAGAACAGCGGAAACACAAAGATCCAGACCAGGTCGACAAAGTGCCAGAACAACCCGGCGACCTCAACCCGGTTGGCAAGATGTTCCGGGTTTCGCTTGTAGAGATTGGCACCGACTGGCAGCCACAGGTAAATAAAGATCACAACCCCGCCGAGCACGTGCAGGCCGTGTAGCCCGGTGATCGTGAAGTAGGTAGCGAAAAACGTGCTGTGCTTCGGCACAAACATCGACGCGAGGTCGACATCCTCCTTCGCCACGTGCGCGACCTTGTCACTCTTCGGGAGCGGGAGGAAGTGGGGACGATCGCTCTCGGGATTCGTCGGATCTGCGTTCACCGCGTCGAGCTTGATGTGGTACTCGTGAATGTTCGGATCGTGCAGCGCCTCCGGGTTTTCGAGATGGCCGGTGATCTCGACCCGCGGCTCCAGGCCTTTCTCGCGCAGGTGGTGATTTCCAAGATATGGCTCGTACTTCTCCAGCGAACCCTTCTTAATGTAAGCGCCGAAGTGGTGGAACTTATCGGGCCACTCGTAGGCGAGCTTCACCGCGAGGAAGATGATGCCGCAGGCGATCGTGATCGCCATGTAGAACTTGTAGCGCGCGAACTGGCGCATCTTCAGTGCTGCCCACGCTAGAACAACCGTCACCGAGGACGCGATCAGGATGGCGGTGTTCATCGTCCCGACGGGGACGTTCAGTAGCCCATGCGGCCAGTATCCCGGAGGCGCATCGAGCCGCAGAAAAATATAGGCGGAGAAGAGGCCGCCGAAGAGCATCACTTCCGAGGCGAGGAAGAGCCAGATGCCGATCTTCGCGTTCCAAAGCCCGGTGTCCGGGCGCGCAGTCGTCGTGTAGGGAATCTCCATGAAAGCGCCGGTTCAGGGTTAGTGATGCGCCGCTGCAGCTGCTTCGTAGGCGCGCCGGTCGCTCTCCCGAATCGGCTCGTTCTGCATCGTAAAGTCCTGCTCCCGGCCCGGGAGGCTGTATTCGTACGGCCCGCGGTAGGCGACCGGTGTGACGGCGAAATTCCCGTGCGGGGGTGGTGACGGAGCCGCCCACTCGAGCGTGGTCGCTTCCCACGGATTATCGTTCACCTTCTCGCCCTTCCAAATGCTGTGGAAGAAATTGATGATGAACGGAATCTGCGCGATTCCCATCACCCACGCGGCGATCGAGATCGGCACGTTCCATTCGAACCCGGTCAGGCCCCAGGCGCGTTCATTCGAGAGGGTCCAGCCCTGGCCGCCGTCATACCAACGGCGATGCATGCTGAGCATTCCCTGCAGGAACATCGGCAGAAAAATCACGTTCATGCAGATGAGCGAAGGCCAGAAATGCACGCGTCCCCAGAACTCGTTCATGCGTCGCCCCGTCGCTTTCGGGAACCAATAGTAGACGCCGGCAAAGAGCGCGAAGATTGTTCCCGGCGCCACGATGTAGTGAAAATGCGCGATCACGTAGTACGTGTCGTGCAGGTAAAGATCGGCTGAGTTAAACGCCAGCGGGATGCCAGTGAGACCGCCGATGCCGAACATCGGGAGGAACGCAGTCGAGAAGAGCATTGGGGTGTTAAAGCGGATCGATCCTCCCCAGAGCGAGATGAAGAAGGCGCTCAGGATGATCACCGACGGAATCGAAATGATCAGCGTCGTGGTCTGGAAGAACGCGCTCACGACCGTCCCCATGCCAGTCAGCCACATGTGGTGCGCCCAGACAACGAAGGAGAGGAAGCCCAGCACCAACGCAGCGAAGACGAGAGACTTATAACCCCACAGCGGCTTGCGGCTGTTGTTCGCCAGAATTTCGGCCACAATCCCCATCGCCGGCAGGATGAGCACGTACACCTCAGGGTGACCGAGGAACCAGAACAGATGCTGCCACAATAGTGAACTGCCACCGCCGCTGATGTTCAGAGGCGCGCCATTCACCACCAGACCGGTCGGCATAAAAAAGCTCGTCGCCGCCATGCGATCCATCAGCTGCATGACCGCGGCTGCTTCCAGCGGAGGAAACGCCAGCAACAGCAAAAATGCGGTGATCAGCTGTGTCCAAACGAAGAATGGCAGGCGCATCCAGGTGAGGCCCTTCGCCCGCAGCTGAATGATCGTGGTGATGAAGTTCACCGCGCCGAGAAGCGAGGAGGTGATCAGGAAAATAAAACCGATCAGCCACAGGTTCTGCCCGTTCCAGAACCAGTGATACGCATCGCCTTTGTCCGCAATCACGGAGAGCGGCGTATACGCTGTCCACCCGCTTTTCGCGGCGCCGCCGGGCACGAAAAAGCTGGCCAGCATGACGACACCGCCGATCGCGAACACCCAGAAGCTCGCCATGTTGATCTTCGGGAAGGTCATGTCGGGCGCGCCGATTTGCAGCGGCACGACGAAATTGCCGAAGGCAGCGAACGCCACGGGCACGACGCCGAGGAAGATCATGATCGTGCCATGCATTGCGCCTAACGAGTTGTAAAAATCGGGCGTCATTCTGCCATCCGGCATGCTGCCCGCACCAAAAAGTCCATTCAGCATGTTGCCGATGACCGGCAGCGCCTGACCCGGATACGCCAGCTGCCAGCGCATCAGCATCATCAACATGAAGCCGAACAGCAGGAAGATCAGTCCGCTGATCAGGTACTGAATTCCGATGACCTTGTGGTCGGTCGAAAAGACGTATGTGCGCCACCAGCCAAGCTCGTGATGGTCATGTCCTTGGTCGTCGCGATGAGCATCGTGACCAGCGGGAGCGTGCGACGTAAGATCAGCGGATGGATCCATATTTGGGAAATCTGAGCCTGAATATCACGGTAAACTTTTCAATAGAAAAGAGCCAATTTGAAGATCATCGCGTGACGCGTGTGCCTCTCCGTAAACCTTTTGTTATGCGCCTTCCGGCACGGTTTTTTCCTGCTCGAGTTGAATCTCCCGGAAGCGCCGCAGCGTGTGATTCTTCAGCCCTTCCTCGAACAAATCACGGTTGATCGACTGGGCTGCGATCGCGCCTTCTCCCGCCGCGATGATCATCTGGCAGTTCGCCGGCGTCACGCAGCCGGCGGCGTATAGCCGCGGCACCGAGGTCCGCATTTTATGATCGACCTCGAGCTGTCCTTCCGCGTCGAGTTTCGCGCCCAACTGCTCCGCGAGATGGGTATGAAACACGTCGCCGCGCGTCGTGAAAATGGAGTCAATCTTTACCTCCCGGCCGTCATCGAAATGGAGCCCGAGCACTTGCCCCTCCTCATGTTCGACGTCCTTGATTCTGCCGATGTGCACGGGAATCTCATATTCCTCGATCCACCGGGCGTGCTGCTCGCTCCAGCGGGTTTGTTCGCCATTTGTCGCCACCATCACACAGGCGGAGTAAAGCAGCATTCCGAGGGCGTACTCCACTGTCTCATCGTTGGCACCGATGATCATGACGCGCTTCTCTCGCACGCGAAAACCATCGCAATCCTTACAGAAAAACATGCTGTGCCCGAGGCACTCGCGCACACCCGGGATTTCGGGCGGAAGGTGGAAAATTCCAGTCGCCAGGATGACCCGCTTCGCACGGTAGCTGCCGCTCTTCCCGTGGAGAATGAAAACACCTGGCTCACTCTCACGATCAATCTCTTCGATGTGATCATCGATGAATTTCACGTCGTGTTTCTCGGCCTGTTGCCGCCCGTCTTTCAGGAGGTCTTCACCCGAGACGCCGTTCGCGAAGCCGAGATAATTTTCAACCATCGGCTCCCATTTTGCCATCGAATGACCGGAATCGATCACGAGGGTGTCGCGCTGCGCGCGGCCAAGGTAAATGGCGGCGGACAATCCGGCGATGCCACCGCCGACCACGATCACTTCGCGCGTGTGTGGGTCATCGATATCTTTGTGCTGGATCATACCAGTAGTTACGCATAATCGCGCTCCCGCGCTGCAATGCTCGTCTCCAAATTGCTGCTGCACTGATGGCGCAGCAGGCCACAGGCAACACGCCGCCGCCACCGGCCAACGCGCGTGCTGCGTTACGGAGCAGCCGGCGGAGGAGTCGAGCCTTCGGCAGGTGCGGCCTGGTCTCCCCCGGTCAGATTCGCGTCTTCCGGCACCGCCTTCAGATCAGCCTCGCGATATGAAGTCGTTCGCCCTGCGACCTCTTTCCGAAGGGCTGCGATTCCTTCCGGCGCGACCGGTCCGGCGGAGTTCCCCCATTCCTGTCGGATGTAAGTGAGAACGTCTGCAATCTTCGCGTCGGTCAAAGTCTTATCCCACGGCTGCATCACCGCGGAGCCGTACTGCACGCCCTTGACGGTCATCGGACCTTCCAAGCCTTTCAACAAGATCATGCCAAGTCGCTTGGTGCTGCCCAAAACCCATTCGGAGCCGGCGAGCGGTGGATATCCCTGTCCAGCTGCGCCGTTGCCATCGGGCTGGTGACAAACGGCGCAATTGGCAGAGTAGATTTTTTTGCCGCGTTCGGCCGGCCCGGCCACCACTTGCGGTCCCTCTTCAGCGCCGCCCGGACCCTTTTTCGCGGCCGTAGGTACGATGCTATAATCCAGGCTATCGGCGCTGAAATTTCCGGAGTATCGGCCGAGATACGCTCCGCCGAAAAACACCGCGAGCCCGTAGATGGCGATGAGCCAGATCGATAACGGCTCCAAACCCTCACGCGGCTCGCGTTTTTCACGCTGGATCGCGGCGTGCACCTGCTGCACGTCTTCGGTTTCGCCGTAGTCCATTCCCTGGCGGACGCGGCGTTCAGGAGAAGGCGTATTCTCGTTCATTGCACCGCCTTTCCCGGAGCAGCCGCGGCGGCCGCTGGTGCAGCTGACTTGACCTCGTTGAGTGCGTGCGATTGGTCCAGGGAGATGAGATAGGCGACGAGCGCTTCGGCATCATAGGTAGGAACAATTTCCCAGCCCTCCGGCGGAGCCGCCTCGCTCGTGAGTACGACCGCATTCGCGGACGCTTCGCCGCCGATTCGACGCTTCTCGTAAAGGAAACGATAGGACGGCATCGTCGAGTCCCGATTGATGCTGCGCGGATCATAAAGGTGCTGGTGATGCCAGGCGGGCGAGTACTGAAGCGGAACCTTCCCCGCTTCTGTCTGAACTACCGTGGTTGCCGGGCCGACTCCTCCGTCCGCGGTCGGCGCCGTTACTGCAACGGCCGGTGACGCCGCGGCTCCCGGGGCCGGAGGCGCTGGCGCTGCATCTGCCGGCGCACCTAAAGGCGCCTCCGGAGAAGCCGACGCAGGAGTATTGACGCTCGCATTGCCTGATGGCGGCGGCTGAGCTGGGGCAGCAGCAGCACCGGGCGCGGGAGCAGCACCGGGGGCCGGACCAGCGGTCGCAGGCGCAGCCGTCGCTATCGCGGGGGCCGGCGCTGGGGCGGCGGGAGGTTGAGCACCGGTGGCGGCGTCAGTCGCCGAGGGAGCCGGGGCAGTTTCGTCGCCCGCGGGCTCACGGTGCCCGATGTTCGCCAGGTCCGGACCCATCCGCATTTTGCCCAGCAGTGCAGGTCGCTCGAACAAATAATCACGCGGTGCACTGCGGCGGTCGCCCCATTTGCGCTCAATGTCTGCGCCGGCGTAATCGGGCCTCACCTGCTGGCTGTGGCAATAGACGCAACCATTCGCGGCGTAAACCTGCCGGCCACGCTCGGCGAGGCCGGACTTCGGCGCCGGGTATGGATCATTGCCTTCCTCGTCCATCTGTGGATCGAGGTGGCCGATCTGCACGTTTGGGATCATCGTGAGCCCGGCCCACGAAAACGCGAACGTGCCGAAAATCCCGAGAAAAAGTGGCGCGACTCCCTTCATCATAACGCCTTCTCCAATGCGTCGTCTTCCTGCGGGTTTAGGAACGTAGGCACGCTGGCGGTCCGGCCCAGGCCGAAGAGCATCATGCCAAAGTGAAAGGCAAAGACGAAATGCGCCACCGTCAGCAGCAGGCCGGAGAGGCTGCGACCGCGAAGGTACGGGAGGATCGATTGGGTGCTCTCGGTGAAGGAGAGCGCCGCGTTGTTCAGGTCGCGCCCTTGCACCATGCCGCCGGCGAGCAACATCAGCACCATCAGGCCGATCCCGTAGGTGGAAGCCCAGAAGTGGAGCTTGATCATCGAAGCGTAACGCCATTCGCGGCCGACCAGCCGCGGCACGATGTAGTACATCGCGCCGAACATGATCATGGTGAAGAACGCGTAGAGCCCCAGGTGTGAGTAGGCGACGCTCACCTGCGTGAAATGCACATAGGTGGCGACCGACCGGAGTGAAATCAGAATTCCGACGAGACTAAACACCGTATAGGCAATCGCGCCGAACACCGTGAACCGCAGCGTCGGGCTGTAGCGCATGAGCTGGAAATGGCCCCGCATTGTCATGTGATGGTTGAGGCCAACTGTCGCGACAGGAATGATCGTGAGGATCGTGGCCGCAATACTGGCTGTGATCATCCAGGCCGGGAACGGACCGTCGATGAGACGCTGCATACCGGTCCAGCTGGCGAAGAGCGCGTAGGTCCAGAAACCGATGGCGGCGAGGTGATAGCTGTAAACCGGCCGGCCGATGACCTTCGGGATCATGTAATAAGCCGTGCCGAGAGCCAGCGATCCGAACCAGAGGAACATCAAGTTGTTCGCGTACCACCAGTTGACGGCCGCCTGCATCACGCCCTGCACAGGGACGACGAACAGCATCATCTGCGTGGCTCCGTAGAGCCACGGAAACCAGAGCAGCGCGCCTAGCAGGTACCACTGTGTGATGTAGATGTGTCCTTCGCGTCGGAAGCGGAACATCAGCACCGCCCACGACACTACCAACGAGTAGGCAACAAACAGGACGATGGCCGAGTAAGCCGGGAATTCGAGCCACTGATAGCCAGTGCTGTCGCCTGCCAAAATTCCGCCGACGCCGAGTAGGACGCCGAGATTCCAGAAAGCCGCCCCGGTGACCAGCAGCAATGGGTGCCGCAACGTGGTCCGGCAGAGGCGCGCCATAAGCCAGATCGCGGTGCCGATACCCGCCATGGAGGCCCATCCATAGAGCATCACGTTCATGTGGGCAGGACGGATACGGCCCCACGTGAGAAAACTGAGGCCGCCGACGAGATCCGGCATGTGGAGCGTAAAGGATGTAAGACCTCCCAGTAACGTTCCGATCAGCAGCCACACCACCGCGGACGAATAAAACATCAACACCGGCACGCGCGTGGAAGCGTCGATCAACGCCCGCTCGACTTGCTCCACCTCGCCGCGGCTCACGTCCGGCGACGCGCTGGCGATCGCGGCTGAGCTCGGCGCCTTTAGCGGTATTTCAGCGGGTGTCATGATAACAGGGAACGACTCTGGCGCGGCCGTTCGGCGGAATGATTCGACTCTTTTTTCTGCTTCCGACGAAGCCAGCGGCGGCGCGGCATCACTAAGTCGGTCGCGGCGCCCACCGGTTCATCGGGGTCGAAAATCACTTCGGCGTCCTTTTGCGACAGCTTCATCCTGGCGAGTAGGTCGGAAAACCTCATGGCTGTTTCTCCGGCGATGGACTGGCCAGGGGATCCCGGCCGGGCACCGGCAGCGGCGTTCCCGGCGCGTTTTGCACCGGCGTCGGCCCGCGCTCTGCATCGTTTGCCGGCGGCTGCCCGCTCGGCGCAGGCGGCGACGCGGCCGGTGTGGCTTGTGGCCCAGGCTGGGTGCCCGGCGCGGCGTCGGGAGGATTGTTTGCTGCGGCAGGCTGGCCGCGGTTCTCCGAATCCGGTCCGGATACAGCACTGGCCTTCGGGCTACTCGCCGGGTCGGGCGGAGGAGTGCCAACGGCAGCCGGCGATGGCGCCATCGGTGCCGTAACCTGCAAGCCCGCCTTCTCACCCGCCGCTGGATCGATCGGATTCGCGGGAGCAG
The DNA here is from genome assembly GCA_013694595.1 of Chthoniobacterales bacterium. Taxonomy (GTDB): domain Bacteria; phylum Verrucomicrobiota; class Verrucomicrobiia; order Chthoniobacterales; family UBA10450; genus JACCTI01. The sequence goes on from JACDCC010000245.1 coordinate 23,037, forward strand.
GTTTGCGCTGCGCCAGCTCCGCGATGCTTAGTTCCATCGCGCGGCTGATCGGCACACGGACGACGCCCTTCTCCTTGTCGACCCAGCCGTATTTGTGCAATGCCGCCTCTGCTTCTTCGCTCACCGTCTTTAACTTCTCGCGACGCCCGTTGGCCCGCGTCTCCTCATAACGGTCACCCCTCGGCATTGCGCCTATCACGGCCCAGGCGAGAACGCCGAAGAAACAAAATAACAACAGCACACCGATCCACGTCGAAAACATGGAACGCGGCTGCTCGAAGGTGAGCTTTGATTCGTCGTCAGGCACGTTTAGTTGATCATGTGGAGCGACTCGACCAGACGCGGGTCGCGGACCGGGAAGAGCGAGGCTTTACCGACAATTCGGAGGAAGAGAAAGACGAGCGTGGCGCCGATCGCGACCACCGATACGATGTCCCAGATGCTGGGGCGCATGCCGGCGCGGTGCAGTTCGGGCATCACGACGACATACATATCGAGCAGCTGCATCACGAGGATCCACCCGGCCACCATGCAGAGAGTCTTCACCTTCTTTTTCGTCGCACGCAGGAGCAGGAGAGCGAAAGGAATGAAGAACCGGCCTACGACGAGCAGGATGCTGAGCAGGTTCCATGAGCCGGTATTGCGGAGGATAAAATACTCCGTCTCCTCCGGGATGTTCGCGTACCAAATCAGCATGTACTGGCTGAAGCCGATGTAGGCCCAGAAAACCGTAAAGGCGAGCATCCACTTACCCATCGTGTGGTAGTGCTCGATCGAGACGACGTTCTTGAGATAACCCGCGTTCCGGAGGGCCGTGATCACGAGCACGAGCAGCGACATCGAGCTCCCCGCCGCGCCCGCGAAGATGTAGACGCCCCACATCGTTGAGAACCAGATGTAGTTCATGCTCATCAGCCAATCGACGGAGCCGAAGGTGAGCGAGAGCGCGAAGAGCGGGAGGCAGACGAACGCAAACCTCCGCATCGTGAGTGTGTGCGCCGGGTTGCCGTCGCGATCCTGGCTGATCGAGATCCGCCGATACATGAACGCGGCGATGCTGAAAAAGCC
>JACDCC010000261.1 GCA_013694595.1 Chthoniobacterales bacterium
TTTTCTGTTATAGGCGACGGTCGAATTGATCAGCCTTAATGTGCCGCGCTTAAGCTTAATTCCGCCACTTCCTTCGTCATCGGAGCCTCCGATATTTCCCGAGATGGTGGAATTGGTCACCGTCGAGTTAAGGTCTTGCTCCGCGAATGTAATTCCCCCTCCGCCGGCGTTCCCGAATAGTCTGTTATTGCGGACGGTCGAATTGGTCATGGTCATGGAACCAGTGTAAATTCCGCCGCTTTCCCTTCCAGTATTTTCGGCGATGGTCGAATCGGTGACGGTCAGCGATCCGCTGCCGAATGAGTTGATTCCGCCGGCGCCTAATATGTCCGATGTATAGGGTACTCTAAAATCATACCCAGTCGGGTCACTGCCGTTACCACTGATGATCGAGCTCGCGACGGTCAGTGTGCCGAGGTTTTCGATTCCGCCTTTAACATTGTCGCGGACGGTCATATTCGTCAGCGTCAGCGTGCCTGAGTTGGTAATTCCGGGGGCGTATCCGTCCCCGGCGGTCAAACCGGCAATGACCGCCGACACGCCGCTTTCAACGCGAAAGATGCCGTTGCCACCTCTTCCGCCGGCGTTCCGGATCGTCAGCGCGCCCGCGCCCGGTCCTTCAATAGTAAGGTTCTTGTTGATTAATAGGCGCCCGCCCGTCAGATGAATCGTGCCGGGTGCCGCGCTGAAGCCGATCGTGCCGCCCGGGCAAACGTCGTAGATCGCCTGCCGCAGCGAGCCCTCGCCGGCGTTGAGTTTATTGGTCACGATTGGATTCGACCGGCAGCCGCCCGGCAGCGGCGGCAAGCCCGAATCGAGAACCCGGATGCTGTAATTGGTGACGACCGAATTCGTACCGTCGGTTCCCGTCACCGAGAAGTTGTAAACGCCGGTTTGACCGGTTCTGCCCGCGAGCGAAACGTGTTTATCCTCGTCGATCAGCGAAACGCCGCTTGGCGCGCCGCCGCCGAGCGAATAATTGAAGCTGCCGCCGCGCCGGTGCTCAAAAGTAACTTCGGAGAGCTGGTGACTGAAAGCGGTTCCGGTGAAAGCGTCGGGCAGCCGGACGACGAAATTGCCGCCGTTCCCTGAATTGTTGAGCTCGAAAGCGCCGATGTCCGCCGCGCCGACACGGGACGCGCCGCGCTGGTCAAGAGCGGGCGAGGTCGCCGTATTGCAGGCGTTGATGGCGGGCGATCCCGAAAGCAGCGGGCGCGTCGGCGTCCGTCCGCCGTAGTAGCCGAGCGGTCCGAGACGGGCATCCGTATTGAGGATATTGCCGGTCGTGTCGCCGGTGATATTCGTATTCAAATTGCTGATCAGATTGTAGCCCTGCGAATTCAGCGTGCTGTTGACAGAAGCAAGGATCGAATTCCGAGCGGTGAAAAAACCGCCAGTGCCACTCAAACCGGCAATGTTATCTGTGACAGTCGAGTTGATCAGAAGCACAAAACCTCTGATTCCTGCACCTTCATTAATGCACCCGGGACAAACATAAAACTGCTTGGCTAGATTGCCCGAGACAGTGGAGTTGGTAAGTATCACTTCTCCTTGCCCGTTATAAATACCGCCGCTCCCAATATATACACCTCCGGTGCCACCAACATTGCCCGTGATGCTTGAATTGTTGACTGTCACGCGTGCAGTAAAGCGACCTGGAAATTCGTTGAAGTTGTAAATCCCCCCGCCCCCTCTTATTCCAGTATTCCCGGAGATTATCGAATCGTTGATGGTCACCGTGCCCTCATTGTGAATTCCGCCGCCATAAAGCCCCTCATTTTCGCTGATCAACGAGCGCGCGATGGTCATATTAACTTGAAGACCACAAAAAATTCCGCTTCCTCTATTACCTCGAACGATCGAATCAGTTAGGATCACGTTTATAGCACCGCCAATAAATCCGCTTCCAAAACTATACAAACCGATGCCGTCCGCAATAGTCAAACCGGAAATAGCCAGTGTGTCGAACTGTCCATTGTCAATACTTCTAGGCTGGATGCCGCCGCCGCGAAGCGTCAATGCTTCCGCGCCCGGTCCCACAATCGTCAGATTCTTGTTGGTCTCGATCACACTGCCGAGCGAGATCGTATCGCCCAGAGTTTCGCTGAAGCTGATGAAGCTGCCCGCCGGCGCATCCGCTATCGTCTGCCGCAGCGAACCCGCGCCGCTGTCGTTAGTGTTGGTCACGATTAAATTTCTGCCGATCTCGATCCTGTCGAGCAAAACCGTGTAATCGCCCGTGCCGCTCGTAATGAAGGCAATCTCCAGCGCCTCAGCCGTCGCCGTGAACGGCTCGCTGACTTTGAGCACGTAGGGATTACTGGCGCCGACCGCCACGACCTCGTGCGCCGCGACGACCGTCACACCGCCCGCCGTGACTTGCAGATTCGCGCTTCTCGCGCCGCAGCAGTTCCGGGCATTCTCGTAGTAGCGCAGGCGATACGACGCGCCGACGGTAAAGCCCGCTACGGTCTGGCGCATCGCGCCGCCCGCCCCGGCAAGAAAAGCCGCCTTCTGACCCTCGGGAATGGTGCCGTTGTCGGTAAACGGTCCGCCGCCGGCATTGATGCCGGAGCCGCCCGTCCAGCCGGTGATAGCGCCGTTACCCGGAAAAGGAGGCACGCTGTCCGTCTCAAAACCCGGATTGATGACCGTTTGCCCCTGCGCCGTTTGATTGAAAGTCGTTAATAAACAGATGATGATGGCGAACATCGCCGCGTGTAATTTTAGTCTGAACATAATTTTATTCCTCTGATTTTTATTTTGTGTTTTGTTATTTTCCTTTTCGTGTCGTTAGTTCGGCATTTCGGCTTGCGCCAGAACATCCGCAATTTCGAGCAGATTGTCCTTGACGATATATTGGCAGGCGCCTGCTTCAAACGCCGCCCGGCGCAGTTCCTCTTCCTGATAATCGGTGACCATCATGACGTGCGCTTTTGGATAGGCGGCAATAATTTGACGGGTCGCCGAAATGCCGTCAACGTCTTTCATATTGATGTCCATCAAAACCCAATCGGGCAGATGTGTCCGGTAAAGCGCGAAGGCTTCGCTGCCGTCAGCGCATTCATAAATTTGGTCAACCGAGGTGGGAAGATAAT
>JACDCC010000273.1 GCA_013694595.1 Chthoniobacterales bacterium
AGCGGCCGAACGCCAGCACGCCGGTCGGGCATTCCTGCACGCAGGCCGAGCAGCGGACGCACTGCGGGTCTTCCATCGGCACGCCTTTGTTCGCGAAGTTCATTACGTCGATGCCCTGGTGACATACCGACGTGCAGACGTTGCAAGAAATGCATTTCTCCTTTTCGGGGAAAATGCGGTAGCGCGTGAAGCGCGTGTAGATGTGCATCAACGCGGCGAGCGGACAGAAGAAACGGCACCAGACGCGCCCGGAATATTTGAAGTAAAGGCCGACGCCGATGATCCCGCCGAGCAGCACATCGACGAACCACTTGTAGCTCGCGTAGTTCACCAGCTGGCCGGCGGCGTTCTTCCCCTCGAGCAGCAAACCGAAGGCCGGAGCGACGATCGAGTTGGGCCAGATCCAGCCGGCGATGCGAATGAACAGCAACAGGAACGCGAAGCCGAGGATCACCTGGCCCGCCATGTTGAAGCGGTTCCAAAACGGGCCGTGCGGCATCTTGTGCCGGTGTTGATCGCCCATCGTCTCGGCGAGCGCGCCGCACGAGCAAATCCAGCCGCAGTAAGCGCCTTTGCCCCAGCGCCAGATCAACAGCGGGATGAGGACGAACGTCTGCAAGAAAGAGATGACGAGCCACCAGAGAATCGGCGCGTCGGTGAAGACGTTGTAGACCATGAGCGGCCACGCCAGCACGAACCCGTAGGCACGCCAGTAGGCGCGGGGATGTCCCCACTCCGGCCATTGCCGCGCGAGATACTCCGCTTCCGGGATATATGACTCAAAGAGATTGTCGGCGATCGCGCGACCGACACCGTAATCAAACGCGCCGTTGTAACCGAGATACGGCAGCAGCAGTTCCGGCAGCAGGAACAACGGGATCACCTGGATGAGAATCAGCACCGACGTCTGCAGCGTCACGTAAGGCATTTTCCGTCGCCGAATCCGCGCGATGCCGAACGCGACGATCGCGGAGCTGTAAGCAAGCGTGTAGTAGAACGAGCGGGATCTGAGCGAAACTGCGAGCGTTCCGAGGAAGGTCGAACGATCAGCGATCTGCGCATTCCACCAGCCGCCGAACGAGCCGAGCAGCCCCTGCATGTTGCCAGGCCACGGGTCGAGCCACGTCTCAGTGAAACCGCCGGACTTCCAAAGGTAGACGAAGACGCAAAAGGCGAGGAACGAAGCGAGCGCGATCCAGCCGCCGCGTGTCCCCTCGCCCGCGATGGCAAGGCCGGAGCGGCGGAAGAAATCAAGCGGGGCTTCGCGCCCGAGCATCGTAAGGACGACGTCGTTCTGCACCGCCTCTTCGCTTCCGTTCTTCAGGAACACTTGCTCCGGCTCGATACGCGTGACCTCCGTTCCGAGCGCCACTCGTAATGAGCCACGCTGCTTCGCGCCAATTCCGACCGTTGCCGCGGGATTAGTGTGCTGTGATTTCGGGGCCTCGACCTCGACGTCTACCGCTGCGTCCCGCGTGAGCGCGTCGAGCTTGCGGACGTTCTCGGGTTTTGGCCGGGAGAATTCCTTGCGGCGGTAGCTGAGCGTGACGTTCGCGCCGGAAGTGGTGAGGGCGATCGCCGTCTCCAGCGCGGAGTCACCGCCGCCGATCACGAGTGCATTCCGTCCGGCAAATTCCTTCGGGTCGTAGAGCCGGTTGTAAACCTTATCGAGCTCCTCACCGGGAACGCCGAGCTTCCGATGATTTCCGCTTCGCCCAATCGCGATGATCACCCGCCGCGCGCGCACCGGCTCAGCGCCCTCGACGTGCAAGAGCAGCGCATCACCACTTCGTTCGATTCGTTCCACGCGGGCCGGCGTGACTTCGATGCCGGCTTCGCGGCGCTGCGCTTCCATCTCCGCGAGCAGCTCCTCCTTCACCTTGGCGGCGAATTGCAGCCCGCCCTCGAGTTTCATCGCCGTCGGGTAGGTGTAGATGGGCTTGGCCTTCGGGAAGTTGATGACGGTGGAAAATGCTTCCGTCGCCTCATAAACCGCGAAGCGAACGCCGGCGCGTTTCGCCTCGATCGCAGCGGAGATGCCGGCGACGCCGCCGCCGATGATCGCGATGTCCAGCAGCTCCGCATCGCCAGCGGCGCTCGCGCTGGCGCGGAACTCCGGTTCGCCCAAAATCGCACGGACGGCGTTAGCGCCCGTCCGCGATGAAAACTTCAGCAGCGGGATTCCGGTGAGATCGCCGACGATCCGCACTCCCGGCAGCCCGGTCTGGCCGTTCTCGCCCGAGACCGGGAGCTTCTCCACCGTTCCGGCGGGCCACTGCGTGTGCAGCCAATGTATGTAGCGACCGATCAGTCCCATAGCTGGCGCGTCACCTCTACGCCCGCTGCACGACCGCTGAAAGCGAAATGACACGGCGCTGAGGAATCAAAGGCTATGCGGAGCTTTAGCCGAGTTAGCCGCAGCTTCTTGCGCCGCGGAAGTTCGCGGCCGATAGCTTCGGCGAATGAATCGAAGAGCAATCGCCCTCAGCGCACTGATCGCTATGTGCTTCTGCACGGCCGCGGAGGCGCAGTGGCCGTGGTCGAAACCCAAGCCGAAGCCAACCCCAGTCCCGAGAGTCACTCCCAACCCGAAGAAAATCGCGAAGCCGACGCCTCCGCCGCGGGCGTTGCCGGCACCGACCCCAATGGTGGCGCTCCCGAATTACGACGAGGAAACCAGCACCCGGCTCCAGATATTCCTCGATAATCGCAACTTCGGCCCCGGCAAAATCGACGGCGAGATGGGCGAGTTCTTCCGCAAGGCGCTCCTCTCCTATAAGCGCGCCAATGGCATGCCGATGACCGGCGCGGTCGACGAGTTTCTGGCCGAAGTGCCCGAGGCATTCACGACTTGGGTGATCCCGCCGGAAGCATTGAACTTCGTCGGTCCGGTCTCGTCGCGCCCGTCGGAGCAGGCAAAATTCAAGGGGCTGAAGTACGGTTCGCTGCTGGAGTTGGTGTGCGAACGCTTCCACGCCGCGGAGGCTTTCATTCGCAAGCACAACCCCGGGATCAACCTCGATCAGCTCAAGCCCGGTGACACCGTGAAGGTGCCCAACGTCATCCCGTTCAAGATCGAGGATCTACGCGAAGGGTTCATGCCGGAAAACCCCGAGCTCGCGGGGCGCAAAGTTGTCATCGACACGCACGAGCGGTTTCTGGAGATCCGCGAAGGCGACAAGTTGATCGCCGAATTCCCGATCACGCCCGGCTCCCGCACGTTGCCGGCGCCGATTGGGACCTGGAAGATCCTCGGGATTGCTACGCTCCCGTGGTTCCGCCACGACGAGGGCGTGCTGAATTCCGGCGTCAAGACTGCGAACTTCCACAATCTCCCTGCGGGTCCAAATAATCCCGTCGGTGTTCTTTGGATGGGCCTGAGCAAGCCGCACGTCGGCGTCCACGGGACGAACAATCCCGAGACGATCGGGCGCGCCGCGAGCCATGGCTGCATCCGGACGGCGAACTGGGACGCAGCGCGCATCAAGGATCTCGTCACCAAAGGCGCGGTCGTTGAGATCTTCTGAAGCAGCCATTTCCGGGTGCCGGTGACGGGGACGCTCGTCTCCTCGACGTCGGATTAGCTTCCAGCGCTGACGATTTTTTCCATAAAAACCGCCAACCAGCCCGCGCGGCAGGTGCGTTGTCTTTTCTGTTAGCGACGCACTCGTATGCTGCTCCCAGTCAACAAAGCCGAAGAAGAGCAAAACGCCGCCGTCATGGCGGAAATGGAGCAATATTGCGACGAGTATCCGCGTAGCCCGGCGGCTGTCCGGCGACCGCGCATTATGGTACGCGGCCGCAGCTTTGTCGCGCTGCTTGGCAGCACCCTGGAAGACGGGACCGCGGGGATTGGCACAAGCGTGCGCACGGCGCTGCGGGCGTTCGACATTCAGTACAGTAATGCGCTCAAGAAACCGCGCGTGTAACTAGCGGCGTCCGCGCTTCTCGATCTCGGTTGGCGGCGCCGGCGAACTGGCGAAACTGTGGCATGCCTCGCTCGCGTGCCGCCAAATGAAACCCTCCGTTGCCGTCATCGGTGCCGGTGTCTCCGGGCTCACGTGTGGCGTGCTCTTCGCGGAACGCGGCTACCGCACGACGATCTTCGCGCGCGAAATCGGGCCGCAGACCACCTCGGCCGCAGCCGCTGCGATTTGGTTTCCCTACGACGCGGAGCCGTTGGACCAGGTGACGGCGTGGTCGCTTGCCACGTTGGGGACACTGCGCGGCCTATCGCAGAACTCTGCAACTGGCGTCGCGATGGTGGAGCTTCGAGTTTTTGCGCGGTCAGG
>JACDCC010000341.1 GCA_013694595.1 Chthoniobacterales bacterium
TCAGGGCCGATCCGAGGAGGACCCAGCCTGGTGCGACGCGTCTTAGGAGCAAACCGAGAGCCGTCCAATCAACGCTCCGCGCGACGTATGCGATCAGCACTGCAGAGACGACACACCGCAGCAGGAATTTCAGGCGGCCGGTGCTCAGAAATTGATCCGTTCGCGTTCGACTACAAGCGGTCGCCGCAAGACTTGGGTGTGAATCGCGCCGACGTACTCGCCGATGATGCCGATGAAGAACAGCTGAAGCGACGCGAATAAAAATAATCCGATCACGATCGGCGCCTGTCCAACTGGAAAACTTTCCCAAAAGATCAGCTTGTAGATGAAATAGCCGGTGGCGAAGCAGAGGCTGAGCAGCGACATCGCAAACCCGAGCATCGTCGCCAGACGCAGTGGGACCTTGGAGTGGCTCGTCAGGCCGAGCATGGCCAGATCGTAGAGCGTGTAGAAATTGTTCTTCGTGATTCCCCGTTTCCGCTGCGGCTGCGTGAACGGCACCTTCGCGCTCTCGAACCCAATGTCGGAGATCATCCCGCGAAAATAAGGATACGGATCATCCATCTTGCGCAGCACCTCAATCACCTGCTTGTCATACAAGCCGAAGCCGGTGCTGTGCGCGGTCAGCTCGATGTCCGCGAGGCGCTTGACAGTCGAGTAGTAAGCGGTGCGCAGCAGGTAGAAGAGACCCGATTCTTCCGACTGCGTCTTGATCGCGAGCGCGACACGAAAGCCCTCTTCCCATTTCGCGACGAATTCGCGGATCAGCGGCGGCGGATCCTGCAAATCCGAAGCCATCGCGACCACCGCATCACCCTCCGCCTGCATCAATGCATGGTAACCCGAGCGCACCGCGCCGAAGTTGCGCGCGTTGAAGATTACTTTGACCCGCGAATCTTCCGCCGAAATCCGGCGCAAGATTTTTGGCGTGTCATCGGTCGACGCATTGTCGATGATGATGATGTCGTAGCCGTATTGCGGCAGCGTGGCCATCGTTTCGCGCACCCGCGAAACGAATTCATCGATGTTGTCTGCTTCATTGAAGCAGCCCGAGACAATGCTAATCGATTTCACCGTCTTGAATCAGCGCGGCGGCCGGGAAGGCCTAATACAGGCCTTCCAGTCGGCTGGCCGCGAGCCAGAAGCCTTCGCCTTCGTTCTTATGCCCCTGCCAAATCTCCGGGATAAAGCTGGCCTTCGGGCACGTCCGATCCAGCACTTCCGCCATCGCCGCGAAGTCCATATCGCCTTCGCCGATTTGCAGGCCCTCGCCATCGACGCCGCCTGCATCCGCGATGTGGAGGTGCCCGGAGTAAGGCCCCACCTTCTCGCAGAAATCGAGGAACGGCGTGCCGAAATGGTTGCAGGCTAGTTTGGAATGGCATACGTCGAAGCAGAGCCGGTAGCCGTACGTGCGGCTGAACTCCGCGGTGTCCTCGGCCTGGACGAAGAGGTTCGCGAAAAGCTGACCACCGAAATACCACGGGAAAGGCGGGAGCGTTTGCGGGAGAATTTCCACTCCGTCGGTCTTGAGGTGCGAGAGGCTTTCGCCGGCGATTTCGTAGGCCTCGCGCATCTGCGCGGGCGTCAGCGGTGCCTCCTTTGAAAATCCGCCGATGCTCGCGATCAAGATGCTACGCTCGGTCACTTTCCCGAAGAAGTCGCGCATCGAACGGGTGAGATCGACGACTCGCTGCAGTTCGAAGAGCGAACGTTTCCGGTAATCCGCATCTACCGTGCAGAGATTCAGCAGGTGGTCGCCCTCAAACAAATCGGGGCTATGGACGACCAGATCGAAGTCCAGCTTCTCCTGCAGGTGGTCGTGGACGTTCTCATCCACGTCCTTGAAACTGAGATGGAACTCGAGGAAATCCGGATTCGATTTCGCCATAATCTTGCGAAAATCGTGATAGCGCACCGGAATCCCCCACGGGCGCTTGAAGCGGTAATTACGGACCTCCACGTGATCGTTGTCCAGGTCGCTTTCGAAAAAGAAATCGCCTGAGGTGAAGGCGCGCTTGGCGCGCCGGCCGATGAGGTCGGTCTTCCGGTTGGGCTGAATGCCGCGACCCGGGCTCCGCACGATGACCATCTCCGCGGAAATCGTCTCGCCAGCGGCGAGGTCCTGATTAATGATGAGGCTTTTCGCCAGGTTGCTGCGGTTCATCATCTCGCCTTGGGTCATCTTTCTTTCGCCCGCTGAACCGAGCGCCGCTTCCACCTGCCGGATGCTCTTTACCATCTCGGTCAACTCATCCGGGAGCAGGCTGACCTTGTGATCATTGCCTTCCATTTCCTTATCAATCGTGAAGTGCTTCTCGATCACTCGCGCGCCGCTCGCCACCGCCGCCAGCACGACGCTTTGACCGCGTTCGTGGCCGGAGTAACCGACCACGCAGCGTCCGATTTCTTTCAGACGATGCAGGTAACGAAGGTGCACGTCCTTGAAAGGCGCGGGATAAGTGGAGTTGCAATGCATCAGGACGTAGGTAGCCCGCGTCTCGCGCAGCAGGTCGACCGCCTCGATGATTTCCTGCTCCATCGACATGCCGGTCGAGCAGATCATCACCTTCTTAGTCTCGGCCATCGCCCGCAGCAGGTCGTGATTGGTCAGGTCGGCTGACGCTACCTTGTAGGCCTGCATTCCATACTCCTGCAACCGGTCGAGACTCTCAAAATCCCACGGCGTGCACATCGGAACGACCCCTCGCGCTTTGCAATGATCGAACGCCTCGAACATCTGCTCCGTCTTGAGTTCGAACCGCTGGAGCAATCCCAGCGTGTACTGCGTCCCAAGGTCTTCGGAGGAAGCACCGATCTTCGGCGCGCTGCGATACAGGCTCTTCAAATCGCGCATCTGGAATTTCGCGGAGTCCGCCCCGGCGGCCGCGGCCAGATCGATCAGTTCCTTCGCCAGTTCGAGGCTGCCGTTATGGTTCAGCCCAATCTCCGCGATGATGAAGGTGGGCGCATCATCGGCAATCGCCCGCCCGTCGATCTGGATGACCTCGGCCGGCGTCCGGCGCGCAACTGCCACGAGATGCCCATTTCGATCGAGCAACGGCAGACAGGTGTGATCCCCCATCGCCGCGGAAATGCGATCTGTCTCGTCATCGAGGTAGGCAAATTTGTAATTCTTATTCGAGACGCGCGAGACGGGCCGCGTCACATCAAAGTCCGGATTATCCGCCAGCCAGCGGCGGAAATCGCCATTGGTCAAAACCCCTTCCAGCATGCCTCGCTCAGAGACGGAAAAGACGATGCGGCCGTCATTCTTGCTGATTTTTTTCAGCGCTTCGGCGATTGCGTCTTCGCAGTAGACCATGAAGCTGGTGAGGTTTCGATCGATGATCATAGCGCGTGGATAAAAGTTGTTCGGGCCGGCAAGGACCGCCAGCCGGCTAGCCTCCCTCCGGGTAAAGGAGGACTAATGGGTTGGCGAGTCGGAGATCGTTCTTGATGTAGTTGACGATGTCGGTTTGAAAGGCGCGCGAGCAGACCAGGACTGGCTCGGAGCGACCAGCCATTTGCGCGGGCGCAATCACCGGGCGGCCAAAGAGTTCTTTCCCGTGGAACTTCGAATTCACATCCACAAAAGTGGTGATGTTCGCCTGGGCAAGATTTGTCGACTCCATCAGATGCAGGGTGTGCGTCCCGACGCCCCAGATCGCGATCGCCTCCTGGCTCTCGACCAGCTCCGCTACCCTCCCGACGATGCGTTTCTCCTCCGCTTCCGACTCCGCGATATAAGCCCGAAGACCTCCCTCGCTTTCCACGTCGCGCTCGATCGGCAAGGGCCGACGATCCGTCCGCCGGAAGAGTCCCGCCGCACTGGGCATAACGGTAGTCTTCGTGAACTGCCGTGGCGGACGGTCCATTTTGACCAGTTCATAGCCGGCGACTTTCATCAGATTCTCGAGCGAGCGCGGCCCGAAGAAATTCACGTGCTCGATGCTGAACTCTTGATAAGGAGCGTCAGGCCAGTCGGCAAAGGCGGTCGCGTCGGGCACCTCCGCGAAGATCATCCCGTTGGGCGAGACGTAGTCGTCCAGCTTCGCGACCGCCGCGGCCACATCGCGAATGTGTTCCAGCACCCCCACGACGATAACCAGGTCGAAGTGCTCGTCCGGGAGATCGTTCTCAAAGACCGAGCCGGTGTAGACCGGCAGGTCGTAAAGTTGCCGGGCTAATTTTGCGCAGCCCGGCGACGGATCGAGTCCCGTGACGCTTGCATGACCGAGCTGGCGCAGGCGCTGCAAGAGGCCGCCGGTCGCACAGCCGACGTCGAGGATGCGCGCCCTGGGATCGTCCATTTGCTCCGCGAGATAGCTCCCAATCTGATCGAATCGGGCCAGATCAAACGGCGATTCCTCACCGCCGCGATGCGCGTATTCATACTTCGACATGCGCGCGTAGTGTTCATCGAAAACCGACTGTTCCGGGATGCAGTCGGCAAAGGCGCAACCGCACTCGTTGCACGCCACCAGGTCATACCCAGCGAGCAGACTCCCTTCCGACAAGGTGCCGAAGCGTTGCTCGAACAGCACTTTCGACGACACGCTTTCGCAGACGGGGCAGGGTCGGGGCGGGAAGGGCAGGAATTTCATCACGGGCAATTCTCTCAAGCAAGGATTGTCTCCGCGTCAAGCAACGGCCGGCTCGGAATCCGGGACGCATCGTTCCGATGGCACGGCGTAGAGGACAAGGTCCCAGCCTTCCAGATCGTGCGGCCGGAGGTAGAACCGGTAATCGCGAAGCGTCGCGGCAAGCTGCAGCGGCAACTCCCAGAGATGCTCCTGCAGATGATAGGCGCTAACGGCTACAATCGGCCGCGCACGCGCGAGCAGACCCGCGCAGCCTTCGAGGGCTTCAGGCTCAACTCCTTCGATGTCCATTTTGATGAACGTCGGGGACGCATTCCCCAGCAAGACATCCAGCCGCTCGCCCTGCACCTCGAGGTCGCCCGTGGCATCGAGCGCGGATGACGCGGAACCCGCTGCCGCAAAGCGAAGCGTCTGCTTGCGGTTACTCGCGGCGATCGGGAAGACCTCGATCCGCTCTTTCACTGGCTCCGCTACACTCGCGACCAAGGCGCGGAGTTTCTCGAAGTTGGCCGGGTCAGGTTCCAGCGCCCAGTATTTTCCGAAACGTCCCTCAGATTCTCGCAGGAAGTCGCGCAGCGTATCACCATCGAAGGCGCCGCAATCCAAAAATCGCTCGTCCGCCTGCAACCGGACGACATCGGGCGAAAAGTAGGCCGGTCCGCTCACGGGATCCGGCAGTTGATCAAAGTCGAGCTGCGTTCGCCAGCGCACCTGCGCGTTGAACTCCGCGCGGGAAGCGTCGTCCGCCCAAAGCTGACCGGCTTTTCGCACAAAGTCGGCATGCGCAAAAACCCGGTGCGGCAAATCGCACGAATAGTGGGGCAAAAATTCCTGCGGAAATTTCCAAAAGAGCGGCATGAAGGAAATTACCTTCTCGCAACCGAGCGCCTGCCAATGTGCCTTCCGTTCCGCGAGACGATCACCGGAGTGCGCGCCCCAGACCGTGACGACGAAGGCCGCTTCCCGCCCAAACTTCTCCACTGCCGCGGGCGCTCCGACCACCTGCAGGCCCTCGACCGTGCGGCCGGCGAGCGCAGGATTGTTGTCAGCGAAACATAGCGCTTCAATCCCGACGTGACGCAACCCGGCCAACATCTTCCGACCGAGACCGCCAGCCCCACAAAGCACCAGCTTCGAGCGCTTTTCTCCCGTTAGTTGGTCGAAGATCTCGCTCTCCTCGCGCCGAACGTCGTCCACATCGCGGGCAAGGATCTCCTCGAGCTCTTGTTCCATCGAGTCGTGCGCTTTCACCAGCAGCTTTTCCCTCCGTCGATCACCAGATTTGTGCCGGTTAAAAATGCAGAAGCATCGGAACAAAGATAGAGAATGGTGCCCTGATAATCGTTAGCCTCCGCCATTCGGCCCAGCGGCACCTGCTCGATGTAACGTCGGACAAATTCGTCCGATTGATCCTGTCGCACACCGCCGAGCGAGACCGCGTTGACGCGCACTCCCCGGCTGCCCCAGTAGAGAGCAAAATACCGATTCATCCCGACGAGCCCGCTCTTCACCACGGTGTAGGTGATCGGCTTGACCGGCTGCGCTTCCTCCGCCACGCCTGCTTGCCGATACAACCGTTGGTCGGGGCCATTCACGCCATACTCCGAGCCGATATTCACGATGACGCCCCGGCTGCGGCGCGCCATCTCCCCGCCGACAACTTGCGAGCAGATAAACGCCCCTTTCAGTCCCACCTCCAAATCCGCGTCCCACTGTTCCATCGGGAAGTTCTCCACCCGCGACAACGCAACGGTGGACGCGCCACCGACCTTCGGATCGCGCGCGGCATTATTGATTAGAATATCCACCCGCCCATGGCGCTCGAGGACTTGCCCGAGAAGCGCAGCGACCTGCGCCTCTTTTGTGATGTCGGTTTCCGTTCCCCAGGCCGGCACACCGTAGGTTTCGGCGATCTCAGCCGCCTGTGCTTCGGCCCGCGCTCGATCGATGTCGACGAGCACAGGAATGCCACCAGCCGAGGCGATGACCTGGGCATGCTTGACGCCAAGAAGACCGGCGCCGCCGGTGATCACCGCCACGCGATCCTGGAGGGAAAAGAGCCGTTGGGCCAGGTCGCGTGCGCTCATTGAATGTTGCAATCGACCACCCGTCCCGTGCTGAGCGATTCGCGCGCCGCCAGTGCGACCTGCAGGCTGCGTGCCCCTTCCCGCGCCGTCACGCGAGACGTCTCCGCGCCTTGCAAGCAGCCGAGGAAATGTCGCAGTTCTTCGAGAAAAATTTGGTTCCGCTCGATCATATCAAAGCGCTCTTCGGCGGCGAGCCTACCACCATCCGTCCAGACCCGTAAGATGCCCTCCGCTAAATTCGCGTGGATCTTCCCGGTCTCGCCCACGATCTCGCAGCCGCGCTCTCCAGGCCTGGTGAGATAATCCTGGAGGAGATGGATTGGAACCGTACGGCCATCCAGTTCGCACTCCATCAGCGTGCTCGCCGTATCTTCTACGTCGATCTCCAGGTTGCTCAATTTTCCGCCCACGCAAAAAACGCGCCGCGGCCAGTCGAAGAGCCAGCCGAGATAATCGAAGTCGTGAATCTGAGTGAGCAGGACGCCGCCGCCCAGCTCGCGCCGCGCAGCGTAACTCTGGCGGTAATCTTCATACGGATGCCAGCCCGGTAGGTACTCACCGAATCTGGCTCGCACGGCGACCACGCGGCCGATGACCCCTTCTTCCAAAACTTTGCGCACTGCCGCAAGGCAGGGATGAAAGCGCCATTGATAGCCGACAAAGCTGACGAGCTGTTTGCGTTCGATGATCTCGATCAATTCCGGCACACCATCCATCTCGTGCGCGACTGGCTTCTCGATGAAGAGGTGACAACCGGCCTCCGCTGCAGCGCGCGCCACCGGCAGATGAAGGCTGGTCGGATTGGAAATAATGACCGCCTCGGGCCGCTCCGCGAGCGCTTCGGAGAGATCGGTGAAAACTCGGAGCCGGTATTTCGACTCGAGGTCGCCGCCGCTTTCCACCCCCATTTCATCCGTCAGCACCGGCGCGTCGCGCCGCGTGCGATAGGCCAGCAGCTCAGCCTCTTCGCCGAGCAGAGTGCGCAGATTCCGGAGATGCCGCTGACCGACGCCCCCAAGCCCCGCAAACAAAAACCGCCGCGCCATCTCTACTCAGCGACCGGAGGGACAATCATGTTTTCGAGAAATTCCTCCCGGCTGAGGAAGGGGAACATGTCTTCGAGCGGCTTCGAAACCATGGTGCCGTCCGGTTTCTGCATCGAGGAAACGCGCGGCTGCCGCGGCTCGTCCTCAATCGCGAGCACTTCGCACAGACACGGGCCGTCCGTCGCGAGCACATCGCGGATCTCCTGGCGGAGATTTCGCTGGTGGGTGATGCGCGCGGTCTTGAGTCCGTAAGCGGCCGCGACTTTGGTGATATCCGGCAGCGTTAACCCGCTGGTCGGGTCGGCCCCGACGAGCCGGCCAAAATAAATCTTCTGCGAGGCGACGATCGAGCCGTAGCCGTTGTTATTGATCACGAAGATTTTGATTGGCAACTGCAGGCGCTTCACCGTCTCCAGCTCCTGGATGTTCATTTGGATGCCGCCGTCGCCATCCACACAGATCGTGCGCCGGTTACTCGCGACACAGGCGCCGATGCTGGCGGGCAAACCGAAGCCCATCGGCCCGAGCGCAGTGGTGATGAAAATGCGCTGCCCGCGTTTGACCTTGAAAGCGAGGAGCAGCGTCTCGATCGCGTTGCCGGAACTGGTCGGCACGATGACATCGTTTGCGTTCAGTTCTTCACTGAGGATGTCCGTGAAATTGAACATGCTGACGCGTTCGCAGGACTCGCGGTGTGGCGGGAGAACGAGGGGATATTTTACCTTCCATTCCGCGCAGCGGCGCATCCAGTCAGCCTGCGGTTTCGGCCGCAGGCTGGTCTGCTGGCGGAGCATTTCGCGCATGAAATCGCCCGCATCGAGGCAGAGCGGCAGATCGATGAGCCCCTTCAGCTTGTCGACCTCCTTTTGGTCGATTTCGACCATGACCTTGCGCGCGGCGCGCGCCAGCCGCTCGGGCGCAAATGCAGTCAGGACCAAATCCAACCGTGCGCCGATCGTGAGGAGAAAATCCGAGTTCTGCAGCGCAAAGTTCGCTCCGCGCGGAGCCATCGGTCCCGGCCGGCCGACGAGAAGAGGATGATCGTCGGGCATCAGGTCCATCGCCGGCCAGGTAAGCCCGAAAGGAACTCCGAGTCGCTCGACCAATTCGTTCACCTCGCTCTCGGCACCGGCGAGCCGGGCGCCATTGCCAAACAGGACAAACGGTCGCTCGGATGCGTTCAGCATCTCGATGGCTTGGGCCACAAGCGGAGCGATTTCCGGCTTGGTCGAGGTGATCTCGGGCGTGTAGCCGCTGAGCGTGTCCGGGTCGATCTGCGTCGCCTGGACGTCCAACGGGATGTCGATCCAGACCGGCCCCGGACGTCCAGCCAGGGCGAGATGAATCGCTTTCTCCATGTGAAACCGGGCGGTCGACGGATCGCTGATCGTGGCGGCGTATTTCGTGATCGAACTCACGATCGGCACGATATCGATCTCCTGCACCCCGCGGTTTCGCACCCCCGAGCCGCCTTTCAGATCCGCGCGTTTGACCTGCCCCGAAATCACGATCATGGGCGAGGAGTCGAGCCAGCCACCCGCCACACCGGTAATCGCATTCGTCGCACCGGGACCGACGGTGACCATGAGCGCACCGAGGCGTTTGTCATACTTGGCGTAGGCTTCCGCTGCGACCGCGCACGCCTGTTCGTGCAGGTTGCAAATGAAGGTGATCTCTTTGCGCAAGCCCAGCGCATCGTTCAGGTGCATCGCCATTCCTCCGGTCAGGAGGAAAACGTGCCGCACGCCCGCTTCGCTTAAAGTCTGTAATACGTAATCAGCAACCCGCATCGTCATAAGATAATTCTAAGTTCAGGATCTAATCCTTGGCTGTTTCATCCTGCAGCCGCAGGACATCCATCGTTCGCTGCACCGCGGCCGGGAGGTCGATCCATTGCCGCAATCCCAACTCCGACAGGGCACGCGCAGAACTGGGAACATAGCGCGAGGCGGGCTGCTGCAAACGTGGCTCCTGCGCGACCCGCACCGAGGGCGCATGCCCGATTCTCCCTACAATTTCCGCGACCTCTTGGATCGTGCGACTATCATCCGAGCCGACATTGTAGCAACGCCCCGGCCCGCCCTTAAATAGCAGCGTCCACAGCCAGATGGCGAGGTCCGCGGCGTGGAGGTAGGAACGATAAGGGGTGCCGTCGCCATTCACCACAATCGCCTCGCCGCGCATCGCATCGCGAAGAAAATTGCCGATCGCGAAGTGCGCATCCAATGGAAGGAAGGGACCCACGAAAGCAAAACAGCGCGCAATCACCGCTTCGACGCCGTGTTGCTTGTGGTAGCAGGCGCAAAGCAGTTCCGCAGCTCGCTTCCCTTCGCCGTATGCGGAAGCAGTGCTGCTGCAATCAGGCGCGCCGTTGTATTCCTCCGGGATGTGAGTCATCTCGCCCGGCTGCCTTCCGTAAACCGCGCCTGAGCTGGTCAGGAGGAAGCGCTTTGCACCCGTTGCCACGGCAAAGTCGAGCGCCGCGCGCGTCCCGTCGATGATCGTCTCGACGAGGGCGAGCGGGTTCTGTGCGTTCAACTGCACGGTCGACTCCGTCGCGGCGTGAATGACAAAATCGAAGCGATCGCCAGACGCTGCGCTCAGAGCGCGAACATCGCCGCGCACGAAACGGATCGCCGCTTCGTCCGCGAGATGCGGCGCGTTTTTTTGGAACGCCTCCGGGTCGCGGCTCAACACCACCATCCGCGCGCCGAGCTCCAGTTTCGTGTTTACGTGCCGGAAGCTTTCCAGGAGCCAGCGGCCGAAAAAGCCCGTCCCGCCCGTCACGAAGACGCCGGCGTTTCGCAGCGGCTCCCAGAGACCCGCCGTGTGCGTCAGGATGTGCTCGAGATCCTCGGCGAGCGCGTTCGCACTGCCCCCCCCTCCTGCCCTCATCTTCGCTTAGAGAACTGCGCGATGGTTTCCACCATGTAGTCGAGCATCGGGCGCGTCAGGCCGGGATAGACGCCGATGAAGATCGCTTCGTTCATGATGCGATCGGCGCCGGCCAATTCTCCGATCGTGCGCAACGCGGCCGGGTTGTCTTTCTTCAACTGCACGAAGGCCGGTTGCCGCACGAGGTTGCCGCCGAAAAGCATGCGATTGCCGATCTTCGCCTCGTCGAGCGCGCGCGCCAGTTCGAGTCGAGTGAAGGGCGCCGTCGACCGCACGAGGATCATGAAGCCGAACCAACTGCAGTCGGTCTGGCAGCCGGTGTTGTCCCAGGTGAACCCGTCGGTGGACCAGCCGGTGGCGTGCGTCGGCAGCGAGAACTCGACGAACTCCTCGAGCGGCGCGAGACCGCGGCGCAGGTGTTCCCAGTTGTTCTTCCGGGCCGCGACGAAATCAGGGAGCTTATCGAGCTGCTTTAATCCGATCGCAGCCTGCGGATCGAGCGGCTTCAGGTTGTACCCGAGATGGCTGTAGATGTATTTGTGATCGTAGCCTTTCGGCAGATCACCCAACTGCCAGCCGAAGCGTTTGTTGCAGGTGTTATCCATCCCGCTCGCGCACCAGCAGTCACGACCCCAGTCCCGAAAGCTTTCGACGAGCACTTTGAAGTGCATCCGGCTGACGATGTTCACGGCGCCGCCTTCGCCGAGGGTGAGGTGATGCGGCGGATAGAAAG
>JACDCC010000342.1 GCA_013694595.1 Chthoniobacterales bacterium
TCAGGGCCGATCCGAGGAGGACCCAGCCTGGTGCGACGCGTCTTAGGAGCAAACCGAGAGCCGTCCAATCAACGCTCCGCGCGACGTATGCGATCAGCACTGCAGAGACGACACACCGCAGCAGGAACTTCAGGCGGCCACTGCTCAGAAGTTAATCCGTTCCTTTTCGACCACGAGCGGCCGTTTCAGAACCTGGGTGTGAATCGCGCCAATGTACTCGCCCACCACACCAATGAAGAAAAGCTGCACGGATGAAAACAGGAACAAGCCGATGACGATCGGAGCCTGCCCTACCGGAAAGCTCTCCCAGTAGATCAGCTTATAAATGAAATAGCCGATCGCCGCCAACAAGCTGAGTAGCGACATTGCGAAGCCGAGCATTGCCGCGAGGCGCAACGGCACCTTCGAATGGCTCGTAAAGCCGAGCATCGCAACGTCGTAGAGATTGTAGAAGTTGCTCTTGCTGATGCCGCGTTTTCGTGTCGGCTGCGTAAACGGGATTTTGGCAATTTCGAAGCCGATCTCACTGATGAGGCCGCGGAAATACGGGTATGGGTCGTTGAGCTGCCGAAAGACGTCGATGACTTTGCGATCGTAAAGGCCAAAGCCGGTGGTATGCGCGACGAGCTCGATATCGGCGAGTTTCTTCACGGTTTGGTAGTAGATCGTTCGGAGGAGATACACGAGCCGGCTCTCTTCCGAGTGCGTTTTGATCGCCAGCACTATCTTGTATCCCTCCTCCCATTTCGCGATGAACTCGCGGATCAGCTGCGGCGGATCCTGCAAGTCAGATGCCATCGCAATGACGGCATCACCGTACGCCTGCATCAATGCGTGCGAACCCGAGCGAAGAACTCCGAAGTTGCGTGAATTGACGATGACTTTGATCCGATGGTCGCGGCTCCCGATCTCACGCAGGACTTCCACGGTGTTGTCCGTAGAAGAGTTGTCGATCAGGATGACCTCGTAGTCATAACCAGGCAGCTCCTGGAAGACCGCATCGATCTGGGTACAGAGTTCGGCCACATTGTGCTCCTCGTTGAAACAACCCGAGACGATGCTGATCAGTTTCATACGGCGACGAACGGCGACGGTTCTAATAGAGAGTGATGACGTGGTTCGGCAACGCGAGGCGGTTTCGGATCTGCTCCACGATCTCGCTCTGGAATTGCTGCGACGAGACCAGGATGTCGTGGGGGAAACGTTTCAATGCCTCGACCGGCAGGATGGGCGTGCCTTCGAGACTTTGGCCGACGTAACGCTGATTGGAATCGACATACGCTTCGATCTTCGCCCGCTTCAAGGAGGTGTCGGCGAGAAGCCCCTGCGTGTGCGTGCCGACTCCCCAGACCACGATCGGCCGCTGCTCTTCGACCAGGCGGTCAATCACTGACACGACGCGGTCCAGTTTTTGCCGCGATTTCGCGATGTAACGCTCGAGCTCCGGGCGCGTCTCGATGTCTTTCTCGAGGGCCATCCTCGCGCCAGTCTGCTCAAACATCGCTTTGATCTCATAAATCTTCAGGCCAGCCACTTGTTCGATCGAGGTCTGACGAAGTCCGATCGGGGCGAAGCCGCGGCACCCCATGAGGTTTCGGAGAGAAGCGGGACCGAAGTAGTTCACGTGTTCCACGCTGAACTCCTGGAACGGCGCATCGGTCATCAGCGAACACCTCGTCATGTCCGGAATCTCGACATAGATGCAACCTTTCTCCTTCAGCAGGTCCTTGGTTTGATTGATCGTGCTCTCGAAGTCGATAATGTGCTCGAGGACCGATCCAAATATTACCAGATCGAAGGAACCGATTGACGCCGGGATGCGAGAAATGGGAGCCGTTGTTACCTTAATGTCGTAAAGCTCGCGCGCGGTGCGGGAACACGCGGGCGAAGGATCAACTCCCTGCAAATTACTGTAACCGTTCTTCTTTAGCTCCGCGAGAAGTCCACCATTAGCGCAGCCGATGTCTAAAATTCTCGCCTGCCGGTCAGGGAGCCATTCGCTAATGATACCGACGGCAAACGGCAAACGACGAGTGTCGTATTCCGACGGTGCGCCTCCGCGACCGCCGTGTTCGTACTTCGACTGCGCCTCATAATAGGCGTCGAACGCGCTTTGCTCTGGCAGATTGCTCGCGAAACAGAACCCACACTCTCGACAAGAAACAACATTGTAGCCGTCGATCAGCGCGCCGGAGAGTTTCAAAAAGCGCCGGGGATACAAGAGGTCCTGCTCTTTGGCACGGCAGACCGGACAGAATCGCTCGGAATACGTCAGTCCGCTCATGAGGTAGCGGCCGCGCGCTCTGCGGGGACAGATCCTCGTCTTGTGTGCGCGTCGATTAACACTTCGATCACGCGCGCCTGCTTCTCCTCGGTCAATCCAACCGAGCAAGGAAGGCTGAGCGCGTCACGATTCAGTCGATCCGCTACTTCACAGCGATAGGCCGGCGATTGACGATGGGGTGCGCTGCGGTGAAGCGGTTGCCACAGTGGCCGCGTTTGGATTTTATCGCTCTCAAACCGGCGCAACAGCGCGCGACTATCGATGCCGAATTCCGCCTCATCGACGAGCACCGTATACATCCAGAACACGCTCCTGGCCCACTCCGCCTCCTGCATGACGGAGATGCCGGGGATACCGCTGAGCGCACTCGCGTAGGTCGACGCAATGCGTCGCTTCGCTGCAATGTATTCATCCAGCGACTCGAGCTGTGCGCATCCCATCGCAGCCTGGATATTTGTCAGGCGGTAATTGAAGCCGACGGCACCGTGAATATATTCAACCGGATCGTCTTTCGCCTGTGTCGTCAGGTAGGTGGCGCGCTCTGCCCAGGTAGTATTGTCGGTCGCAATCATCCCGCCGCCGCCGGTGGTGAGCAGTTTATTGCCGTTGAAGCTGAAGCAACTGATGTCGGCGAGGTGGCCCACACTTCTGCCTTTGTATGTCGCGCCGATGCTTTCGGTCGCGTCTTCGATTACGACCAGCTCGTGCTTGCGCGCCACTTCGAGGATTGGGTCGAGGTCAACAGGATGTCCCAACACATGGACCGGCACGATTGCACTCACGCGCCGTCCGGTCTTTCTGTTGTAAAGCTTGCCGCCTCGCGATTCACATTCCTGGCCGAGAAAGTCCGCCACCTTCTGCGGATCCATTTCCCAGTAGGTCGGATCTGCATCTATGAAAACCGGCCACGCACTCACGTAGCGGGCGGCGTTCGCAGGAGCGACAAAGGTGAGAGTCGAAATCAAGACCTCGTCGTCAGGCTCGACCCCGGCGACCAGCAGCGCGATGTGCAATGCGGCGGTGCCGTTCACTGTCGCAACGGCGTGACGAGTCCCCACCCTTGCGGCTAGTTCGTTCTCGAAGCGCGTCACGAACTGGCCGACATAGGAGACGAACGAGGAGTCGAGGCACTCCTTTACATACTTCCATTCGTTTCCGCGGATCTCCGGCACGCACAATGGGATCATCCCGCCCGCCGCTGGGGTATTTCCGGCAGAGTCAGATTGCATAGACTCCCGGCCTGTATCGCCCCAGATTCGGGGTCATCCATTCGATCGTGCGCTGCAGGCCTTCTTCCAGCTCGATGGCCGGACTCCAGTCGAGGATCTTCTGCGCGCGCGTGTTGTCGGCCAGCAGCCGCTCGACTTCGCTGTTCGGCGGCCGGATGCGCGCCTGATCTGTCTCGATCTGGACCGGTTTACCGACAAGTTTCGAGATCAATTGCGCCAGGTCGCCGATGGAAATTTCGCGGCCCGAGCCAAGATTCAGTGTCCGGCCGATCGCCTGCTCCGGACCCGCCGCGGCGACGAATCCATCGACGGTATTCGAGACATAATTCAGGTCGCGCGTCGGCTCCAGACTGCCGAGGCGAACGGCGTCGCCTTTGAGACATTGCGTGATAATCGTGGGAATGACCGCGCGCGCCGATTGCCGCGGACCGAAGGTGTTAAACGGACGCACGGTCACGACCGGCACGCCGAATGAACGATGGTACGCTTCCGCCATCTTGTCGGCTCCGATTTTACTCGCGGAGTAGGGCGACTGGCCTTGCAACGGATGCTCTTCGTTGATCGGCACGTAAACCGCGCTGCCGTAAACCTCGCTCGTGGAAGTGTGGACGACGCGTCCCAACTCGGCATCGCGCGCGGCCTGCAAGACGTTGAGTGTGCCCTCGACGTTCGTGCGCACGTAGGAAGCCGGCGCCTGGTAGGAGTAGGGGATCGCGATCAGCGCCGCGAGATGAAAGACCACTTCGCGGCCCACGACCGCCTTGTTCACACTGTCGCGGTCCGTCACATCGCCGGCGTAGAGCTCCATTTGATCCTGAAGCGGTGACTGGCCGAGCCAGCCCTGCTCGCCGAGCGCGTTGTAATGCACCATCGCCCGCACCTCGGCACCGAGCTCGACCAGCCGCTCGGTGAGATGGCTGCCGATGAAGCCGCCGGCGCCGGTCACCAGCACGCGCTTGCCCTGCCAGTTCAAGATTGGGCGCCCTCCTTCGCCACATCCGCCTGCGCCTGCGCGTAGTCGTGGTGTTGTCCGATATCCATCCAATACTCGCGGATCGGGAAGCTTACCACCGGACGCCCCGCTTCTATTAAACTGTGAATCAGGTCTGTCATATCAAAATGGTGTTCCGCCGGGATGTGCTCATAGACCGACGGATTCAGGAGATAGATGCCGGCGTTCACGAAGAGCTTGATCTCGGGCTTCTCGCGCAGACCGGTGATACGGGAGCCGTCCGAATCCACCACTCCGTAGGGAACTTTGATAGTGTGAAGGTTCACCGCCACAGTCATATCAGCATTGTGCTCGCGATGATAATCCAGCATCTGCGCGTAATCGATGCCTGTCAGCACATCGCCATTCACGACTAGGAATGGATGCTCTGGCCTGGGCATCAGCCGCAAGGCTCCCGCAGTCCCGAGCGGCAGGTCTTCGTTTACGTAATTGATGTCGACACCAAACGCGGACCCGGTGCCAAAATGCTCCACGATCTTCTCGGGTTTGTAGTGCGTCGTGATATTCAGGCGATGAATCCCAGCCTGTTGTAGTTGCCGCACGATCCGCTCCATCAACGGCCGCCCCCCGACCGGCAGCATCGGTTTCGGCAAGCTCTCCGTGAGCGGCCAGAGCCGCTTTCCGAAACCTCCCGCCATGATCACGGCCTGGAGATTCCCGGCGACCTCCGGGAGCAAGTCCCGCCGCAGCACGATATCGACGATCTTCCCGTCCTCGTTCAGCAGTGGGAGCTGCCGCACGCCTTTCTCCTCCATGATCTGGAGCAGCGCCACGCGGTCGCTGCCCACCGGCGCCGTGACGGCGTCCGCATTAGGCATCAATGACTTGATCGGCAGCAGATCTCCCACGGGCGCGTCGAGCGTGAGCCGGTGAAGAATCCCTCGACGGATATCCCCATCGGTGATGACGGAGACGAGGCGCCCTTCTTCGTTTACGAGCAAAGCCAGGCTGATCGCGCCACTACGGTTGATGCATTCTATTGCGTCGCGAATCGTCGCCGGGGGCGAAATGCACAATTCCGCGAAGCGGGGCGTAGTCATGATAGTTTCGCCCCCGCCGGAGCTAGCTCGCGCGCTGGTACTCCCGCGACGACGGTGTGCGGCGCGACATCTCGAATCACGACTGCGCCGGCCGCTACGACAGCCCCCTCGCCAATCCTGATTAACTGCCGCACGACTGCACCCGCACCGATATGCGCTCTCGAATCGACCTGGACTCCCCCTGTCAAGCGGGCACCGGTCGCGATATGCACGTGATCTCCGATGGAGCAGTCGTGTTCGACGATCGCCCCGCTGTTCACGATCACGTCGGTTCCGAGCGAGACGCTGGCGTTGATGATTGCGCCGGGCATGATTGTGACGCCGGGACCGAGGCTCGCCGATTCTGATACGATCGCTCGAGGATGAATGGCACGGACAGCTTGCATCCCCAGCCCCGTAGCGAAATCATAAACTCGACAGCGCGGACCGGTATCGCGCGCGCCAGCCAGACCGACAAAGAAGTGCCGTAGCCCATCCTTTACGAGCCCGGCCAGAATTTCATCCGGACCCAACACTGCAACACCCGATACCTCCTTGCTTTGAAGCGCGGGACTCGCGTCGAGCAATCCCACAAGCTCGACTTCGTTTTGGAGGCGCAAGATTTCAATGACCATTTTCGCGTGTCCGCCGGCACCGAGTCCGATTACTCGGGTCTTCATGCTGGCCTCGCCGCGCTGGACGCGGAGACTGGAAGGTCATGGAATCGCTTTACGATCAGCTCCTGATTCAGCTCCACGGTTTTTAGCCGATCCACGATCCGTTTCGAGGCATCCCCGCGACCATAAGGGTTCTTCAGGCCGCGCAAGCCGTTTCGAAATTCCGTGCTGACCGCAGTCCGGATGCCCCGGAGAACCGCGGAGCGTTCGTATCCCACGTCGATTACGTTTCGGGCCCGATCCCTTCCCGCCTGACGCGTCCCGATGTTCACAACCGGCAATTGGAAGGAAGTCGCTTCGATAATGCCGCTGGATGAATTCCCCACCATGGCGGATGCAACCGACATGAGGCTGAAGTACCCTCGCGTTCCGAGATTATCCACCGCCTGCGCCTCGGCGTGGCTCTCAACGAACCTATTCACTGCGCGGATGATAACGCGTCCACTGGTATCGGCGTTTGGCATCGTGAAGATCACGGGTAGCGCCGCTTTATCCAGGGCCACGAGCAACTCGGAGATGTGCCGTTCCGTATGCTCGTATTCAAGTGTGACCGGATGAAACGTGACGAGCAACGGTTTGCCCTCGATTGTGAGATTGAACTTCGCCGCGAGTTCTGCTGACGACATCAGCTCGGTCGTTCCGATGCTATCGAGCCCCGGTGCGCCGAAAACCGAAATACGCGAGGGAAATTCGCCGAGTTGCGCAACTCGCGCCCCATATCGTTCCGTCGCGACAAAATGTTGGTGGCTCAGTTTCGTGATGGAGTGCCGCAGCGCGTCGTCGATTGCCCCGAATGTGACTTCGCCACCGTGAATGTGGGCCACTGGAATCTTGAACGGCAATGCTGCCAGTGCCGCCGACATCATTTCAAATCGGTCCCCGAGCACCACGAGAATATCCGGTCGAGAATTTACAAAGGCTTGCGCAAACCCGATCAATCCCAGCCCGGTGGATTTCGCGATCGCCTGCGGCGTATCGGATGAGACCAGCATCTCAATTCTCTCCGCGATCTCGAAGCCATCCTCCTCAATCGTCTGAACAGTTCGCCCGAATTCCGGTGACAGGTGCATGCCGGTGACAAACAGCGCCAGACGGAGCTCCGGGTCGGCCTGAATGAGACGCAGCATCGGCAAGTAGATCCCGTAGTCGGAGCGGGCAACCGTCACGACGCCGATCGTTCTCATGAAAGCATCTCTCGCGCGATGAGTGTGCCGCCCGCGATTGGTTGAAGGGACCTGCGTCCGATGAGCTGCGGAAGCATCTCTGCCGCGAGACCGGTGCCCGGTCGTTTCATGGTGAGCATTTCTGCAATAATGATGGTGTCGGACGGAATATCCAGCGCCGCCACGACGCTCTTGCGAGCAACCTCCGCGGTGTCGCGCTCGCTGGCAGCGGGAATTTTTTCCCCGTTGCCCAACGCGGATTCAACCAGGCGGATGCGACGAATCATCGCGGCCAATTCATCCGGCTCGAGGGAGGCCTGGTGATCGGGTCCCGATAGACTGCAATCCAGGGTGAAATGTTTCTCGATCACGCATGCTCCCAGCGCGACCGCCGCCGCCGCGATTTCGATCCCTTCGGTATGATCGGAAAAGCCGACAGGGACATTAAACCGTCTCTCCAGCGTTTGCATCGCGCGCAGGTTACACTCCGCTGGATTGGCCGGATAGTTGCTCACGCAGTGCAGCAGAACCAGCTGCTCGTTGCCTGCCGATCGGAAGATCTCAACCGCGCGTTCCACTTCTTCCATCGAACTCATGCCGGTGGAGAAAATCACGGGGATCTGCTTGCGAGCGACGTGATGCAGAAAAGGCCAATTCGTCAGCTCGCCTGAGGGAATTTTCAGCGCCTTCACCTCCAGCTCGATCAGTTCGTCCGCACTCTCTTCTTCGAACGGACTGGAGAGAAAAATCAGGTCGCGGCTTACGCAATCGGCGATCAGCTCCCGATGCATCTCGCGCGTCAGCTCCAGCCGTTTCAGCAACTCGAATTGCGATTCGACGCCTGCCGTCGCGCGCTTCTGGTAAGCGGCCGTGGGCGCGTTTCTCGTCACGAGCCGTTCCGTCTTAAACGTTTGAAACTTGACCGCGTTCGCTCCCGCTCGCGCAGCCTCTTCCACCAGCCGGTGCGCTAAAGCGATGTCGCCGTTGTGATTTACGCCGGCTTCCGCGATGACAAAGCATGGTTGGCCGGCACCGATCCGCTGGCCATCGACGGAAACGGTTTTCGCGAGCACTACTTGCTTTCCGTTGGTTCCAGTTCGCGAATCGGCCCCACCTGGTCCCCGTCGAACAGACCCATATTCCAGGCGACCTCTTCGCGCGGCAGAAACGGTGACATATCTTCCAATGGACGCGACTCGAACGTGCCATCCTCTCGGCGAAAAGCGGAGGCCTTGGGAGTGACACTTTGGTTGGGCGAGACTTTCACTTCGCAAATGCAAGCCCCCGGTCCTGCCAGTGCCGCCGTCGCGCCATCCGCAATCTGCTCGTTGTTTTTGATCCGTGAATAGGAGAAACCATAGAGCGCGGCCAGTTTCTCAAAATCCATCGTACCAACGCCCGAACTCGGATCAGCTCCGACCAGGCGTCCTTCGAAGAGCGAGTTTTGAGTCGCCCGGATACTGGAATAGCCATTGTTGCTAAGGATGAAGATCTTGAGCGGCAGCTCGTAGTATTTCGCCGTGAGCAACTCCTGAATGTTCCACTGGATGCTTCCGTCACCGTTCACGAGCACGGTGCGTTTCCGCCCCCGCGCGATACAGCTGCCGATGGCGAGTGGAAGGTCCCATCCCATCGATCCCCAGTTGCCGCTCAAAATCACGCGCTGACCTTTCTTCACTTTAAAGGCCTGATAGCAGCTCACGACATCGAATCCATTGCCGGTGACGAGAACGTCGTCCTGGTCGAGCGCATCGGCGAGGCGATCCATCCAGACATACATGTTCACGAAATTTCGGTCCTCCAGGTACTCTGGCAGAATGATGGGGTAGCGACGCTTCCACATCATGCAGGCCTCGGTCCAGCGCGGTATGGGGCGATAGTTACTCCCATCGCTTTGCTTCAGCAGCTCCGGGAACAGCTGGCGTAAATCTGCTACGATCGGGATATCGGCCTTCGGAACCTGGTGGTCGATCTGCCCCGGTTCGATGTCGACGATCAACTTTTTTGCCTTGGGCGCGAAACCGGCATAATTGAAACCGACCTTCGTGACGGAAAGCCCCGCGCCGAGGCTGATCAATAGATCCGCATTCTGCACCGCGAAGTTCGCCCGGCGCTGGCCGCTGGTTGCGAAAACACCGATATTCAGCGGGTGATCCTCGTAGATTACATCTTTCGCTGAAAACGGGACCACGATCGGGATCTGTAAACGTTCAGCAAACTGCATGAACAGATCGTGCGAATTCGCGATCCGCACGCCGTTGCCACCGACGATCAATGGTCGCTCTGCGACGCGGATCGCGTCCAAGATGGTCTTTGCCTGGGAAGCAGGCGTCTGATCTTTTCCGACCGGAGTGGGCGCAGTGAAACCCTCCAGTGCCTCTTCGTCCACGTTAGCGCCCTGAATATCGAAGGGGATCTCCACCCACACCGGACCGGGCCGACCGCTCCTCGCGATATGCACCGCCTTCCCCAGCTCGTAGCGAATCCGCGACGGATCGCGGACCGAGACGATGTACTTCGTCACGGGACGCGCCATTTCCATGACGTTCCCTTCCTGGGGACCTTTCTGGCGAATCTTCGAGTAGTCCGCGATCAAATCGGAGCGCACCTGCCCGGAGAGCACAAGGACCGGCAGCGAGTCGTACCAGGCTCCGACAATGCCCGACAACGCGTTGATCGCGCCTGGCCCGATCGTCACCAGGCAGGCGCCTACTTTACCAGTGACGCGCGCGTAAGCTTCGGCTGAGATCGCGCAAGCCTGCTCGTGATAATTGCAGTAGTACCGCAGCTTCGGATCGCGTCCGATCGAATCGAGCAAATGCGCGATGCCACCGCCCGAAACGGTAAAGATCTCGGTAATGTCGTTGCGGCCCAAAAACTGGGACACGTAGTCGGATACTTTTATCATCTAAATTGTCGGTGCCAGTTTGCGGTTCGCTGCAGCGCTTCAGGTAGACTAATCCACTGCTGGAGCCCCAGTTCCAGCTGCGCTTTTCGCGTCGACGGTACGTATCGTTCCGCCAGCTGTCCCGGCGTGGGAGTTGAACCCAGCCGGATCTCGGCGCCCGGCGCGACGGTGTCGGCTACGGCGTGCGCAAGCTCTGCGATGGTCACCGCCTCCTCGGAGCCGACGTTATAGGCTTCACCAGCCCGGCCGTTAAACAGGATCATCCACAACCAGATCGCCAGATCGGCGGCATACAGATAGGAGCGAACGGCGGTGCCATCGCCGCCGATGTTGATGGGGCCGCCGGCGAGCGCATTCCGCAAAAATGAGGTCGCGGCGAACGGTTTGCTCAATGGCAGATACGGCCCCATCAGCGTGAAGCAGCGCGCGAATTTCACCGGCAAGCCGTGCTGCTTCGCGTAGAGCGCGCCAAGCAGCTCCGAGCACCAGATGCCGCCGGCGTTCGCAGCCGCTACTGCATCCGCGGTGATTGCGGCGGGGCTGCCGAGGTAAGTTTCCGGAAGATGTGTAAGCTCCGGCGGCTGCCGGCCGTAGACGCAGCCGGAGCTGGTAAATAGGACCGCTTTGGCTTTGCATTGCGTGGCGAACTCGAAGACCCGCCGCGCGCCGTCAATGTGCGTCGTGAACAGCAGCAGCGGCTGTTCCGTCACCACCTGCACGTTACTCTCGGCCGAGGCGTGAATGAAGTAGTCGAAGCGGCCCTGGGGAAACTGAAAGTTTCGAACATCGCCCTGATGCAACTGAATGGCAGGATGATTCGCCAGATGCGGCGCCTTCTTCTGAAACGCCTGCGGATCACGGGTCAGAACCACCGCCTCCGCCTTCAGGTCCAGCTGATCGTTAGCCCAGGCAAAGCTCTCCAGGAGCCAGCAACCGAAGAAACCGGTCCCGCCGGTGATGAAGATTCTGCTTCCCCGCAGACGGTCCGATAAGCCGACCGTGTGCCGCAGGATGCGGTCGAGATCGTCCGCGAGGGGGTTTCCCTTTTCCGCCGCGAAAGTCATGCCCGCCGGCAGAAAGCTGTGATGGTTTCCACCATGTATTCCTGCATCGCCTGTGTAAGGCCGGGATATACGCCGACGAAAATTGCTTCATTCATAATACGATCGGCGCCCGCGAGGTCGCCGACAACGCGCATGCTTTGCGGATTGTCTTTGCGCAATTGCACGAACGCGGGTTGCCGCACGAGGTTCCCGCCGAAGAGCATACGGTGGCCGATCTTGGCACGGTCGAGTTCCTGCGCGAGTTCGAGTCGCGAGAAAGGCGCACCCGGCCGCACAAGGATCATGAAACCAAACCAGCTGCAGTCCGTTCGGCAGCCGCTCGCATCCCAAGTGAAGCCATCGGGCGACCAGCTTGACGCGTGAGTGGGGAGTGAGAACTCGACGAACTCCTCGAGCGGCGCCAGCCCGCGGCGTAGATGTTCCCAGTTGTTCTTCCGCGCCTCGACAAAATGGGGAAGCTTATCGAGCTGCTTCAATCCGATCGCCGCCTGCGGATCGAGTGGCTTCAGGTTATAGCCGAGATGGCTATAGATGTATTTGTGATCGTAACCTTTCGGCAATTCGCCGAGCTGCCAGCCGAAGCGTTTGTTGCAGGTGTTATCCATTCCGCTCGCGCACCAGCAGTCACGACCCCAGTCCCGAAAGCTTTCGACGAGCACTTTGAAGTGCATCCGGCTGACGATGTTCACGGCGCCGCCTTCGCCGAGGGTGAGGTGATGCGGCGGATAGAAAG
>JACDCC010000390.1 GCA_013694595.1 Chthoniobacterales bacterium
GGAGATCGCGCTCCCACATCTTTGCTCGTTAGGCCTGCCGGAACTGCTGGACGGGAATGGGAGGGCGCCACGTCAGGCTCGACGGAGTCTCGCCCTACCGGAGAATATCTCGCGAGTTACGGCCGGATGCGTGAGCAGTCAGCCGGAAAAGACACCACCACTGGCCACTGGGAACTCGCGGGCGTTAGCCTGGAGGAGCCGTTCGCGGTCTTCGCGCGTTTCCCGGATGAGCTGGTGCGCGCGATCGAACGTGACGCAGGCGTGCAGTTCATCGGGAACCACGCGACCAGTGGCACGACTGTTCTGGGAGAAGCTCGGCGCGGAGCATGTGCGCACCGGGAAGCCGATCCTCTACACCTCCGCCGATTCCGTTCTGCAGATCGCAGCGCATGAGGAAGTGATCCCAATCGAGCGCTTGTACGACATCTGCAAAGCGGCACGAAAACACGCGGATGCGGCGCGGATCGGCCGTGTCATCGCGCGTCCGTTTATCGGCGACGCTCGCAACTTCAAGCGCACTTCACGCCGTCATGACTACTCGATGAAGCCACCGCGAACCGTCTTGGACGAACTCAGCGAGCGCGGTGTGCCGGTGATCGGCGTCGGTAAGATCAGCGACATCTTCGCGGATCAAGGTGTGACGGAGTCGTTTCCCACTGCCTCTAATCAGGAAGGAATGACGTGCATCGACGAGCTTTGGCAGGAGCGGCGCGAAGGCTTCATCTTTGCCAACCTGGTCGACTTCGACATGCTTTTCGGCCACCGCCGTGATGTCGCGGGCTACGCGCAGGCGCTGGAAGAGTTTGACCGCTGGTTCGGCGAGTTTCTCCCGAAGATCTCGACAGACGATCTCGTCATCATCACTGCGGATCATGGAAACGATCCGAGTTTCCGCGGCACCGATCATACTCGCGAGGAGGTTCCGCTGTTCGTCCTCGACGGCACCGAGCAGCGAAATCTCGGGACGCGGCTGACATTTGCGGACGTGGCGGCATCGCTCGCGGATTACTTTGACGTGCAGGGCTGGCGGACTGCCACCTCGTTCCTGAACCGCGCTATCGCATAAGACGCATGCACACCCCTTCCCTCATCGAGAAGAAGCGCGACGGGGCCGAGCTGGACGCCGAGGAGATCGAGTCGTTGATCACAGCGTTCACGCGCGGCGAGGTCGCTGATTACCAGATGAGCGCCTGGGCGATGGCAGTGTTCTTCCGCGGGATGACGCCGCGCGAGACGCAGCATCTCACGACGTCAATGATGCGAAGCGGCCGCGTGATCGAGTATCCCGCCGGTTCTCCGCCGAAGGTCGACAAACACTCGACTGGCGGCGTCGGCGACAAGGTCTCGTTAGTCCTCGCTCCCCTGCTCGCGTGCGACGAAGTGTGGGTGCCAATGATTTCCGGGCGCGGTCTCGGCATCACCGGCGGCATGCTCGACAAGCTCGAGAGCATTCCGGGATTCAGCGTCAACCTCGATGAACAACGCGCGCTGCAGCAGCTTGAGCGCATCGGCGTTTTCATGATCGGGCAAACAGCTGACATCTGCCCCGCGGACAGAAAGCTCTACGCGTTACGAGATGTGACCGGCACGGTGCCGTCGCAGCCGCTCATTGTGGCCAGCATCATGAGTAAGAAGCTCGCCGAGAATCTCGACCGCCTCGTGCTCGATGTGAAATTCGGCAGCGGCGCTTTCATGAAAACGCGAAGGGAGGCGGAGCAGCTCGCCGCGTCGATGACCGAAGTGGGTGAACTGATGGGCGTGCAGATGTCGTGCCTGCTCAGCCCGATGGACGAGCCGCTGGGGCGCGCGGTTGGCAACGCGCTCGAGGTGGCGGAGTGCGTGGAGATCCTGCGCGGCGGCGGTCCGCCGGATCTGATCACGTTGATTTTGGACTTAAGCGAGAAGGTGTCCACCGCCTCGCGGGAGCGGCTAGCGGCCTGGCTCCGCGACGGCAGCGCGTGGCGGAAGTTCGTCCAGCTGGTCGAAGCGCAAGGAGGCGACGCGACCGCGCTGGAGAAGATGCAAAGTGTTCATCAGGCTCCGGTGATCCAGCCATTTACCGCCCCCCGCGGCGGTACCGTGAGGGCGGTGAACGCAGAGGCGGTCGGGCGTGCCTCTGTTTTGCTCGGGGGTGGCAGGCAAAAGGCGGACGACGCGGTGGATCTCGCCGTAGGTTTCTCCCGCTTAAAAAAGGCGAGCGAGCAGGTGGAGAACGGCGAACCGCTCATGTTCATCCACGCGCGTAGCGCAGCGGACGTGACCTCGATCCTCCCGCTGCTCGAAAAAGCGGTTCAGATTAGCTGATTCGATGCGCGCGCGTTCCATCATGGCCCTTGCCGCGCTGGTCTCGTCGATCGCACCCGCCTTCGCGCGCGAGCAACCACCCTCCCCCGCGCCTGCAAGCGATTCGGCAGCGGCCACATTCATCCCGTGGCTGTTGCAAGGAAAAGAAGAGCTCACGGCGATGCCTTTTCGGGACGTGATCTTCCACGCCACCGGCAAGCAGGTGCGGCCGCTCGATCGAAACGATGAGGCTGATCAGCGCGTCCTGAAGCAAATTGGTGCCGCGTTGGATGAAGTCCTCAAGCGGATGAATGCACCGACGAGTCCGGTGCAGACGGGCGCGCGGATCAACGAAGTCAGCGGGCCTTTCGAGAACATGGTGCTCGAGCTGCTGAATGCGATGTCGGGTCTGCGCTGCGAGTTCCCGAAGACCGCCGCCGAGCGCACCCAGCGTTCCGGTTACCCCGACCTGCGCCTCGTGGATGAGGCGACGAAGCGCGTCTACTACATGGACCCGAAGCTTTACGCAGCGAAGAGTCGCGACAGCAGTTTCCGCACGTTTTACTTCGAACCGAAAGTTGCGACGAACAAGGTGCGGGAGGACGCGGTGCACCTGATTCTCGGCTTCGAACACGAGGAGCGGAAAGCCGGCCATTGGGAGCTCACGCGCTGGGATATCGTCGACCTCGCGAACTTCAAAGTGAAGCTGAAGGCGGAGTTCCAAGGGAGTAATCGCGACATATACCGGCCCGACGCGATCCTCGCGACGAGCGCGGAGAAGGACGAATAGACGTTGCCGAGCAGAGCACCGGAAGTATCTGTAATCGATGCTGATGGAGGCGGCGCCAGCCTTGGAGTTCGACACGATC
>JACDCC010000400.1 GCA_013694595.1 Chthoniobacterales bacterium
CGGTCTGCACGAGGCCCTTCGTCTTGATCTCGAGCGCGCGGATCTTCTTTAGGATCTCCGCGGGCGTTTGTTGTTCGCCTGCAGAAGCGCCCGCCTTGTCATCCCGAGCGGAGCCAAGCGAAGTCGAGGGATCCCGTGGCATTACTGAGAACCTCCCGCTGGTGCCACGGCGCGCATTTCCGCGAACAGGTCGCGCCATTGGGCGTTAGAGCGTGCGATCAGCGTTTCCTTCTTGCTCCGGCTCCAGCGTTTGAGTTGCTTCTCGCGCGCAATTGCACTCTCTGGATCAGGATACGCTTCGAAGTAGATCAGCTTGTGCGCGTTGTACTGCTTCGCGAACGCGCTGCCGTGGCCTAACGAGTGCTGGTTGCAGCGCCGATCCAAATCGTTAGTGACGCCGATATACAGCACGGTGTGACGGTCGTGATTCGTCAGGATGTACACGAAATAATTCTGGTGAGTCATCGCTACGTCGTCGGTCGCGCCACGGGATTCCTCGACTTCGCTCGGAATGACGGCGGCGGGAGCGTTGTCATTACGGCACCGGCAGCCCGGCAAAGATTCGCTCTACGATGGTCTCGCTGGTGATGCTTTCGGCCTCCGCCTCGTAGCTGACGATGACGCGATGGCGGAGCACATCAGTGCCGATGCTCTTGATGTCTTGGGGCGTGACGTAGCCACGGCCGTTCAGGAACGCGTACGCGCGAGCCGCGAGCGCGAGGAAGATCGTGGCCCGCGGTGAGGCGCCGTAACGGATCAAGCCGTCGAGCTTTAAGTTGTATGAAGCGGGCTCGCGGGTCGCCCACACGACGTCGACGATGTAATCCTTCACGCGATCGTCGATGTAGATGCTGTTCACGACCGCGCGTGCGGCAATGATCTGCTGCGGATCGACCACTGGAGACACTGCGAGGTCCGGGGCAGAAGTCGCCATCAGGTCAAGAATGCGGCGCTCCTCAGCTTTCAGCGGATAGCCGACATTCAGCTTCAGCATGAAGCGATCGAGTTGCGCTTCCGGTAACTGGTAAGTGCCTTCCTGCTCCAGCGGGTTCTGCGTGGCGAGCACGAGAAACGGGTCGGACAGCGGATACGTCTGGTCACCAATAGTGACCTGGCGCTCCTGCATCGCTTCAAGCAATGCGCTTTGCACCTTCGCCGGCGCGCGGTTGATTTCGTCAGCGAGGATCAGGTTCGAGAACAGCGGGCCGAGCTTCGTTGTGAACTCACCGGAACGCGGATTGTAGATCAACGTCCCGATCAGATCCGCCGGGAGAAGGTCCGGCGTAAATTGCAGCCGCTGGAAACCGGTCTGAATCGCAGCGGCCATCGTTTTGACCGTCAACGTCTTGGCCAATCCCGGCACGCCTTCGAGCAGGATGTGCCCGTTCGCGAGCAGCCCCAGCAGCAGGCGGTCGACGAGATATTTCTGGCCAATGACGACGCGGCCGACCTGTTCGCGCAACGCAGGAATCCATTGCCCCAGCTGCTGCACTTCGTACGTAATTTCCTGCGTGGATTTCATGAAAAAGTTGAGACAGGCATCACGGGAGAATGTTCGATCAAAGGCCCGGGACGCACCGTCGCCTACCACTCTCGCGAGAAATCGCGAGTCGTCGCCTATTGTTCGCGCGGCTCGCTCCGGGCGCGGAGCGTGAGAAGAACCGGCAGGCCCGGGTACGGCTCGGCCTGACGGATGCGGCCCTCCAGGAATCGAGCGTAGGTGTCACCGAGCAATTTCGGCTGATTCACGAACAGGATGAACTTCGGGGGATCGATCGCGCGCTCGGCATCACCGGCCGATTGCGTGGCATAGAACAGCTTGAGGCGCTTGTTGCCGATCGTGGGCGGCAACGTTTCGTCCATCGCGGCGCGAAACATCCGGTTCAGGACGCCGGTGCCAAGCCGTATGCCCGCCGCGCGTTGGATCTCGGAGATCATCTCGAACAGCTGCGTTACATTTTCACCCGTCGCGGCGGAAGCGATCAGCACCGGCGCGTAGTCGAGGAAAAACAGCGTTTCACGCGCGGTCGTGATCAGCTCTTTCATGGCGGCTTTCGCGCCACGTGCCGGCTTCACCAGATCCCATTTGTTGAGCACAACGATCGACGGCTTGCGCGATTCCTGGATGAGGCCGGCGATCTTTTTGTCCTGTGAGGTGACGCCACTCGTCACATCGATCACCAGCACGCAAAGATCGGCCCGCCGTATCGTCCGCTCCGCGCGCATGACGCTGAAGACCTCTACGGAAGTGGAATGCTTGCTCCGCTGGCGCATCCCGGCAGTGTCGATGAGCAGAAACTTCTGACCCTCGCGCTCGTACTCGATGTCCACGGCGTCGCGCGTGGTGCCCGGTATGTTGCTCACAATTGTGCGCTGGTCTCGCAGGATTGAATTAATCAGCGACGACTTGCCTGCGTTCGGGCGACCGATAATGGCGAGCGCCACGGGCGGCTTACGTTCGATCGGCTCAGCATCGTCTGCGCGTGCCTCGCTTTCCTTCGGGAGCAGCTGGTCGATGGTTTCCAGCAGCGTTGAAATGCCGCGCCCGTGTGCGGCGCTGATGGAAATCGTCTCATCGAAGTTCAGGCGCGAGAAGTCTGCCTCCAAATCCTCATGTTTTGGGTGATCAACCTTGTTCACCACCAGCACGACAGGGCGGCGGGATTTGCGGAGCATCAGCGCCAGCTCCTGGTCGATCGGGGCGAGCCCATGCTGCGCGTCCACGACAAACAGGATGAGATCGCTCTCGCGCATCGCCGCGTCAGCCGCGATGCGAACTTCGGAAG
>JACDCC010000030.1 GCA_013694595.1 Chthoniobacterales bacterium
GCGCTCGGCGTGTACTTCGTAAACCCGCCTTCGAGCGCCGCAATGGCCGCCGCTTTGATATGATCCGGCGTATCGAAATCCGGCTCGCCCGCGCCGAACCCGCAGACGTCCAGACCTTCGGCCTTCATCGCCTTCGCCTTGCTGTCGATCGACAGGGTGAGGGAGGGAGTTAACTGGGCGGCGCGCTCGGAAATTTCCATGGCTGTGGGGATTAGGCTAAGGGTTGGCAAAATGGGAGCGCAAGCTATTGGCGCCCATAGAAGCTTTCAATCAAAGGTTTGAAGTTATTCTCGTCGACCTGGATGATTCCCATCTCGCGCTGCGCGTTCTCGGCGGAGTCCGAAGCGTGCGCGGCATTGACCATGATTGATTGACCGAATTCCTTCCGAATCGAACCGGGAGGCGCCTTGCTTGGATCCGTCGGCCCGAGCACTTCGCGGATTTTGCGCACTGCGTCGACACCCTGGTAAACGATCGCGATGCACTTCTCCGAGCCGGCGAGATCGCGCTGTTCTGCGGAAGTGGCACTTGGGCGACCGCCGGACATGAACGCAACAACGTCTTCCCACGCATTCCGCCCTTTTTCGGCGCCGAGTTTGTCTTCTAATACTGAAAGCACAGGCCCATAAAACTCCTCCGCCTGGCCGACGCTCATGCGGTGCACCTTGAACCCGATGATCGACAAGCCGGTTTGCGAGAAGATGTCGATCACACCGCCGGGACGCAGGTTCGGGAACTTGAAATTATCAGGTTTGATCAACACCAGCGTCTTCTCGACCTTCGCTCCGGCTGGGTGGTTCACCACCTTGTCGAGGATCCCGCCATCGCTGTCTGAGTATTCGGCCCAGAGTTGCAGATCCTCTTTCACCTCCTGCGCATCGATCGCAGTTAACACCGCCGGTTCGAAGTAGGTCACCTCGCGCGCGGCGTTGGTGATATAGTCGCCAAATGTATCGCGAATCGTCTCGCCGCTTGTCCGCTCGTTGACGATATGGCCGACGGTTTCCAGAGTTTTGCGGACGGCGTCCGGTCCACGGAACACCAGCAGCATGACGCGAGGCCGCTCATTGTTCACCGTGCCGCTGAAATTCTTGGAGACGTACTTGCGCAGCAGCTTCTGCGTGGCGCGATGCCGGGGGTCCGTCTCAGTCACGATTGTGTCCGCGTAGCGTTTCACCAGCTCCTGGCTCGGCGCGAACATCCGGGCGCTGACGAGATCGAGCCCGGTCCGAGCAATGAGACGTGAAATGATGCCGCCGGTGCGCGATTTGCGCATCGAATAAGGCGTAAGGATGACGTAGGATAGTTCTTCTGCCTGCATAGAATTCGTCCGCGGCTCTACAGATCCAACCGCGTCGATGCAGGAGTAAATCCAGGGCCGCTAAGGCTGGTGGAACCTGCGTTTGCGGCTCTGCAGAGTCAACTAGCTTTTTGGGTGCCGAGCGGCGCTCGCAGCGCCCGCGGCATCAGCGTCGAACGCAAAGCAGAGCGATCCATTTGCCACGCCGGCGAATCTCCGCAGCCCGGAATTCCGCCGCACGCAACGCCGCAGTCAGCTCTCGTTCCTGCTGCCGGAGAACGCCGGACAGGATCAAGCTGCCCTCGGCAACCAGCGACTCGCGAAACGTCGGCAACACCGAGACCAGAAGCTCGGAGTAAAGATTCGCCGTGATGACGTCGAACGTGCCGCGAATCCTCTTCTGCACGTCCCCGACCACGAAAGTGACGCCGCGAATTCGGTTCCGCCGCGCATTCTCC
The DNA here is from genome assembly GCA_013694595.1 of Chthoniobacterales bacterium. GTDB lineage: Bacteria > Verrucomicrobiota > Verrucomicrobiia > Chthoniobacterales > UBA10450 > JACCTI01. The sequence goes on from JACDCC010000030.1 coordinate 1,759, forward strand.
TTCGCGGTCGCGAGAGCCATCGGATCGTTGTCGATCCCGAGGACTTTCCGCGCACCGAAATGCCATCCGGCCAGCGCGAGGATTCCGGAGCCGGTGCCCGCGTCAAGCATCCGCCAGCCGCACGGCAGCGGGCGCGTGACCCATCCCAGCAGACGGAGCGACATCGCAGTCGTGGCGTGTTCGCCCGTTCCGAACGCCACGCCCGCGGGAATGATCAGGCGCGGTCCCGCCGTATCGCCGGTATTCTCGCCGGCGATGATGAGCCGGCGGCCGATCTTCAGCGGCGCTGTGCGATGCGCGGCGAAAAACCGTTCGCGCCAGTCGCTCGGCAGCGGGCGGATCGAGCCCCCGAAGGACCACTTCAAGCCCTCCGCTGCCGGCCGGGTTTCACAAAACGCCTCGAGCAGCGCACGCGAGGTTCCAGGCCGCTCGATCGTCGCATAGCTGCCCTTCGTCTGTTCGTGCAACAGCTCTTCGTTGGCGCCGAGCCAGCTCGCCGTCACCGCCTTTTGCCAGATGTAGTTTTGCAGGCGCTTCTGCACGCGTAGTCTCTAGTCGCAGCCGCGCTGCCGCGCGAGAAGTGTCGCTCATGAGCAACCTCGATTTCGTTCACCGCCATGTCCCCGGCACCGGAGCGAATCCTCCCGTCCTGCTCCTGCTCCACGGCACCGGCGGCAACGAGACAGATCTGTTGCCGCTGGGGCATGAGCTCGCGCCGGACGCGACGCTGCTCAGCCCGCGCGGGAAGGTGCTGGAGAACGGCATGCCGCGCTTCTTTCGCCGTTTCGCTGAAGGGTCTTCGACGAGGGGGACGTCGTCCGCCGCGCCGGTGAGCTGGCGGATTTCGTGACCGCCGCGGCGGCCGAATACGGATTCCATCCTGCGGACGTGACGGCGCTTGGTTATTCAAACGGTGCCAACATCGCCGCTGCCATGCTGCTCCTGCGGCCCGAGGTTCTAGCCGCCGCGATCTGCTCCGTGCCATGGTGCCGCTGTCGCATCCCGGCGCATCCGATCTCACCGGCAAACGCGTGCTGATTAGCTCCGCGCGCCATGATCCGATCGTGACAGCCGACGATGCCGAGCGGCTCGCGTCGTTACTTAGGCAACGTGGCGCCGATGTGACGCTAGAAGTGCAGCAGGCGAGCCACGGGCTGGTCGCGAACGATCTTTCCGTCGCGAAGGAATGGCTGGCGCGCAGCTCCTGAACTCTGCGCGTGGTGGCGTGGACGGCGCTCGAGCTTCATGCCCCCGACCGCGATCAAGGAAA